>JBGAIO010000005.1:19933-53424 GCA_044225415.1 Burkholderiaceae bacterium | reverse complement strand
TGGCCCGGCAGCGCGTCGGCAACCACGTCCACGGTCTGGCCGACACGGATCTGCGCGAAATTGCGCTCGGGCAGGCGGAAGTCCACCTTCAGCACGCGCACGTCCTCGACGTTGACGAGGTCCGCGCCGTCCTTGACGTAGTCGCCGAGGCTCACGCCGCGGATGCCGACCACGCCGTCGAAGGGCGCGACGATGCGCATCTTCGTGAGCCGCGCCTGCGCGAGCTTGAGCTTCGCCTCGGCGACCTGTGCGTTCGACACCGCGGTCTCCTGCGCGGTCTCGGACAGGAACTTGCGCTGCGCCAGATCCTGCGTGCGATTGAGGTTGGACACCGCGAGATCGTTCTCGGCCTTCGCCTGTGCGACCTCGGCCTCGTTCAGCGTCGCGTCGAGCCCGATCAGCAGCTGGCCCTTGCGCACCACCTGCCCGTCCTTGAAGCCGATGGTCGCGATGCGGCCCGCCACCTCGGGCCGCAGGATGACACTCTCGTTCGAGCGCAGCGAACCGACCGCCTGCAGGTCTTCCTTCACCGTGGTGGCGGCGAGACGGACCACTTCCACCGGCAGCGGCGCGCCGGCTCCGGGCGCCGATTTGGCGGCCGCGGCCACGCCAGCCGGCGGAACGGCCGCAGCCTTGCGGTCAAGGCTGATCTCTCCTGTGCCGGCGATCGGCGTGGAGCGCTGAGTGGCATACCAGACGCCGGTGGCGACGAGGGCGAGCACGCCGACGGCGGCGAGGGTGACGCGATGCTTCATGTGGACGGAGGGGCGGCGCGAAGCAGGCAACTTTAGCATCCGCGTCGTGCCGTCAGCGCGCGAAACGCGCGCCTTTTGTGACCTAACCGGCGAGGCAACTGGCCAAGCAACCGGCGTTGCCCGGACGGCCGATCAGAGCGTGCGGCCAGCCTTCGCCACGGACTGCACGCCGCGGTTCGCCAGTTCGTCGGCGCGTTCGTTGCCTGCATCCCCCGCGTGGCCCTTCACCCATCGCCAATCGACGTCGTGCCGTGCCGCGGCCGCCTGCAGGCGCTGCCACAGGTCGGCGTTCTTCACGGGCTTGTTGTCGCTGGTCTTCCAGCCGCGGCGTACCCAGTTGGGCAGCCATTCGGTGATGCCGAGCTTCACGTATTGCGAGTCGGTGTGCAGGACCACCCGGCAGCGCCGCGTCAGCGAACCCAGCGCCTCGATGACCGCCAGCAGTTCCATGCGGTTGTTGGTCGTGGCGCGCTCGCCGCCGAAGAGTTCGCGCTCGTGATCGCCGTACTTCAGCAGCGCGCCCCAGCCACCGGGGCCGGGATTGCCCTTGCACGCGCCATCGGTCCAGATCTCGACCACCGGCGCGGGCGATGGCGCCGTCTCCGGCACGAGTTCAACCCGCGCGGCGTGTCTCATCCGATCCTCCGCGCGGCGCACTACGACGCGATGAAACCTCGTTGGCGGCCGCGGGGCCGACGACCCGCGCGCTCGTTGCTTCGCCCGTGGCCAGCACCACGCGCGTCGTGGTCACCGGCGTGAGCTGCGGCACGATCTCTTCGCGACGCTTCCACGCCGCGCCGATCAGCCGCATGCCGCGCACGCGCTTCACTGCGGACAGCAGATACACCGCGCCGAGCATCGGCCACCAGCGATCGCCGGCCTTCTCGAGGAAGCGCCAGCGCTGCAGCCAGCGCGCCGACCGCGCAGACGGCGCGTAGCAGCCGAAGCGGCCGCGCGACAGGTCGAAGGACAGCAGCTTCAGCCAGTCCTTCACGCGTGGCAGCGCGATGAAATGTCCTTCCCGCGGCAGGAACGGCGACGCGCCGAGGCGCGCGGCGAACTGGCGCGCGCCCCACAGGCTGGCGGGATTGAAGCCCGTGATGATCACGCGACCCTCGGGCACCAGCACCCGCTCCACCTCGCGCAGCACCTGGTGCGGATCGCGCGCAAACTCGAGGATGTGCGGCATCACGACCAGGTCGATCGAATGCGTGGCGAAGGGCAGTTCCTCGTAGTTGTTGATCACGGCCACGCGCGTGCGCGGCGCGGCGCTGTCGCCGGCGGTTTCATCCTCGCCCGTCATTTCGGCCCGCGGCAGCGTGAGCTGACGGTCCGCCGCGCAGAAGCGCAGCGGCATGCGGTTTTCGCGCAGCACGTCCATTTCCGGCAGGCCGAGCTGCATCGCGTGGTAGCCGAACACGTCGCTCACCACGGCGTCGAGCGCGCGCTGCTCCCAGTCGAGCACATAGCGGCCCGCCGGCGAACGCAGGAACTCGGATAACCTGACGATCGAACCCTGCTCGGTCATCTTTCTCGACCCATCGCTTTGGAACCGTGCCAAACCCGGACAACTCGCTCTTGATCACGCCGCTGCCGGCCTTCAGCGACAACTACCTGTGGCTGCTGGCGCGCAACGGTCGCGCCGCCGTCGTCGACCCGGGCGACGCGCAACCGGTGCTGCACGCGCTGGCCGAACGGCATCTGACGCTGGAGGCCATTCTAGTCACGCACCATCACGGCGATCACACCGGCGGCGTGATGACGCTGCGCGCCAGCGGTGCGCGAGTGTACGGGCCGCGCCGCGAACGCATCGCCGGGGTCGACGTCGCGCTCGGCGGCGGCGATCGCATCGAGGTACTGGGGCAACCGTTCGACGTGCTGGACGTGCCCGGACATACCGCCGGCCACATCGCCTACGTTGCAGCGACGCTCGAGCCGCCGGCCGTGTTCTGCGGCGACACGCTGTTCGCGGGCGGCTGCGGACGGTTGTTCGAAGGCACGCCGGCGCAGATGCTGGCGTCGCTCGATGCGCTCGCCGCATTGCCGCCGGCCACGCGCGTCTACTGCGCGCATGAATACACGCTGTCCAACCTGCGTTTCGCGCTGGCGGTCGAGCCCGGCAATGCAGTGCTGCAGCAACGCGCACTCGACGCGGCCGCTCTGCGCGCGCGCGGCGAACCAACGGTGCCGTCGACGGTCGGAATCGAGTGTGCGACCAACCCGTTCCTGCGCAGCGCGGTACCCGAGGTGCGCGCCGCCGCCATCGCGCAGGCGGGTGCCGACGCGGGCAGCGATCGCGTGCAGACCTTCGCGGCGTTGCGCGCGTGGAAGGACGGGTTCCGCTGAAGTCCGCTGCGACATCCGCTCTGGCTTTCTCGATCGCGCCCTCACGCTCATGCGAGTGCACGGGTTGCCGCACCCGGCCCGGCTCCCTACACTGCCGCCCTGCATGTCGATGAATCCTCTCCGATCTCGCGCGCAGCGTCTGTGCCTCGCGCTGGTGGCGATGCTCGCCGCCGGCTGCGCGACGGTCGGCGAATCCACGCGCAGCGATCCGTCATCGGCACCGGTTGCGCGCAGCGCGCCGGCCCGACCCGCCGATGCTCCCGCAACGGCTGTCGCATCGTCGACAACGGCGGCGACCGCTGCCGCTGCGGCGCCGACGGCGGCGGCCTCCAGTCCCGATGCGATGGGCACGCTGCTTGAACACATGCCGCCCGCCGCGACACCTGCGGGGACCGCGCCCACGCCGGTACCGCCCGCACCGGCCGCGGCCCCCGTCCCGCCGCCGCCGCAGATCGACCTGTGGCAGCGCATCCGCGCCGGCTTCGCAATGCCCGACCTGGACACGAAACTCGCCGACCAGCGCACGCGCTGGTATGCCGAACAGGTCGAGTACATGGGCCGCATGACCGAGCGCTCGAGCCGCTACCTGTACTTCATCGTCGAGGAAGTCGAGCGCCGCCACATGCCGACCGAACTCGCGCTGCTGCCCTTCGTCGAGAGTGCGTTCCAGGCCGAGGCCGTGTCGACCGCCAAGGCCGCCGGGCTGTGGCAGTTCATTCCGTCGACGGGCAAGCACTACGACCTCGAACAGAACATGTGGAAGGACGAGCGCCGCTCGGTGATCGACTCCACGCGCGCCGCCCTCGACTACCTGCAGAAGCTGTACGACATGTTCGGCGACTGGCACCTGGCGCTGGCCGCCTACAACTGGGGCGAGGGCTCGGTCGCGCGCGCCATCGAGCGCAACCGCAAGCTGCGCAAGGGCACGGGCTACACGGACCTGCGCATGCCGGTCGAGACGCAGCACTACGTGCCCAAGCTGCAGGCGGTGAAGAACATCGTCGCGGACCCGGCGAAGTACGGAATCGTCCTGCCGCCGCTCGCCAACTCGCCCTACTTCGTCATGGTGCAGAAGACGCGCGACATCGACGTCGGCACCGCGGCCAGGCTCGCAGGCATGAGCATCGAGGAGTTCCGCGCGCTCAATCCGCAGTTCAACCGCCCGGTGATCGTCGGCGCCGCGCAGCCGACGCTGCTGCTGCCCGCCGACAAGGCCGCGAGCTTTCACGCGAACCTGGCGGCGTGGGAGGCGACCGGACAGCCGCTGGCGAGCTGGACCACCTACACGTTGAAGCCGGCCGATACGCTGTCCGCGGTGTCGACGCGCGTCGGCATCAGCGAAGACAAGCTGCGCGAGGCGAACCGCATTCCGCCGCGCTATCGGCTCGCCGCCGGCTCCACGATCCTGGTGCCGCGCGACGAGACCATGGACGACATACCCGCCGACAGTCTCGATGCGCGCTTCGCGCTCGTGCCGGAATCGGGCAACCTGCGCAAGGTGACGTATCGCGTGCGGCGAGGCGACACGCTGCATTCGGTGGCGAAGCGCTACAAGGTGAACGAGAAGGACGTGATCATGTGGAACCAGCTCACCACGCCGAGCCTGTTCGCAGGGCAACGGCTGGAGCTGACGGTGCCTGCAGCGGCACGACCCGCGACGGCGAAGAAAGGCGCGAAGCCTGCGTCAGCCGCGAGCAGGCCCGCTGCACATCCTGTCGCCAAAGCTCCGCCGCGCAACGGCAAGGTGGCTTCGGCGGCGCGGTGAGCGCATTAGGCCCCGGCCTTCGCCGGGGCGACGGAATGGCGCCGGCCTCCGTAGTCGTCCTCCCGGCGACGGCCGGGATCCAACCAGCCAACTCCATTCCCGCGCCAGCGGGAATCCGGCTTGCCTTTCCTCCCCCGCCTATACTCCGCCGTTTCCTTCGCCGCACCCACCGTTCCTCATGCCCTTCCTGTCCGGCAAGCGCCTGCTGATCACCGGCGTGCTGTCCAATCGATCGATCGCCTACGGCGTCGCGCAGGCGTGCCGCCGCGAAGGCGCCGAACTCGCCTTCACCTATGTCGGCGAGCGCTTCAAGGACCGCATCACCGAGATCGCCGCCGAGTTCGGCTCGGACCTCGTCTATGACATGGACGTCACCGACGACGCGCAGATCACCGCCACCTTCGACGCGCTGAAGCAGCGCTGGGGCCATCTGGACGGCCTGCTGCATTCGATCGGCTACGCACCGCGAGAGGCGATCGCGGGTGATTTCCTCGAAGGTTTCACGCGCGAGAACTTCCGTATCGCACACGACATCTCCGCGTACAGCTTCCCCGCGCTGGCCAAGGCCGCGCTGCCGCTGATGCAGGGACGCCCCGCCGCTCTGCTGACGCTGACCTATCTCGGCGCGGAGCGCGCGGTGCCGAGCTACAACACGATGGGCTTGGCGAAGGCGAGCCTGGAGGCAAGCGTGCGCTACCTGGCGACGAGCCTCGGCCCGCACGGCATCCGCGTCAACGGCATCTCCGCGGGGCCGATCAAGACACTGGCCGCCGCCGGCATCAAGGGCTTCTCGCGCATCCTGACCGTCGTCGAAAGCACGGCACCCCTGCGCCGGAACGTCACCATCGAAGAAGTCGGCAACGTGGCCGCGTTCCTGCTGTCGGACCTCGCCGCGGGCATCACCGCCGAGATCACCCATGTCGACGCCGGCTTCAATGCGGTGATGGGCATTCCCGTCGGTCTCGAGTGACCGCAACCAACGGAGAAACACGATGGCTTCTGCCGCCGACCTCGACATCAGCATGGACGCCGCCGGCCTGTACCGCGAAGAGATCTACACCGATCGCAAGGTCGGCACGATCCGCGCAATGGTGCCGGTGACCGCCAGCGGCGCCCCCGACGGTGCGCGCCCGATCGCCTACACCGGCGAGGCGCAGATCATGACGCAGATGGGCCCGCTGCCGATCAGCTTCGAAATCGAAGCGACGTCGCTCGATCAGGCCGTGCAGGGCTATGCCGCAGCCGCCAAGGTCGCGGTCGAGCGCACGGTGAAGGAACTGCAGGACCTGCGCCGTCAGGCTGCGTCATCGATCGTGCTGCCCGGCCAGGGTGGCGCGGGCTTCCCGCCGGGTGGACTTGGCGGCGGCGGCAAGATACAGATGCCGTAGTTTTGCAGGTCGACCGCTTGCGGGCGACCCTGCGCAAACTTCGGTGTCATCCCCGCGAAGGCGGGGATCCAGTTCGACTTTCTTCCCCCCATCGCAACGGCGCCGCAATCGGGTCCCCGCATTCGCGGGGATGCCTGTGCGCGGTCGCGGGCGACTGCGCACAGTCAATTCGTGAACCGCATATGGATGTACAGGTAGAACGGCGCCCGCGGCGGGGTGAAGCGGTCGAACAGCAGCTTGCCGCGCACGCACTGGAACACGTTGGTCGACTTGTCGCTCCACACGCTGGACCTTGCCGTCGGCACCGATGGCCGCGACGAACGAAAACGGCGTGGTCTCCGGGTTCGGCACGTTCGACGCGCAGTCGCGGAAGTGCTGCCGATAGCGCTGGCTGAACTCCGGCAGCAGCACGTCGCGGTGATAGCCGCGGGTCGCTTCCTCGGACTCGTCGCGCCGTCCGAACTCCTGCGCCTGCACGTAGCTCTCGGCCAGCCCGTCGCTCGTCGGCGCACGCTGCGCCTGCGCGCTCGACGTGATTCCAACCGCCAGCAGCCCGGCGGCAAACTCCACCGATCGTCTCAACTTCATCGCGTTGTATCGATATGCGCCGCGCGCGTCGCAGCGAGTGTAGCGGCGGGTCCATAATCGCCCGACTTCCAGTGGAGCATCGATGAACGCCCCCGACGACCTGAAGATCCGGCTCACCTCCTTCGCGCACGGCGGCGGCTGCGGCTGCAAGATCGCACCGGGCGTGCTGAGCGAGATCCTGCGCGGCGCGAGCGGCATCGTGCCGCCGCAACTGCTGGTCGGCATCGAGACCGCCGACGACGCGGCCGTCTACCAGCTCAACGACGAGCAGGCGCTGATCGCGACGACCGACTTCTTCATGCCGGTGGTCGACGATCCGTACGACTTCGGGCGCATCGCTGCGACCAACGCGATCTCCGACGTGTACGCGATGGGCGGCCGCCCCATCCTGGCGCTGGCGCTGATGGGCATGCCGATCGACAAACTGCCGGTGAGCGTCATCCGCCGCATCGCCGAGGGCGGCGAAGCCATCTGCGCGCAGGCCGGCATCCCGATCGCCGGCGGCCACACCATCGATTCGGTGGAACCGATCTACGGCCTCGTCGCGCTTGGGCTGGTACATCCGAAGAAGGTGCGGCGCAATGCCTCCGCGCAGGCGGGTGACGTGCTGGTGCTGGGCAAGCCACTCGGCGTGGGCATCTACTCGGCCGCGCTGAAGAAGGAAGCGCTCGATGCCGCGGGCTATGCCGCGATGATCGCCAACACGACGCAGCTCAACACGCCGGGACCGCGGCTGGCGGACATCGACGGCGTGCATGCGCTGACCGACGTCACCGGTTTCGGACTGCTGGGGCATCTCAACGAGATCGCGCTCGGCAGCGGCCTGGCCGCGCGCCTGCGCGTGCGCGACATCCCGCTGCTGCCGGGCGTGGCCGAACTTGCGGCGCGCGGCTTCGTCACCGGGGCCTCGGGACGCAACTGGGCCGGCTACGGACGGCACGTGACGTTGCGCGACAACGACGACACCACGCGCGCGTTGCTGACCGATCCGCAAACCAGCGGCGGTCTGCTGGTCGCGTGCGCGCCGACGGCCGTCGACGCGGTGCTGGCCGTGTTCCGCGACGAAGGTTTCGCGCGTGCGGCGGTCGTCGGCGACATGGCCGCAGGCAGCGGCGTATCCGTCGAGCGTTGAGCGGGTGCCCGGACGTCGGCCCTGCGATCTGCGCCGGCGCGCGTTGCTGGCAATGCTGGCAGCGTGGCCGGCTGCAATACCTGCAGGCGCGCGTGCCGGCGAGTTGAAACGGTGGACCGGCCGCCGTGATGCACCCCGCGTCGACCTGCTGCACACCGACGGCACGCCCTTCGACTGGGATGCGCTGCGCGGCACTGTCGTGCTGGTCAACTTCTGGGCGACATGGTGCGAACCCTGCGTGGCCGAGATGCCGGCACTGCAACGCCTGCGCGACCAGCTCGGTCCGCAGGGCTTCGAAGTGCTGGGCGTGAACCTGCGCGAAGGCGCCGCGCGCATAGAACCTTTCGTGCAGAAGACCGGCATCCGCTTTCCGATCGTGCGCGACACGGACGGCGCGGTCGCGAAGGCCTGGGGCGTCGGCGTCTATCCGACGAGCTACATCGTCGACCGCGCCGGCGCCATCCGCTATGTGCTGGTGGGCGAGTCCGAATGGACAACGCCCGCCATCCTGAGCAGAATCCGCCCGTTGCTCGGATCAGCGCCTGGCCGCTAGGAGTCCGGCAACGCATCGTTGGCGCGTGCCGCCACCCTCCCTCCGGAGATTTCCATGCATCGTCGTACGCTGCTCAAGGCAGCCCCGGCCGCCGGCCTGCTCGCCGTCGCACCCTGGGCTGCGCACGCCCAGACCCCGGCGGCTCCCGCCGCCGGCACCGATCTGCCGCCGCAGGGCTGGCGCACCTTCGAAGTCGTCCATCGGCTGGAAGTCGCGCCCGGGCCCGGTCCCATCCTGGCGTGGGTGCCGATGCCGCTTACGAACAAGACCGAGTGGTTCGAGACCCTGTCGAACACCGTCACCGGAGGCAACGCCGCCGAGGCGAAGTTCGTCTCCGTTCCCCCCTACGATGCCGGCATGCTCGCCGCGACCTTCAAGGCGGGCGAGGCAGCGCCGATGGTCGAGGTCACCAGCCGCTTCCGCACGCGCGACCGATTCATCCCGCTGCAGACCGGTGCCGGCACGCCGGCCTCGACACAGGAGCAGGCGCTTTTCCTGCGTGGCAGCGAATCCGCGCCAACAGACGGCATCATCCGGGAAACAGCGCTCAAAATCACCAAAAACGCCAAAACTGACGTCGATAAGGCCCGTGCCATCTACGACTGGGTGATCGAGAATACCGAGCGCAACCCGAAGACCCGCGGCTGCGGCGAGGGCAACGTCAAGGCGATGCTGGAAACGAACACGTTGAACGGCAAGTGCGCGGACCTGAATGCCCTGTTCGTGGCGCTGGCACGCGCGGCCGGCGTGCCGGCCCGTGACGTCTACGGCATCCGCGTGACCACGTCGCCGCGCAACTACAAGAGCATGGGTCCGAAGCCCGGCGTCATCACCAAAGCCCAGCACTGTCGCGCGCGAGTTCTACGCGCAGGGGATCCGGCTGGGTCCCCGCCGACCCCGCAGACGTCCGCAAGGTCATCCTCGAAGAAGCGCCCGGCTTGACCGTGAACGACGAAGTTGTGAAGAAATCACGGACGATGCTGTGGGGCGGGTGGGAGGGTAACTGGATGGGCTACAACTATGCCCACGACGTCAAGCTGCCCGGCAGCCGCTTCGCGCCGGTGCCGTTCCTGATGTATCCGCAGGCGGAGAACGAAAGAAGGGGCGGCTGGATTCGCTGGATCCGGACAGCTTCAAGTATGTGATTACGTCGAAGGAGATCACGGCCTGATAGTGGTGGCGCGGGAAGGGAGACCTTCCCGCGCTGCAGCACCGGCATCATCGGCGTTGTTATACAAAAAACAAAACGTATAGTACGGCGATGGCCGAGCGCTATGCCGAGTTGTCGTTGTCCGCGCAACTGCTTTCGCAGAACTGAGCGCACCCGCGCCAACGAGTTGTCCGGAGCGTTGGCCGGGCTGAGTGAGAAGCAGTCGCGCCACCTACTGTACTTCCTATATCGCGGCAGGGGTGATCACCCTGCGAACAGCGCCGAGGTGCGTGAACTTGTCGAACTCAAGTGCCGGGGGCACCAGCACCCATGACTACACACTTCGATATAGTCTGTTCCGCGCCGGCGGATCCTGGCCCCACGCCTTCATCGCGTTGGGCAACTTGCCCTGGCTGCATGGCACCGCCACTCGAACTCGCCCAGTGGCGAGAGAACGAAGACGGCGCGCTCGTCTCGCTGAAAATGGGCTTCTGCAGCGAACTGGACGTCGCTTACCGGGGGACGAGGACACTTCGTCACCGGACGGCCCAGTGCGCATGCACGACTCGCGAAGAATGGGAGGGCTCGACGCAGGGCTGTGCTCGCCAGCGGCAGCCGCGGAACAAGGGATCGACAAGAGCGTGCCGTGAACCTGAAAGGATCTGCTGCAGGCGAATTCGAGTGGTGCCAGGGAACGGAAGATAACGGATGGTCTTGGCGGCGCGCGGAGCAAGGCATGTCGGCGCTGGTCAAGCTGGCACCGACAGCCGGATCCTTAGCTCAAGTGGGACGCGACGTTCGACTACAGGCGGTCGGCCCGATGGCGACGGGAGGAGGCCCCGGTTGTCCTGCGAAGGGTTGAAACCCCTTTTCCCTCCCCAGAAAACAGAAGGGGCGCCGCTCGCCCTTCTGTTTCCTCCGCAGCCGCCGCTCACTTGCGCAAGCTCGGTCAGCGAAAGCTCTTCGGTTACTTCCTTGACTTCGACGATCTCAATGGTGTCCATGGCGCCCTCTCCATCCGCTAAACGGTCGGTTTGCAAGCTCAAGTTCCCCCGCCTGTGGCCGTAACTAGCGAGTTGAGAGGATTAGAAGTCAAATGCCTGCGTTTGGCAAGGGGGACGGACTGTCCCTTTAGTCCAATGCTTTTCCCGCAATGCCCTGCCACAGGGCTATCGACAATCGCCCTCATGTCCGCCGCCTTCCAGCCACACCTGCCGACCAGATCCGCGCGCAATGTGCGGATCTGCTGTCACAGCTTCGGCCCAGACTGTCCTCCCCCAGCACGGAGTCGCTGGGGGAGTTCAGACAAGCGCTCGAGGATCTGAGCGGCATCCCAGACGAATTGGCAGTCCCTGAATCCTTTGACTGCCTTCTCGCCGTTGCGCAGTACTTTTACCTGACCAATCTGGCTCAGGATGCCCTGAAAGCCGCCAATCAAGCATTGACACAGGCAAGGCAACTGGGGGACCGCAACCTGATGCGACGGGCCTACTCGATAGCCGGTGGCATGCTGATCGAGACAGGCAACATACCGGGCGCAACCGAACACTTCGCCAACGCGATAGCAGAAGCCCGGGCTCTCGCCGACGCTGGCGTCGAGGCACCAGTCTGGAACAACCTCGGCATTGCGATGATGACGGCAGCGCAGTATGGGAGCGCCATCGACTGCTTCACAAGGGCCGAACTCCTGTCGCGCAATACACCGCATGAGTTGCTCGTTCGTCCACTCGCGCTCGCCAACATCGCCGGATGCGCACTGCATACCAAGGACGTCAAGACTGGCATACGCGCGGCGCGTGATGCGATCGAGATGCTGGCCGACCCACCGGATGCGTCGCTCGGCTTCCATCGCGTCCTGGCGGAAGCCCACTACGCACGCCTGTTGCTCGAGATCGGCGAGACCACCCACGCCGCACAACACTGCGAGTCTGCGCGTCACATTGCCGCCCGCTTTCCCACGCCGCGCGCCGAGTTCGCTTCCTCGATGGCGAGCGGCCTCATCGAGATTCACACCAACAACAAGGATGTGGGGCTGACCCGCCTCAAGCGGGTGCTGGAAAGCGCTCGCAGGACCTTGCGTTCGGAGGTGCGTGAGGCCCTGTCCACGTGCGTCGCCGGCTACGAGGCCGCTGGCCAGCCCGACGTCGCGCTGGTCTACCTGCACGAGATGCTCGCGTTGAACCGCGAAGCAAAGGCGGCGCAGGTGCTGATGCACCACTCCGAATATCTGCGGCAGGTCGAGTCACCCAGCGGGCTGAACCAGGTCGACATCGCGATGGCGAACCAGCGCGGCAAGCTGCGCACGCAACTGGGCGAACGAGAACTGGTCCGCAACCGCATCCTTCTGCTCGAACAGCAGTCGGTTGCCGCCGAACTGCACGACGACACCACCGGCGAGCACTGCTACCGCGTCGGCCGCCTGGCCTCGATCCTCGGCAAGGAGGTAGGCCTCGAGGACGACGTGTGCTTCCTGATCGACCTCGCCGCCCGCCTGCACGACATCGGCAAGCTCGTCGTCCCCGACGCCATCCTGCTGAAGCCCGGCCGCCTGACGCCCGGCGAGCGCGAGATCATGGAGACGCACACCACGGCAGGCGCCGACATCCTGGCGAAGTCGAACGTGCCGCAGATGCATATCGCCGAGGAAATCGCCCGGCACCATCACGAACGGTGGGACGGCTCCGGCTACCCGATGAAGCTCGCCGGCACGGCGATCCCGATCGCCGCGCGCGTCACGGCGCTGGCCGACGTGTTCGATGCGCTGACTCACAAGCGTCCGTACAAGGAGGCGTGGAAGGTGTCCGAGGCGCTGACGGAGATCCAGTCGCTCCGCGGCAAGCAGTTCGATCCGGAACTGACCGACGTCTTCATGAAGCTCGTGCCCAAGCTGCAGCGCGAACACGGCGACCTCGACGAATTCCTCGCCGTGGAAGCGAAGCACTCGCCCTTCATCAAGGCCCGCAAGCAGATCGCGGAAGCACTCAAGGGCTCGAATCCGGAGACGACGCTGTTCGAAGCACGGCGCTGATCCACGCGCGGCGCGCGCCGCGCCTGGAATGCAAACGGCCGCCCCTGGGCGGCCGTTTCGTTGAAGCTCCGCGGCGCGCTACGCCGCCTGCTTCCTCGCCGGCAACCTCCCCACCCCCGCCACCAGCGACATCACCGTCGCGTCCTCGATCGCCTGCCCGATGACCCGCGCCAGGCAGTCGTCGTCCAGCGACTCGCAGACCAGGTCGACGAACTCGCCGGGAGTAGCGTCGCACTTCTGCGACAGCGCGCCGAGGCGCGCTTCGGTGTCGTCGGCGATTTCCAGCGTGATCGACTTCATGGGCATTCCAAGGTGGCGCAGGTACGTGTTCTTCGGTATGCGTCGCCGGCGATTGAGTCATGCGATCGTTTGAGAGGACAATTCCGGGCTTCGAATCCACCGCCCAGGCATCGCGCCGCGCACGCCGGTTGCTGCATCGCCCCGATGGAGACGCTGCTGGAACTCCTGCCTCGCGCCCGGGACGCCTCGGTCGCCCGCCACGCGGCGCTGCGCCGCGAGTGGCGGCAGGCGCTGGCGCACGCCGACGCGCTGTTCGGCATGGTGGCGGACGCCACGCTCCTCGCCCGGCCGCTTCCCGATCGCCACCGGCTGATCTTCTACGTCGGCCACCTCGACGCGTTCGACTGGAACCAGCTCGCGCGCGGCGTGCGGGATCTGCCGGCCTTCAACGACGGATTCGACCGTCTGTTCGAGCGCGGCATCGATCCGGCGCCCGGCCAGGCACCTGCCGACAAGGCCGGCGACTGGCCAGCGCTTGCCGAGGTCCGCGGCTACGTGGCGCGCGTGCGCCGCGAGCCAACGACCTTTGGGACGACCTGCCGGAAGAACGTCTGCTGACTGCGATCGAACACCGCTGGATGCATGCGGAGACGCTCGCCTACCTGCTGCACGCGCTGGATCCGCGGGAAAAGCGGCCACCAGTGCGGCGCACACCGCCCCCGACTTCATCCGCGCCGGAGCCCGGCTGGGTCGTGATTCCCGGCGGCCAGGCAACGCTCGGCCAGGCGCACGGCGCATATGGCTGGGACAACGAGTTCCCTCGCCACTTGCAGTCCGTTGATACGTTCGAACTGGCACGCCACAAGGTCACCAACGGCGACTACCTGCGCTTCGTGCAGGACGGCGGCCACCCACCGCACTTCTGGCAGATGCACGACGACGCGTGGTGGTTGCGCCGCATGTTCGACAGCGTGCCGCTGCCGCTGCACGAACCGGCGTACGTGACGCACGTGCAGGCCATGGCTTACGCCCGGTGGTCCGGCGCGCGCGTCTGCCGACCGAGGCGGAGTGGCAACAGGTTGCCTACGACTCCGGTCGCGCATGGCCCTGGGGCGATGCGCGACCGGCGTCACTTCCCGCACGCGAACGCCGATTTCGCGGACTTCGATCTGTGGCCGGTCAATGCTTCGCCGAGCGGCGCGACACCGCACGGCGTGCAGCAGATGGTGGGCAACGGCTGGGAGTGGACCGCCACGCCCTTCGCCGGCTTCGACGGCTTCACGCCCCGTGACTACTACCCGGGCTACTCGGCCGACTTCTTCGACGGTGAACACTACGTGCTGAAGGCGTCGTCGCGCGGCCGCGCGCCTGGCACGGCCTTCGTTCCGCAACTGGTTCCGCCAGGACTATCCCGTACGCGTACACGACGATACGGCTCGCGCGCGGCTGACGGGATCCGGCGCCTCTCGCGCGCCACCGCCACCGCGAACTCCCGCGCGTCGTCGGTCAGCGTATCGATCTGCACGAACCCGGCTTCGCGCAGGAGCGCAGCCAGCGACTCCGGTGTGTACTTGTACGAGTTCTCCGTATGGATGCGTTCGCCCGGCATGAATCCGCGCATGCCCGTCGGCCACTTCACCACCGCGTGCCAGCGCGCCTCGACGTGCATCTCGATGCGTCGTTCGGCAGCGTTGTACAGCGCAACGTGGCGCCAGTCGGCAGGATTGAAGTCGGTGCCGGCCAGTCGATTCACGACGCACAGCACGTTCAGGTTGAACGCTGCGGTCACGCCGAGCGCATCGTCGTAGGCCGCGACCATGGCCGCCGGCGCGCGTATCAGGTCGGCACCCAGCACGAGATGGTCGCCAGCGCAGGCCCGATGGAGTGTTCGCAACAGCCCGATCGCTTCGGCGGTGCCGAAATTGCCGATGGACGAGCCCGGGTAGAACACGGTGCACCGTGCATCCGCGATGCCCGGCGGCAACGACAGCCCGTCGCTGAAATCGCTGGCCAGGCCGACGATGTCGATATCCGGGTGCCGCCGCGCCAGCGCTTCGAGTTGAACGTGGAGGTAGTCCGCCGCGATATCCACCGCCACGTACTGGCGCGGCTGCAGCGTCGCGAACAGGCGTTCGGCCTTGGCGCAGTTACCCGCGCCGAGATCGATCAACGTGCCGCGGCGGCCGACCTTGTCGGCGATGGCGAGCGCGTGGCGCCGCAGGATGGCAGCCTCCGCACGCGGCAAGGTGTACTCAGGCAGCTCACAGATAGCCTCGAACAGCTTGCAACCGAGAGCATCATAGAAGAATTTCGGTGAAATGCTGGCTTCCGGCGCAAGAATTCCTGCGCGGATCTCTACTGCCGGATCCGACGCGGGCGGCAGCAGGTCCAGAAACGAGAAAGAAGGCTTGTCAGCTTCGGCCATCGCGCCCTCCGAGCAAACCGCGTGCGCGGCACCCGGAGCGTAATGGCGTCTTCGCCTAGCCGGGCGTCAGCACCTGCCACTGGCCGCCCTTGCGGCCGATCTTCACGCCCTCGGCGCGGAGACGCGTCGCACGATACAGCGCGTCGAGCGGCCAGTCGGGATTGATGCGGCCATCGTCGCTGACCAGCCGCCAGATCGGCCAGCGTTCGCTGCGGTGATGCTCGATGTCGTCGGCCACCGCGCCGGCCACGATCTTGGCGAACATGCCTGTCATCAGCGGACAGGTACGGTCGGCATCGTGACGCAGCGCCAGCCGCCCGCGCAGCTGCGACATGGTCAGCGTACGTCCGGCCGGCACGGCCAGCAGTTCGGAGGCAACCAGCAACGGTGTCGGCAGGAGCAGCCGATCGCCGCGACGGCGATCGATGACGATGCGCGGCTGCATGTCGGGATGCAGCTTCGTGTTCCAGTCCAGCGCACGCCGCAGTCGTGCCGTGGTCTTGCGCACGCGGGCACTGGCGTCCGCCACAGCGGCTGCCGCCACGTTTGCGAATCCGGGAATACGGTCTGGGTCTGCCATGCGGCCGCCTCCCTGTTGTTCTCGATGTTCGGAGAGACAAGGTAACCGCGCGACGCGGGCCGCCGTCTGATCTGGCGCAAGCGGATCGGCCGCGTGTGGACGAGCCACCCTCCCCCGATCGCGCGTCATGCGCAGCGCGGGTCGGGTCTACGTCAGGCCTGCGTCAGTACGGATGCGTGTTGGCGTACAGACCCGCCGCGCGCAGCACGCGCAGCACGTCCTCGATGTGCTCGGGACCGCGTGTCTGCAGCACGAACTCCAGTTCGGCGTTCTGCACCGGCAGCGTGGTGAAAGCGCGCTGGTGCGCCACTTCCTCGACGTTCGCGCCGGCCTGGCCGATCAGCGTGGCTGCGCGGGCCAGTTCGCCCGGCACGTCGCGCGTGTGCACCCGGATGCGCGCCAGTCGCCCGGCGCGCACCATGCCGCGTTCGATGATGTCGGCCAGCACCATCGGATCGATGTTGCCGCCGCACAGGATCAGTCCCACCTTGCGGCCGGCGAAGCGTTCGCGGTGCTTCAGCAGCGCCGCCAGACCGGTCGCGCCCGCGCCTTCGACGACGGTCTTCTCGATTTCGAGCAGCATGACGATCGCCTGCTCGATGTCGCCTTCGGAAACCAGCACGACGTCGTCGACCAGCCGCTTGACGATCGGCGCGGTGAGCTCGCCGGGATGCTTGACCGCGATGCCTTCGGCCAGCGTGGCGTTGGCCGTGGGCATCTGCACACCGCGGAAAGCCGCGTACATCGACGGAAACTGCTCGGTCTGCACCCCGATCAGCGTGATGTCCGGCTTCAGCGCGCGCGCCGCCACTGCGATGCCGGAGATCAGCCCGCCGCCGCCGATGGCCACGCACAGGCAGTCGAGCTGCGGCTGCTCGGCCAGCATCTCGAGTGCGACCGTGCCCTGCCCGGCGATGACGTCGAGGTCGTCGTAGGGATGCACCATCGTCAGGCCGCGCTCGGCGGCGATGACGCCGGCCTGCTGGCGCGCATCGTCGAAGGTGTCGCCGGTGAGCACGATCTCCGCGCCGAAGCCGCGCGTGCGTTCGATCTTCACCGTCGGCGTGAAGCGCGGCATGACGATGACCGCTGGAATGCCCAGGCGCTGCGCGTGATAAGCCACGCCCTGCGCGTGATTGCCCGCCGACACCGCGATCACGCCGCTGGCGCGCTGCTCCGGCGTAAGCAGCGCCAGCTTGTTCAACGCGCCGCGCTCCTTGAACGACGCGGTGAACTGCAGGTTCTCGAACTTGAGGTAGACCTCTGCGCCGGTGATCTGCGACAGCGTGCGCGAGTGCACACGCACGGCGTCGTCTCGATGTTGCCGGCCAGGCGCGCGGCGGCCGCGCGCACGCCGTCGAGAGGACGGCGGCTGCGCCGGCGGGATTGTGCGAATCGTTCAAGGTCAGTCCGGTCGGAAAGGCCAGCGCATGTTAGCGGCTCGTCGACACCGCAATCATCGTCGCGCCGCCCGTAGAATCGATTCATGCTGAGCGTGGTCGCACTGTCGAAGCGTTTCCGCGACCGCGCGGTGCTGGACGCGCTGCAGACGTCGCAGCCGGCGAGTACGTCGCGATCGTCGGCGAATCCGGTTCGGGCAAGTCGACGCTGCTCAATCTGATCGCGGGCCTCGATCGGCCGGACGCGGGTCACGTGCGCATCGACGGTATCGACGTGGCCGCGCTGTCGGACACCGATCGCACGCTGACCCGGCGCGCGAAGCTGGGCTTCGTGTTCCAGGCCTTTCACATACTGCCGCACCTGACGGTGCTGCAAAACGTCGAACTGCCGCTGGCGTTGCTCGGCGAGGACCCCGAGCGCAGATCCGCCCGCGCGATCGAACTGCTGGGTGCGGTGGGACTGGCAGGCCGCGAGGCCGGCATGCCGATGGAACTTTCCGGCGGCGAACTGCAACGCGTAGCGGTGGCGCGCGCGCTGGTGCATCGGCCCGCGCTGGTGCTCGCCGACGAGCCTACCGGCAACCTCGACCCCGACTGACCGAGGTCGTCCTCGACCTGCTGGCGGACGCCGTGCGCAGCCGCGGTGCAGCGGGCGTGCTGGTCACGCACTCGCAGGCGGCTGCGGCGCGTGCGGATCGCGTGCTGCGGCTGACGCACGGCCGCCTCGTCGAACAGGCACCGCGACGATGATCCGCTGGCTGCTGCTGCACGGCTCCGGCGGCTACGCGCGCCAGCATCCGCTGCGCGCCATCGTGCAGATCATCGCCATCGCCGCGGGCGTGGCGCTGGGCTACGCGGTGAACCTGATCAACGCGTCTGCGCTCGACGAGTTCGCCGGCGCGGTGCGTCACGTGCTGGGCCAATCCGACTTCACGGTGAATGGTGGACGGCAGGCATTCGATGAAGCGATCTATGCGCGCATCGCCATGTTGCCCGACGTGGAGACCGCCAGCCCGGTGTGGAGATCGAAGCACCGGTGCCGGGCCTGAAGCGCGATGCGCGCGGCAACGCGACGCTGCGCATCCTGGGCATCGACCCGCTGCGGGCCGTCGCACTGGCGCCTGCGCTGCTCGGCAAACCGGCCGTTGCCGGTGACGCGCGCTACGCACTGCTCGGTGACGGGCTGTACCTGTCGCCGGCGGCCCTGCAGCGCCTCGGCGTCGCGCCGGGCGGCTTGCTCACAGTGCAGTCGGGCGCAGGCACGGTGCACATGCCGATCGTGGGCACGCTGCCCGGTGCCCGCGCGGGCGAGGAACTCGGCGTGATGGACATCGCCGCCGCGCAGCAGGCATTTGCGCAGTCCGGTCGGCTGCAGCGCATCGATGTCCGGCTCGTGCGCAACGCGTCGGCCGCGGCCGCGCGCGAGCGCATCGCGGCGCTGCTGCCCGCGGGCGTGACGATTGCTACGCCCGACGAGACCGCGCAGCGCGTGTCCAACGTGTCGCGCGCCTATCGCGTCAACCTGAACGTGCTGGCCCTGGTGGCACTGTTCACCGGCGCATTCCTCGTGTACTCGCTGCAGGCGCAGGCGGTGGTCGCGCGACGCACCGAGCTCGCCTTCCTGCGCGTGGCAGGCGTGACGCCGCGTGAACTGCAGCGACTGCTGGTGTGGGAGGCCGCGCTGATCGGCGCGCTGGGCAGCGTCGTGGGCCTGGTACTCGGCGGCGCGCTCGCCGCCCTCGCGCTGTCGTACCTGGGCGGCGACCTCGGCAGCGGCATGTTCGCCGGCACACGCGCGGCATTGCGCTTCGATCCGGCGTGGACGCTGACGTTCTTCGTGCTGGGCGTCAGGCGGCCATCGCCGGCGGCTGGATGCCGGCACGTGCGGCGCGCGTGCCGCCGGCACTTGCCCTGAAAGCCGGCGCGGAACTCGATGCTCGCCAGGCGCGGCGCGCGTGGATCATCGGTCTCCTCACGCTCTGCACGGAGCGGCCGCCACGCTGCTGCCGGCGGTCAACGGCCTGCCGCTGGCGGCTACCTGGCCATCGGCCTGCTGCTGGTCGGCGTCATCCTCGCTGCAGCCGCGCCTGGCGCGCGTGGCTCTTCGGCTGGATCGGCCGCCGCGCGCGCCATGCGCGCACGCGCCGTGGTTCGGTGCGACGACGCGGCTCGCGCAGGCGCCGTCGGGCGCGGCCATCGGCCTGGCGGGCATCGTGGCGAGCTTTGCCCTGATGGTCGCGATGGCGACGATGGTGACGAGCTTCCGACAGTCGCTCGACGTGTGGCTCGGACAGATCCTGCCCGCCGACCTGTATCTGCGCGCCGGCAGCCGCGGCGAGTCGGCCACCACTGCGCATTTCTCGGAGCGCATCGTGCGTCGATCGCGCACGCGACCGGGGTGCGCGGGCGGAGTTCTCGCGCTTTGCGCGCATATCGCTCGATGCTCAGCGCGCACCGGTGACCCTGCTGGTTCGCCCGCTGGATGCGGCGGCGCCTGCCTGCCATTGATCGGTTCTGCGCAGTCGGGGCGCCGGGCGATTCGCCGCCGGCATGATCAGCGAATCGCTCGAGCAGCGCGGCGTGCGCGCGGGCGACGAACTGCGCATTCCGCTCGCGGGCACGCCGCAGCGCTTTCGCGTCGCCGGCGTCGGCGCGACTACGCGCGACAAGCGGCGCGATCGCTGTCCGCGATACGACTACGCGCGCATGACCGGCGACACGCGCACCGATGCCGCGCGTGGCTTCGCGCCCGGCGCGCGCGAGCGATGTCGTCGATGCGGTGCGCGGCACCTCGAAGGCGGCACGCAGGCGAGTTCATCACGTCGGCGAACTGCGCCTCCCTGAGCCTGTCGATCTTCGACCGCAGTTTCGCGGTCACGTATCTGATCGAGATCGCCGCGATCGTCATCGGCCTGGTGGGCATCGCCGCGACCTTCTCCGCACAGGCGCTGGCGCGCACGCGCGAGTTCGGCATGCTGCGGCACCTGGGCGTGACGCGCGGCCAGATCCTCGCGCAGTTCGCGCTCGAGGGGCTGCTGGTGACGCTGCTGGGCATCCTGAGCGGGCTCGCGGTGGGTTTCGTGGTCGCGCTGGTACTCATCTTCGTGGTGAACCCGCAGTCGTTCCACTGGAGCATGGAGCTCGCGGTGCCGACCGGCCTGATCACGGTGCTGATCGGCGCGCTGCTGGCGACAGCCGCAGCCACGGCACTGCTCGCCGGCCGGCGCGCCGTCTCGATGGACGCGGTGCGCGCGGTGAGCGCGGACTGGTGATGCGGCGGCGGCACCTGCTGCAGGCAGCCGCCCTGATGGGGTCGGGTCTTGCCTTTTGCCGGAGCAAAGGGCAGGAGCTGACGCCATCCTCGTTCGCGATGGTCGTCCCGCGCCCGCTGATTTTCCCGCGCGACCACGGCGCGCACCCCGACTACCGAACCGAGTGGTGGTACCTGACCGGCTGGCTGGACGCGCCGCCCGCGCCCGCTGGGGTTCCAGGTGACGTTCTTTCGCGTCGCCACCGGCATCGACGGCAGCACAAGCCGCTTCGCGCCGCCCGATCATCATCGCGCACGCGGCGATTGCGGATCCGGCGCGCGGTGCGCTGCTGCACGACGAGCGCGTGCAGCGCGCGGGTTCCGCACGCTGGTGGAAGCCTCGCTCGAGGACACCGACATCCGGCTCGACCGCTGGCGAAGGTGGCGCGACCCGGCGGCCGGTCGCTCCGGCGGCTATCGATGCGTGCTGCCGGCACGCACTTTCGAGCTGGACTTCGTCGCCGACATGCGCCAGCCGCTGCTGCTGCAGGGCCGCGATGGCTATTCGCGGAAGGGGCCGCAGTCCGGGCAGGCGAGCTTCTATTACTCGCAGCCGCAGCTCGCGGTGCGCGCGACGCTGCGGCGCGAAGGCGCGTCGACGATCGAAGCCTCGGGCACTGCGTGGCTCGATCACGAGTGGTCGAGCAGCATCCTCGACGACCGCGCCGCCGGCTGGGACTGGCTCGGCATGAACCTCGACGACGGCGCCGCGCTGACCGCATTCCAGATCCGGCCGCGCCAGGGATCGAGACCCATACACACCTACGCCTCGCTGCGCGATGCAGGAGGGCGGTTGACGCTCTACGGCGGTGACGATGTGGCCTTCGAGCCCGCCGCAACGTGGCGCTCGCCGCGCACCAACGCCACCTATGCAGTCGCGCAGCGCATCCGCGTCGGATCGCGGCATTTCGAAACGCGGCCGCTGATGAACGACCAGGAGCTCGATTCGCGCGCCACCACCGGCGCCGTTTACTGGGAGGGCGCCAGCGAACTGCTCGAGAGCGATCGCCGCGTCGGCCGCGGCTACCTGGAGATCACCGGCGTCGTCGCACCACTGCGGCTGTAGCGGCAGGGTGCACCGCGGACCGCTAACATGCGCCCGCCCCAACAGCATCGACGGGAATGACAATGGGAACCACCTTTCACTGGCCCGCGCTGGTCACGCTGGCAGCGCTCCTGCTGGTTTTCGGCTGCGTCGTGTACGTCGGCCGCATGCGGGTGCGGCATCGCGTCCCGGCGCCGGCGACCACCGGTGTCGCCGAAGGTTTCGATCGCGCCTTCCGCATCCACATGAACACGCTCGAGAACTTCATCCTGTTCCTGCCGGCGCTGTGGCTGGCGGCGATCTACTTCAGCCCGCGCGTGGCAGCAGTGATCGGCGCGGTATGGGTGGTGGCGCGCGCGTGGTACGCGGTCGCCTATGCGGGCAATCCGCGCGCGCGCGGCGCGCCGTTCGGGATCAGCATGGCGGCGTGGGCTGCTTTGATGGCGGTCGCGACCTGGGGCCTGCTCACGTCGCCACTGTGGTGAGCCGGCGGTGACGACCGACACGGCGACCGCGCCGGCGCCTGCGCGACGCAAGCTGCGACGCTGCTGCGCGCGCTGCTGCCCTTCGTCTCTCCTTATCGACGGCAGATCGCCGTTGCGCTGCTGTTTCTCGTGCTGGCGGCGTCCGCAACGCTGGCGCTGCCTTACGCGGTGCGTGTGCTGGTCGACCAGGGGCTCACACCGGCCGCGGGCAGCGGCGGCGACATCGGCGAGAAGCTGGTCGCGATCCGCAGCCACTTCGGGGTGCTCTTCGCGGTGACGGTCGCGCTCGGCGTGTTCAGCGCGGCGCGCTTCTACATGGTCACGTGGATCGGCGAGCGCGTCACCGCCGACCTGCGCCAGGCGGTATACGCGCACGTGCTGCGGCAGAGTCCGCAGTTCTTCGAGACGTTGAAGACGGGCGAAGTGCTGTCGCGGCTGACCACCGACACGACCGTCATCCAGAACGCGGTGGGTTCCAGCATCTCGATGGGACTGCGCAACGCGGTGCTCTTCGTCGGCGGCATCGCGATGCTGGTGGCCACCAGCCCGAGGCTGATGCTGACGGTGCTCGGCATCATCGTGCTGGTGGTGGCGCCGGCGATGCTGATCGGCGGACGCGTGCGGCGGCTCTCGCGCGCCAGCCAGGACCGCATCGCCGACTCCAGCGCGATCGCGGGCGAGGTGCTGAACGCGGTACCGGTGGTGCAGAGCTACACGCAGGAAGAGGCCGAGACGCAGCGCTTCCACGACGCCAACGAGAGCGCCTTCGCAACGTCGATCCGCCGCACGGGCACCCGCGCGATGCTCACCGCCTTCCTGATCATCGGCGTGTTCGCGTCGCTGCTCTACGGCCTGTACGGCGGCGTGAAGTCGGTGATGGCCGGCGAGATCACGGCGGGCCAGCTCAGCCAGACAGCGCTGTACATCATGGTCGTCGCGAGCAGCGTGGCGGTGCTGGCCGAAGTGTGGGGCGAACTGCTGCGCGCATCGGGTGCCACCGAGCGGCTGATGGAACTGCTTGGCGCGCGTTCGCCGATCACCTCGCCGTCGCGACCGCGGACGCTGCCGGCATGTGCGGCCGCCGGCGGCGTCGCGGTGAACTTCGACCGCGTGCACTTTCACTATCCGTCGCGGCCGCAGCACGCGGTGCTGGCCGATTTCTCGCTCGCGGTCGAAGCCGGCCAGACCGTCGCACTGGTCGGGCCCTCGGGCGCCGGCAAGAGCACGGTGTTCCAGCTCCTGCAGCGGTTCTACGACGTCACCGGCGGCACGCTGGCGATCGACGGCGTGCCCGTTGCCGCGCTCGACCTGCATGCCCTGCGCGCGCGCATTGCCGTCGTGCCGCAGGAGGCGGTGATCTTCTCGGGGCCGGTGATCGAGAACATCCGATACGGACGCCCGGGGGCGACCGACGACGAGGTCATCGCCGCCGCGCGGGCGGCGCATGTCGACGACTTCGTGAGCGCGCTGCCCGAGGGCTATGCGACCGAGGTCGGCGAACGCGGACTGCGGCTGTCGGGTGGACAGCGGCAGCGGCTGGCGATCGCGCGCGCCATCCTGAAGGACGCACCGCTGCTGCTGCTCGACGAAGCGACTTCCGCGCTCGATGCGGAAAGCGAGCGGGCGGTGCAGCTTGCACTGCAGACGGCGATGCGCGGACGCACGACCGTCGTGATCGCGCATCGGCTGGCCACGGTACAGCGCGTCGACCGGATCTTCGTCATCGATCAGGGCCGCGTGGTCGATGCCGGCACGCACGCGGAGCTGATGTCGCGGGGCGGGCTGTATGGAAGGCTGGCGGCGCTGCAGTTTTCGGCGTGACGTGAAAGCAGTACCGCAGGGCGGATTGCCGCCATCGCCCTCTATCATTGGCGCATGAACACGGCGGTCGCCTCGTCGCACGTCATCGCGGATCTCGTACGTTCTGTGCGCGACTGGCTTACGGGCTGGTGGCGCATCGTCCTGTTCAGCGCACGCCTCGTCGTGCTGGCCTTCACTCCATCGAGCTATGGCCGCACGCGCCGCGCCGCGCTGGCGCGCCATCTGGTGGAAGACACCGCGCCGGTGCTGATGTGGTTCACGCTGCTGTCCGCGCTGGTGAGCCTGGTCATCATCCACATCGTCGTGGTGACCTCGGTGAGCTATGGCCTTTCGCGCTATGCGCTCGAGATGGTCGTGCGCGTGCTGGTGCTCGAACTGATTCCATTGACCGCAGCGATGTTCGTCGCGCTGCAGCTGGCGCTGCCCAATGCGGCCGAAGTCGCGGCCGTGCTGCCGCGCGACCCGGGCGTGCATCCCGGGCGCCGCCTGCAACTGCTGCACACCGAGATACTGCCGCGCGTGCTGTCGAGTGTGTTCGCGGTACTGCTGCTGGCGGCCGTGAGCTGCGTCGTCGCGGCAGTGCTCGCATACATCTGGGTGCACGGTTTCACGGCGGGCGGCTTCGCCGGATTCACGCGCACCTTCGGCCGCGTCTTCAATCCGGCGGTGACGCTGATCTTCGCGCTGAAGACGGTCGGGCTCGCGTTCGCCGTCGGCCTGCTGCCGGTCGCTTCGGTGCTGTACGACCGGCCACGGGTGCGCGAGCGGCGCAGTGCAGAGCTGCGCGGACTGGTGCGGCTGTTCTTCGCGCTGCTGGTCATCGAAGTGGCGGCCCTCGTCGCCAACTACCTCTGACACCGGAGCGTCTTCCGCGATGAGCACCCGGCCCGACGACGATCCGCCGCCTGCACACTCCGCGTCGCTCGAACTGCGCGCATTGCTGCTGGTGGCGCTGCTCGGCCTGCTGATCGCCGGCTCGATCGCCTACCTGATGTACGCGCGCGGCGTCTTCGAGCCGTCGCAGCGACTGGTGCTGCTGACCGACGACGCCGAAGGCGTGGCCGTCGGCATGGACCTGACCTTTGCCGGATTCCCGATCGGGCGCGTCAGACGCATCGAGCTCGCACCCGACGGCACTGCCCGCATCCTGATCGACGTGCCGCGCAAGGATGCGCACTGGCTGCGCACCTCGAGCGTGTTCACGCTGACGCGCGGACTGCTGGGCAACACCAACCTGCGCGCGTTCAGCGGCGTGCTGAGCGATCCGGAACTGCCGGCCGGTGCGGAGAAGAAGGTGCTGGTGGGCGATGCCACCGCCGAAATTCCGCGACTGGTGGCCGATGCGCGCGAACTCCTCGCCAATCTGGCGAAGCTCACCAACGAGCAGTCTGCGCTCGCCACGACGCTCGGCAACCTCCAGGCCGCGACCGATCGGCTCAAGGGTCCGCGCGGCGCGCTGGGCATGCTGCTCGGCAACGATGCCGACGCGCAGAAGTTCGCCACCGCGCTCGACCGCGCAAACTCGTTGCTGGCGCGGCTCGACGGCATCGCCGCCAAGGCCGACCAGCAGGTGTTCGGCGCGAACGGCGTGATGCCGGAGGTGCGCGCCACCGTCGCGCAGCTCAACGCCGCGCTGACCGACGCGCGCGACAGCCTGAAGAAGATCGATGCGATCCTCGTCGATGCGCAGGCCATCGCCGGCAACGCGCGGACGGCGACCAACGATCTCGCGACGCTGCGCGCCGAAGTGGATGCGAGCCTGCGCAAGGTGAGCGGCATGATCGACGAACTGAACCGGCGCTGGCCGTTCGCCAAGCCGGCGGAGATCAAGCTGCCGTGAAAAGCCTCGCGCTAGCGTGTGCAGCGATGCTGCTGGCCGCCTGCGGCAGCGCGCCGCCGCCACCCGACTGGCAGACCAACGCGGCCGCCGCGCTGCGGCGCGCGACCGCCGCGTACCTGGAAGGGCGCACAAGCGTGGCCGATGCCGAGTTCAATCTGGCACGTAGCGAACTCACACGTACCGGCGACGCACGTCAGGTGGCGTACGCCGAGCTCACGCGCTGTGCGCTGCGCGTGGCCAGCGTCGACTTCGGACCCTGTGAAGCCTTCGATACGCTGCGAGCCGACGCAACCGGCGAGCAGCGCGCCTACGCCGACTTCCTCGCTGCCCGCCTGCTGACCGGCGACGCCGCGCTGCTGCCGCCGCAGTATCGCGCCGTCGCGATGGGCAACGCGATGGCACTCGCCGGCATCGAC
The DNA here is from genome assembly GCA_044225415.1 of Burkholderiaceae bacterium. Classification (GTDB taxonomy): domain Bacteria; phylum Pseudomonadota; class Gammaproteobacteria; order Burkholderiales; family Burkholderiaceae_F; genus JALORV01. The sequence continues at coordinate 27,157 of JBGAIO010000005.1, read as the reverse complement.
GATCCGCTGTCGCGCCTGGTGGCGACCGGCATCCTGTTCCAGTCGGGCAGGGCCGATCGGGCCGCCATTGCCGCAGCCGCCGATACCGCGTCTGCGCAGGGATGGCGCCGGCCACTGCTTGCCTGGCTGGGCGTCGAGCTGAAGCTCGCCGAGAAGGCAGGCGACCCGGCGGACGCAGAGCGCATAAGACGCCGCATTGCGCTCGCCGCAGGCGTCACATGACCGTGCCCGGCCGTCCGCGCGTTGGCGGCGGGCCAGTCCGCGTACCTCAGCGCAGGTCTGCGAACACCTGGCCCAGGAATGCGAACATGCGGTCAGCCGAGTCCCTGGTGACTTGCTGGTCGAAGCGGTACTCCACCGCAGTTCCGCGGGCGTCGGTCTTGCGCACCCTGTCGAGGTTCCGGCAGTCCCAGCAATGCGTCGTCGCAGGGTAGACATGCCATTGCAACGGCTTGCCGGCGGACTTGAGCGGGGCGAGCCGGGTCGTGCACTCGTCGGGCGGCGTCTCGTTGTCCGCTTCGCCCATCAGCACCAGCAACGGAGTGTCGATGTCGGGACGCACGATCTCGTATGGGTTGCCGGAGGGCGGCCGTATCTGGAAACAGCCGGGATAGAACGCGACGACGGCGCGAAAGCGCCGGCCGGTCTGCAGGGTTTCGCTCCATGCGTTGCTGCCTGCGAGCAGGCCGACCATGCCGCCCCAGGAATAGCCGGCAAAGACGATGCGCTCGGGGTCCACGTACGGCAGTTTCTGCAGATGGGCCGCTGCCTGCAGCGCGTCGCGCACGCCGCGCGCGAAGTTCACATCGCCGCGCGGGCCATGGCAGACGCTGTCGACGCCCCGCGGACCCAGGCTGTCGAGGACCAGCGCGACATAGCCGCGTGCTACGGCTTCCTTTGCCCAATCGAGGATGGCCATGTTCTGCCACGATCCCGTCGGAGACCGCAGGCCGCCGCACTGGTGCTGGATGACGATGGCAGGAAACGGTCCGGACCCCTCGGGCTTGTAGAGGGCAAGCTTCGGGCCGCTCAGTGCGCCGAGATAGGATGGCTCGGTCGGCAGTTCGAGGTCGGGGGCGAGCGTGGCAGCGCGCAGCAGCGCTTCGCGCGGCGCCTGCGCCTGCGCAACGCCGAGCAGACCGACGAGGGCACAGGCAGACGCGATCCGCAGCACTGTCATCACCGGACACATGGCTACATCGAGATCGAGCCCTCGCGGAACTCCGTCCGGTCGAGCCATACGTTGACCAGCACCGGCCGGCCGCTGCCCGCGATGTCGCGCGCCTGCTGCAGCACCGGTTCGACGTCGGCCTGCGTGCGGATCTGCAGTCCGGCTGCACCGAAACCCTCGGCGACCGCGTCGTAGTCGGTGCGCGCGAGCACGGTCCCGACGTCGTCGCCCAGCATCTTCACCTGCTCGCGCGCGATCTGCGCCCAGCTTGCGTCGTTGCCGACGATTGCGATGACCGGCACGCGGTGGCGCACGAAAGTGTCGAACTCCACCAGCCCGTAACCGCTGGCGCCGTCGCCCCAGATCAGCCACACCTCTTCGTCGGGCCGCACGAGCTGCGCACCGAGCGCGAACCCCGCACCGACGCCCAGCGTGCCGAAAGCGCCGGGATCGAGCCACGCGAGCGGACCGCGCGGACGGACGATGTACGACGCCGTCGCGACGAAGTCGCCGCCGTCGGCGATCAGCACCGCGCGCTCGCCGGCCACGCGGTCCAGCGTACGGAAGAACGCGATCGGATTGACGTGCTCGGCACTGGCGGATGCCTGCGTGTCGATATCGGCCTCGCGCGCCGCGTCGCGCACGCGCAACTGCGCGATCCATTCGGCGCGATGGGCGTGGTCCATCAGGCGCTTCGCCAGCGCCTGCAGCGTCAGGCCCGCATCCCCGATCGCGGCGATCGTCGGCCGGCGGTTGAGCCGCGCGTCCTTCGCGCTGCGGTTGGCCGCGATCAGGGTAGCGGAGCGGCGGACGTGGCGGCCGTAGTCGAGCCGGAAGTCGCACGGCACGCCCGCCAGCAGCACGCAGTCGGACTCGCGCAGCGCATTGCGCCGCGCGTGCCGCATCTGCAGGCGATGGTCGCGGCCGAGCAGCCCGCGCGCCATGCCCGACAGGTACACCGGAATACCCATCTGCGTGACTGAGGCGGCGATCGCGTCGGCCTGCTCTGCACACAGCAGGGCCTGGCTGCCGATGACCAGCAGCGGCCGCTGCGCGCGGGCCAGGGCGTCGGCGGCGCGCGTGATGCTGCCCGCGTCGGCGGCGGGTGCAGCGACCGGCACGAGCGGTGGCTGCTCGACCGTTGCCGCCCCATCGAACATGCGCGCCGCGTGCCGGTTCAGGTACCAGCGCAGCGCGCGGTCGCCGAGCGACATGCCCTTGCCCGCCGCGTCCGCATACCACTGGCGGATCAATGCTTCGCCGTACAGCAGGTCGACCGGGCACTCCACGAACACCGGGCCCGGCACGCCGCTCGCCGCCACGCGCAGCGCTTCGGCCATTGCGGGCCCGAGGTCGCGCACGCGTCGCACGCGCGCCAGGTGCTTGACGTGCGGCGCCACCAGCGCCCGCTGGTCGATGTCCTGCAGCGCACCGCGGCCCTGCAGTGCCGTCGGCGCTCCACCGCCGATCAGCACCACGGGGCTCTGCGCGAGCTGCGCATTCTTCAGCGCGGTGATCGTGTTGGTGAGGCCGGGCCCCGCCGTGACAGCCGCGACACCCGGCCGGCCGGTCAGCCGCGCGACCGCGTCGGCGGCGAACACCGCCGTGACCTCGTTGCGCGTGTCGACGATGCGGATGCCGCGCGCCTTTGCAGCCACCGCAATAGGCGCAATGTGGCCGCCGCACAGCGTGAACAGGAATTCCACGCCGTGCGTGCGCAGCACGTCGGCGACGCGGTCGCCCCCGTGCGGCACGGTGCGCACGACGGCCTCTTCGGCGCGGTTCAAAGCCAGTGCACTCCCTGGCCTTTCGCGTACCAGCCATCGACCTGCGACGCGATGGCCGATTCGATGCGCGCGCGCTTCAGCTTCATCGTCGGCGTCAGGAACCCGTTTTCGATGCTCCACGGCTCGCGCGCGACGACGATCAGCTGCAGTTGTTCGTGCGAGGCGACATTGGCGTTGACGTCGCGCCGCAGTTTCTCCAGCTCGTCGGTCATGCGCGCGCGCACCGCAGCGTCACCCAGCCTCGGCCGGATCGCTTCGGCCAGCACCACCATCGCATAGGTCGCCGGCTGACCGACGCCCGACACCAGTGACAGTTCGATGATCGGGTTCCTGTTGAGCAGGTTCTCGATCGTCACCGGCGCGACGTACTTGCCCTTCGCGGTCTTGAACAGTTCCTTCGCGCGACCTGTGAGCTTGAGCAGCCCGTTGGGCCTGCGCTCGCCGAGATCGCCGGTGTGGAAGAATCCGTCCTCGGTGAACGATTCGGCGGTGAGCTCGGGCTGCTTGTAGTAGCCGCTGAACTGCGCCGCCGACTTGATCAGGATCTCGCCTTCGGGACTCAGCTTGACCTCGACGCCCGGCAGCGGCACGCCGACGTAGCCCGGTTCCATGGCGTTGTCGTACGACGTGTGCGAGTACGAGCAGTCCTCGGTCATGCCGTAGCCTTCGAAGAGCTTCAGGCCGAGCTTGCGATACCAGACGATGAGTTCCGGCGGAATCGGCGCCGAGCCGCTGCCGGCGATCAGCACCTGATCCAGCCCCAGGCCCTTCAGCACCTTCTTGCGCACGATGCCGCCGAGGATCGGCAGCTTCAGCAGGCGGTCGAGCTTGGCCGGCGGCATCTTGGTGAACACGCCCTGCTGGAACTTCAGCCACAGGCGCGGCACCGAGATGAAGAAGGTCGGCCGCGCGCGCTGCAGGTCCTGCAGGAAGGTCTCGAGCGTCTCGGCGAAGAAGATGTGCGTGTCGCCGTCGACCAGCGACTGCGCTTCCACCCACGAACGCTCGAAGCTGTGCGCCAGCGGCAGGTACGACAGCATGCGGCCCTGCGTGCCGGCGGGCACGCGACGCCGGACATCGAAAGCCACGCCCTCGCCGGCGCAGGAGATCGCGTTGAAGCTGATCATCGCGCCCTTCGGCGTGCCGGTGGAGCCGGAGGTGTAGACGATCATCGACAGCTCGTCCGGCCGGCGCTGCACGCGTCCGGCGAGGGGCGCGGTGCGTGCCACGATCGAGTCCCAGGTGGGAAAGTCGGTCGGCGGGGCGAGCGGGAAGGCGATGCACGGCAGCCCCGCCGGCACGCCCGGCTTCTGCTGTGGCCAGCTGTCGAGCTTGCCGACGAACAGTACGCTCGCCTCGCTGTGCCGGAGCACGTAGCCGACGGTTTCCGCCGTCTCCGTCGGAAAGATCGCCACCGTGGTGTAGCCGCCGAGCCAGATCGCCAGCTCGGCCATGATGAAGTGCGCGCAGTTCTTGGACAGGATCGCGACGCGCGCGCCCGGCGGCAGGCCCATCGACTGCAGGTGCGCGGCCATCTTCCGAGCCTCGCCGACGACCTGCGACCACGTGTAGTCGACGACCTGTCCGTTGCCGATCGGCTGCGTCAGGTAGACCTGCGAGCCGCGCTTCTCTTCGTGGTCGTAGACGTAGTCGAGGATCGGGCGCCTGCTCTGCGCGCCCGTCGCTCCCGGGGTGTATGCCATGTCTCCTCCAGTGTCGGTGCGCCGCGGTCGTGGCCGCGGTCGATATCTCGATGCCGGGCGCAGCCTACTACCTCGCGGGCGTGCGCTCCACAGGGAATATCGCCGACACGCGCCGATCCATTGCGGCAGCGCGATAAACTGAGGCGATGGGCGAATACGAAGCATTCATGCGGCACGTGGCCGGGCACGGCACGCTGAAGACCGACCGCACCGGTACCGGCACGCGCTCCTGGTTCGGCTACCAGATGCGCTTCGACCTGCGGGCCGGGTTTCCGCTGGTCACCACCAAGAAGCTGCACCTGCGCTCGATCATCATCGAGCTGCTGTGGTTCCTGCGCGGCGACAGCAACGTGCAGTTCCTGCGCGATCACAAGGTCACGATCTGGGACGAGTGGGCGCGCGACGACGGCGAGCTCGGTCCGGTGTACGGTGTGCAGTGGCGCTCGTGGCCGACGCCCGGCGGCGGACACGTCGACCAGATCGCGCAGGTCATCGACGAGATCCGTCGCAACCCGGATTCGCGTCGCCTGGTCGTGTCCGCATGGAACGTCAGCGACATTCCGAAGATGGCACTGCCCCCGTGCCACCTGCTGTTCCAGTTCTATGTCGCCGACGGCCGGCTGTCCTGCCAGCTCTACCAGCGCTCGTGCGACATCTTCCTCGGCGTGCCCTTCAACATCGCGAGCTACGCGCTGCTGACCCACATGGTCGCGCAGCAGTGCGATCTGGACGTCGGCGACTTCGTGTGGACCGGCGGTGACTGCCACATCTACAGCAATCACGTCGAGCAGGTGCGCGAGCAGCTCGCGCGCGAGCCGCGGCCGTATCCCAAGCTCGTGATCCGGCGGCGTCCGCCGACGATCACCGACTACGCCTACGAGGATTTCGAGATCGTCGATTACGACCCGCATCCGCACATCAAGGCGCCGGTGGCGGTGTGACGCAGGCCGCCCCGACGGAGGATCCGCCACCCGGCCGCACCGGCCCTCTCGCGCCGCAGGCCGCGGGGCGCGCGCTGGCGCTGCCGGCTGCCTGCTACACCGACGAGGACTGGCTGCGGTGGGAATGGACCACGGTGTTCGGCCGCGGCTGGCAGCTGGTTGCGCAGGCATCGCAACTGGCCGGCGCCGGCGACCACGTGGTGGCCGATATCGCCGGCACGCCGGTCATCATCGTGCGCAACCGGGCGGCCGACGGCGCGGCCGCGTCGCTGCACGCACTGCACAACGTGTGCCGCCATCGCGCCGGCCCGATCGCCACCTGCGACGGTCGCGGCGCGACGGCGCTGGTGTGCACCATCACGGCTGGACCTACCGCGCTCGATGGCCAGTTGCGCGCGCCCCCGAGATGCACGATGCGGCCGACTTCGATCCCACGCAGATCCGCCTGCCATCGGCCCATGTGGCCGAATGGCGGGGCCTGGTGTTCGTGGCCCTCGAGCCGGTGACGCCGTTCGCGTCGATCGTGGAAGGCATCGATGCGCGCCTGCCAGGAAGGCTTCGCCGACTGGCAGCACGCGCGACGCGCGACCTACGACATCGCCTGCAACTGGAAGGTCTACGTCGACAACTACCTCGAGGGTTATCACCTGCCGCGCGTACATCCGGGCCTGAGCCGCCTGCTCGACTACCGCAGCTACCACACCGAACTCGCGCGCTGGCACTCGCTGCAGTGGAGCCCGCTCGACACTGCGACCGGTCCCTATGTCAGCGACGGTGCGAGCGACGGCGGCGCGAGCGTCGCACTGTACTGGTGGCTGTGGCCGAACACGATGCTCAATGTGCTGCCCGGCCGCCTGCAGACCAATCGTGTGCTGCCGCTGGCCGTCGACCGCTGCCGCGTGGTCTTCGACTACTACTACCCGGCCTCGACCGCCGCGCAGGGCATCGCCGGCGATCATGCCTTCGCCGACGAAGTCCAAGCCGAAGACATCGCCATCTGCGAGGCCGTGCAGCGCGGGCTGGTGAGCGGCAGCTACGTCAGCGGCCGCTTGAATCCCACACGCGAGAGCGGGGTCGCGCACTTCCACGAGCTGCTGAGGCATGCCTATGGCCCATGAGCAGCGGCCGCGCGTCACGCTGATCGCCGCGCGTGCGCGCAACGGCGTCATCGGCAAGGACAACGCGATGCCGTGGAAGATACCCGGCGAGCAGGCGTACTTCAGGCGCGTGACGATGGGGCACCCGATCGTCATGGGGCGGAAGACGTGGGCCTCGATCGGCCGGCCGCTGCCGGGCCGGCGCAACATCGTCGTCTCGCGCGACCGGGCCTTTGCCGCGCAGGGCGCGGAGGTCGTGCATGGCATCGACGAAGCGCTCGCGTTGTGCGCAGGCATGGCGGAGGTCTTCGTGATCGGCGGCGCGCAGCTCTATGACGTGGCGATGCCGGTGGCCGACCGTTTGCTGGTCACGGAGATCGATCACGATTTCGACGGCGACTCCTTCATGCCGGTGCCGGATGCCGCACGGTGGCGCGAAACGGCGCGCGATGCACAGCGTGCCGAAGGGCCGCCCGCCTTCGACTTTGCCTACGTGACCTACGAGCGCCGCCGCTGAAGCGGCGT
>JBGAIO010000005.1:0-19901 GCA_044225415.1 Burkholderiaceae bacterium | reverse complement strand
GTCGGGCACGCGCCAGAGCTGGGCACTGGGCCCTGCCGCGGCGTGCAGCGCTTCGCTGTGCGCCACCGGAATCACGCGATCGGCCGTGCCGTGGATGAAGATCAGCGGCACGGTGATCTTCGCCAGTGCAGCGATCGGATCATCGGCGGCAGGTGGCAGTGAACCGACGACGAAGGGCAGCACCGGAGCGAGCAATGTGCCGCCCGCGGCATCGCGCGCGATCGTGCGATAGCCGCTGAACGCCGCCTCGATGATGCCGAGCCGCACGCCTTGCGAATCCCGCGCCAGCAGCCGCAGCGCGGTAGCGCCGCCCATGCTCTGGCCGTAAACGACGAGCCGGGACGCGTCCACGTCCGGCCGCGTGCGCAGGTGCGCGAGCGCGACCGTGGCGTCTTCCACCACGCCGGTGAGCGACGGCTTGCCTTCCGAGCGCCCGAAGCCGCGATAGTCGAGCATCAGCACGTTGAAACCCCGCGCCGGCAGCCACGCCACCAGCGGCAGATGGTTGCTGACGTTGGCCGCGTTGCCATGCAGGTGAAGCACGCTGCCTTTCGCGACGACGCCGACAGGCACGGGCAACCACCAGGCGTGCAGCCGGCTGCCGTCGACTGCGCGCAGTTCGACGTCCTGCGCGGTCACGCCGTACTGGGAAGGCGTACTCCAGGTGCGTGCGTCGGGATAGAAGAAGAAGCCTTCGACCCAGGAGGAAAGGACCATCGCGAAGAGGAATTCCATGGGTAGTGGCAGTGAACTTCAGATTGGATTCCCGCGCAAGCGGGAATCGATGTTGACGTTCTCCCTCTCAGCACTCGATCACATTCAACGCCAGCCCACCCCGCGCCGTTTCCTTGTACTTGGTCTGCATGTCGGCGCCGGTCTCGCGCATCGTCTTGATCACCTGGTCGAGCGACACGTGGTGCGTGCCGTCGCCGGCCAGCGCCATGCGCGCCGCGTTGATGGCCTTCACCGATGCGATGGCGTTGCGTTCGATGCACGGGATCTGCACCAGGCCGCCCACCGGATCGCAGGTCAGTCCGAGGTGGTGTTCCATGCCGATCTCTGCGGCGTTCTCGACCTGCTCGGGCGTGCCGCCCAGCACCGCCGCCAGCGCGCCCGCCGCCATCGAACACGCGACGCCCACCTCGCCCTGGCAGCCGACTTCCGCGCCGGAGATCGACGCGTTCTCCTTGTAGAGAATGCCGATCGCGCCGGCAGTGAGCAGGAAATCGACGGCGCCCGCATCGCTCGCGCCCGTGATGAAGCGGTCGTAGTAGTGGAGCACGGCCGGCACGATGCCGGCCGCGCCGTTGGTGGGCGCTGTGACCACGCGGCCGCCGGCCGCGTTCTCCTCGTTGACGGCCAGTGCATAGAGGTTCACCCAGTCGAGCACCGCCAGGGGATCGGCGGGCGGCGCGGCCTGCAGCTTGCGGTGCCAGTCGGCCGCGCGACGCCGCACCTTCAGGCCGCCCGGCAGCGTGCCCTCGCTCGCCAGTCCGCGAGCCACGCAGGCCCGCATCACGCGCCAGATATCGAGCAGCCCGGCGTCGATGTCGGCGTCGCTGCGCCAGTGGCGCTCGTTGGTGCGCATGACGCCGGCGACGGACAGTCGTTGCGCGCGGCACTGCGCGAGCAGTTCCTCGCCCGAGTGGAACGGCAGCGGCAGGATCGTCGTGTCCGGCGCGATGCGCTTCTGCGCGCTGCCGTCTTCGGCCACCTCCTCGCTGACGACGAAGCCGCCGCCGACCGAGTAATAGACGCGCGATGCGAGCTCTGCGCCGCCGGCATCGCGCGCCGTGAAGCGCAGGCCATTGGCGTGAAATGGCAGTGCGCGCGTGTAGAAGAGCAGATCCTCCTTCTCCACGAAGCGCACCGGATGGCGCCCCAGCAGCGCGATCTGCTGCGCGCCGCGCAGGGCCGCCAGCCGCGCATCGATGCCGTCGACGTCGACGGTCGCCGGTTCGTCGCCTTCCAGGCCCAGCAGCACCGCCTTGTCGCTGCCGTGCCCCCTGCCGGTCGCGCCGAGCGAGCCGTGCAGTTCGACGCGTACTCCAGCCACGCGCGGCAGCAGCCTTTCATGATCCAGCCGCAGCGCGAACAGCCGCGCGGCGCGCATCGGGCCCACCGTGTGCGAACTCGATGGGCCGATGCCGATCTTGAACAGGTCGAAGACGCTGACGGCCATGGCCGCGCCATTGTCGGGCATCTGCCGCCCGGCATGCACGGCGCACCGCGTTGAAGCCGGTCGACGCTCTGTTGCGGTGCGATCTGCCCTGCAGCGTCGCCGGGCAGACTGCCCGCTCCCGCCGATGCCACCGGTCGGGCGTTTGCCGATGGCCGAGCGCGTTGGCGTCATGCACAATGGCCCGTTGCGCGATCGGCAGCGCAGCATCGACCGGGAGGATGGGCCATGCAAGAAGAAGTTCAGGTGCGCCGTTTGATCGAAGACGTGCGCGAAGGTCGTCTGCCACGCCGCGCGTTCATCCAGCAGATGGTGGGACTGGGCCTGACGGCACCGATGGCGTCGATGCTGCTGATGCACGCCGGCGTGGCCCAGTCGCAACCGGCGCCGGCCTACAAGCCGACGAAGCGCGGCGGCGGCGGCACGCTGAAGGCCCTGTGGTGGCAGGGCGCGACGCTGCTGCAGCCGCATTTCGCCAACGGCACCAAGGACCAGGAAGGCTCGCGCGTGTTCTACGAGCCGCTGGCCGTGTGGGACAACGACGGCAACCTGATTCCGATACTGGCTGCCGAGATCCCCACGCCGGCCAACGGCGGCGTGCTCGAAGGCGGCAAGGTGGTGCGCTGGCGCCTGAAGCAGGGCGTGAAGTGGCACGACGGCACGCCCTTCACCGCCGACGACTGCGTATTCACCTGGGAATACGCTCGCGACCCGGCCACCGCCGCGGTCACCTCCGGTGTGTACAAGGACATCACCGTCGTCAAGGTGGACTCGCACACCATCGTCGTGTCGTTCCGCAAGGCGACGCCCTTCTGGGCGACCGCGTTCGTCGCCGCCGAAGGCATGATCATCCCCAAGCACCTGTTCGCGCCGTACAGCGGCGCCAAGTCGCGCGAGGCCCCGACCAACCTCAAGCCGGTGGGCACCGGCCCCTACAAGTTCGTCGACTTCAAGCCGGGCGACATGATCCGCGGCGTGATCAACAACGACTACCACATGCCCAATCGCCCCTACTTCGACGCCATCGAGGTCAAGGGGGGCGGCGACGCGACGTCGGCCGCGCGCGCCGTGCTGCAGACCGGCGAATACGACTATGCGTGGAACCTGCAGGTCGAGGACGAAGTGCTGAAGCGCATGGAGGCCGGCGGCAAGGGGCGCGCGCACATCGTGCCCAGCGGCGACATCGAGTTCATGCAGCTGTCGGTGACCGATCCGTGGAACGAGGTGGATGGCGAACGTTCCAGCATCAAGTCCACGCACTTCGCGTTCAGCGATGCGCAGGTGCGCCAGGCGATGGCGCTGCTCGCCGACCGCAAGGGCATGCAGGAATTCATCTACGGACGCACCGGCATCGCCACCAGCAACTTCCTGAACAACCCGGCGAAGTTCCGTTCGCCCAACACGAAGTTCGAGTTCAACATCGACAAGGCCAACCAGCTGCTGGATGCGGCCGGCTGGAAGCGCGGTGCCGACGGCATCCGCGAAAAGGGCGGCAAGAAGCTGAAGTTCGTCCACCAGACATCGATCAACGCGTCGCGGCAGAAGGAGCAGGCGATCTTCAAGCAGGCCTGCCAGAAGGCCGGCATCGACCTGGAACTGAAGTCGGTGACGGCGTCGGTGTTCTTCTCGTCCGACGTCGGCAATCCCGACACCTACGGCAAGTTCTGGTCCGACATCCAGATGTACACCACCACCATGACGCAGCCCGATGCCGAGCGCTTCATGGACCAGTACCTGATCCGGGAAGTCTCCCAGAAGGCCAACAAGTGGGCCGGTCGCAACATCCTGCGCTGGCGCAGCGAGGAGTACGACCGTATCTATACGCAGGCCGAAGTGGAGATGGATCCGGTCAAGCGCGCCGCGATGTTCATCCAGATGAACGACATGGTGGTGGCCAGCGGCTACATCATTCCCCTGATCAGCCGGCCGCGCGTGCGCGGCGCCGGCAACAAGATGGTGGTGCCGCTCACGGGCTGGGACCTGGACTTCTCGGGGCTGCAGAACTGGTACCGGGACAACGCGGCTTGACGGGCAACGGCGCATCGGCAACGAGGGCCGAGGCGTAGCAACATCGTGGGCAGCTACATCCTGCGGCGGCTGCTGGTCGCCGTACCCAGCCTGCTGGGCATCAGCATCGTGCTGTTCACGGTGCTGGCGCTCGCCCCGGGCGACCCGTTCGGAGAAATGATCCAGAACCCGAACGTGCCGCCCGAGGTGGTCGCGAATCTGCGCGCCAAGTTCGGGCTCGATGACCCGGTCTGGCAGCGCTACTTTCACTGGCTCGCCGCGATGCTGCGCGGCGACTGGGGTTTCTCGTTCATCAGCCGCATGGACGTGGACACGCTGATCCTGCAGCGCGTGCCGGTGACGCTGGTCGTCATCGGCGCATCGCAGCTGCTGGCGCTGGCCGTCGCTCTGCCCGTGGGCATCCTGTCGGCGGCGCGGCCCTATTCGTGGTTCGATCGCATCGCCAGCACGCTGGCCTTCATCGGCTTCTCGCTGCCGACCTTCTTCACCGGCCTGCTGCTGATCCTGCTGTTCTCCATCAAGCTCGACTGGCTGCCCTTCGTCTATCGCGCCGACATCAGCGAGACCGGCTGGCGCTGGTGGTGGGAGCACCTGCGCCAGGCGATCATGCCGGTCACGGTGCTGGGCCTGTTCCAGGCGGCGAGCTGGACACGCTACGTGCGCTCATCGGTGCTGGACGTGATCCGCCTGGACTACGTGACCACGGCCCGCAGCAAGGGACTCGCCGAGCGGGTGATCCTGCTGAAGCATGTCGTGCGCAACGCGCTGATACCGGTGGTGACGCTGGTCGCGCTGCAGCTGCCCGCCGTGTTCGGCGGCGCCATCGTCACCGAGCAGATCTTCCGCATCCCGGGCATCGGATCACTGCTGATCGATGCGATCCAGCGCAACGACACGCCGGTGGTCATGGCCGTGACCTTCGTGTTCTCGTGCCTGGTGATCCTGTTCAACCTCATCGCTGACCTGCTGTATGGCTGGCTCGATCCCCGCATCAGCTACCGCTGAGCGCAGCGCTCGGCCGGCCGCGCGCACCTCGCCGTGGGCCGAGGCGTGGCGCCGCTTCCGCCGCCACCGCATGGCGCTGCTGTCGCTGGCGGTGCTGCTGCTGCTGGTGGCCGCGGTGGCCTTCGGCCCGCTGGTGTGGCGTCATCCGATCGAGGAAATCGACTTCACTGCACGCCTGGCGGGACCGTCGCTGGCGCATCCGCTGGGCACCGACGACCTGGGGCGCGACATCCTGGCACGCGTGCTGTACGGCGGGCGCATTTCGCTGGCGGTGGGCCTGGCCGCGATGCTGATGGCCATCGTGTTCGGCGTGCTGATCGGCGCCATTGCCGGCATCTCGCGCGGCGCGGTGGACACGGCGCTGATGTGGCTGACCGATCTGTTCCTGTCGCTGCCGCAGCTGCCGCTGCTGCTGATCGTCATCTACCTGTTCCGCGACAGCCTGAAGGGGCTGTTCGGCGTGGAGCTGGGCACCTTCATCCTCATCGTCGCGGTGATCGGCGGCTTCCGCTGGATGCCGGTGGCGCGGCTGGTGCGCGCGCAGTTCTTTTCGCTGCGCGAGAAGGAGTTCGTCGAGGCCGCACGCGCGCTGGGCGCGACGGTGCCGCGCCAGGTGATGCGCCACATCCTGCCCAACGCCCTGGGTCCGGTGATCGTCGCCGGCACCATCGATGTTGCCGCGGCCATCATCGCCGAATCCACGCTGTCGTTCCTGGGACTGGGCTTCCCGCCGGACATCCCGACCTGGGGCCGCATCCTGTTCGACGCCAAGGACTACCTGGACATCGCGCCGCACTGGGCATTGTTCCCGGGGCTGGCGATCTTCATCACCGTGCTGACCATCAACTTCGTGGGCGATGGCCTGCGCGACGCGCTGGATCCGCGCAGGGTGCTGTGATGCTGCTGGACATCCGCGGGCTGAAGACGCATTTCAAGACCGACGACGGCTGGGTGCACGCCGTCGACGGTGTCGACATTGCCGTGGACGCGCGCGAGACCGTCTGCGTGGTGGGCGAGTCCGGCTGTGGCAAGAGCGTGACCGCTCTGACGGTGCTGAAGCTGATCGCGATGCCACCGGGAAGGATCGCCGGCGGTCAGGTGCTGTGGAAGGGGCGCGACTTGGTGACGGCCAGCGGCGACGAGATGCGCCGCGTGCGCGCGAAGGAAATCGCCATCGTGTTCCAGGAGCCGATGACGTCGCTCAACCCGGTCTACACGGTGGGCGAGCAGATCGCGGAGAGCCTCCGGCTGCACGAAGGCCTGTCACCGCGTGCGGCGCTCGACCGCGCAGTGCAGATGCTGAAGCTGGTGCACATCCCGGGGCCCGAGCGTCGCGTGCACGACTATCCGCACCAGTTCTCCGGCGGCATGCGCCAGCGCGTGATGATCGCGATGGCATTGGCCTGCAATCCGCAACTGCTGATCGCCGACGAGCCGACGACCGCGCTGGACGTGACCATCCAGGCGCAGATACTGGACCTGCTCGCCGAACTGAAGGAACGCATGGGCATGGCTGTGCTGCTGATCACGCATGCGATGGGCGTGGTCGCCGCGGTGGCGCAGCGGGTGGTGGTGATGTACGCGGGCCAGGTGGTGGAGGAAGCACCGGTGCAGGCGCTGTTCGCGCGGCCGCGGCATCCGTATACGCAGGGATTGATCCGCTCGATCCCGCGGCTGGACCTTGCAGCCGAAAGCAAGCAGCGTCTCGAAGCGATTCCGGGTACGGTACCGAGACTCATCAGTCCGCCGCCGGGCTGCCGCTTCGCGCCACGCTGTTCGTTCGCCCAGCCGGAATGCACGGCGGCGACGCCACCCTTGCGGGAGATTGCGCCGGGGCACCGCGTCGCGTGCATCCGCGCGGAGAGGGTGGGATGAGCAACGCCGCCGCCCCCTTGCTGCGCGTGCGCGACCTGGTGAAGCACTTTCCCATCAAGGGCGGACTGCTGCAGCGGACCGTCGAGACCGTGCACGCGGTCGACGGTGTGAACTTCGATCTGGCGGCCGGCGAAACGCTGGGCGTGGTCGGCGAATCGGGATGCGGCAAGAGCACCACCGGCCGCTGCGTGCTGCGGCTCATCGAGCCCACGTCCGGCGAAGTGTGGTTCGACGGCACGTCGGTGACCGCGCTGCGCGGGCCGGCGCTGCGGGCGATGTCGCGTTACATGCAGATCATCTTCCAGGACCCGTATGCGTCGCTGAACCCGCGCATGACGGTGGCGGCGATCATCGGCGAGGCGCTGACCATCCACAGGCTGGTGCGGACGGCGCGCGAGTACGAGGACCGCGTGGTGGAACTGCTGGAAACCGTCGGCCTGCGTGCCGATCACCTGCGCCGCTATCCGCACGAGTTCTCCGGCGGCCAGCGCCAGCGCATCGGCATCGCGCGCGCACTGGCCGTGAAGCCGCGCCTCATCGTGTGCGACGAAGCCGTGTCGGCGCTGGACGTGTCGATCCAGGCGCAGGTCATCAACCTGCTCGAAGACCTGCAGCAGCGCTTCGACCTGACCTACATGTTCATCGCTCACGACCTGTCGGTGGTGGAGCACATCAGCGACCGCGTCGCCGTGATGTACCTCGGCCGCATCGTGGAAAGCGCGCCGGCGCGCGAGCTCTATACGCGGCCGCTGCATCCGTATACCGAGGCGCTGCTGTCAGCGGTACCGATCCCCGATCCCACCGTGCGCCGCGAACGCATCCGCCTGCAGGGCGAAGTGCCCAGTCCCATCAAGCCGCCATCGGGCTGCCACTTCCACACGCGCTGCCCGATCGCGCGGCCCGAGTGTGCGCGCGACAAGCCGGAACTGCGCGAGAGCAGCGCCGGGCATTGGGTGGCGTGCCACTTCCGCGGGTAGCGGACGCTTCCGCGACCCGCCTCAGACGGAGGTCGTCAGCGGCAGCGTCGCCGCCTCTTCGTACTCCGCCACCGGTATGCACGCGCACATGATGTTGCGATCGCCGTACGCATTGTCGACGCGGCCCACCGGCGGCCAGTATTTCTGCCGCTTCAGCGCCGGCAGCGGGAAGGCGGCCTGCTCGCGCGTGTAGTCGTGCGCCCAGTTCTCCGCCAGCACCCGCGCGGCCGTGTGCGGCGCGTTCTTCAGCGGGTTGTCCTCGCGGTCGACTTCACCGGCCTCGACAGCGCGGATCTCGTCGCGGATCGCGATCATCGCGTCGACGAAGCGGTCGAGTTCGATCTTCGGTTCGCTCTCGGTGGGCTCGACCATCAGCGTGCCGGCCACCGGGAAGCTCAGCGTGGGCGCATGGAAGCCGTAGTCGGCCAGGCGCTTGGCGACGTCCTCCGCGGAAATGCCGCTTGCGTCCTTCAGCGGACGCAGGTCGAGGATGCACTCGTGCGCGACGTAGCCGTTGCGCCCCGTGTACAACGTCGGATAGTGCGGCGCCAGCCGCTGCGCGATGTAGTTGGCGTTGAGCAGCGCAACCTGCGTAGCCTTGCGCAGGCCTGCAGCGCCCATCATCGTCACGTACATCCACGAGATCGGCAGGATGCTCGCGCTGCCGAAGGTGGCGGCGCTGACCATGCCGACCTTGCCGTCACCACCGAGCGTGCCCGGCAGGAACGGTGCCAGGTGCGACTTCACCGCCACCGGCCCCACGCCCGGCCCGCCGCCGCCGTGCGGGATGCAGAAGGTCTTGTGCAGGTTCAGGTGCGACACGTCGGACCCGTACTGGCCAGGCTTGGCGAGGCCGACCAGCGCGTTCAGGTTCGCGCCGTCGGTGTACACCTGTCCGCCATGGGCGTGGACGATGCGGCAGATGTCGACGATGCCTTCCTCGAACACGCCATGCGTCGACGGATAGGTGACCATCAGCGCGGCCAGGTCGCGCGCGTGCTGCCCGGCCTTGGCCTCGAGGTCGGCAACGTCGACGTTGCCGTTGCGGTCGGTCTTCACCACCACGACGTCCATGCCGGCCAGCTGCGCGGAGGCCGGGTTGGTGCCGTGCGCGCTGTCGGGAATCAGGCAGATGCGCCGATGGCCCTCGCCGCGCGAGCGGTGGTACGCGCGGATCGCCAGCAGCCCGGCGTACTCGCCCTGCGCGCCCGAGTTCGGCTGCAGGCTCACCGCGTCGTAGCCGGTGCATTCCACCAGCATCTGCTCGAGTTCGGCGATCAGTTGCCGGTAGCCCGCGGTCTGCTCGACCGGCGCCAGCGGATGGACGTTGGCGAACTCCGGCCACGTCACCGGGATCATCTCGGCCGTGGCGTTGAGCTTCATCGTGCACGAGCCCAGCGGGATCATCGTGCGGTCCAGCGCCAGGTCCTTGTCGGCGAGCGAGCGCAGGTAGCGCAGCATCTCGTGCTCGGAGTGGTGTGCATTGAACACCGGATGCGCGAGGAACGGCGTCGAGCGCCGCAGGCCCGCGGGAATCGCCGCTTCATGCGCCGCGTCGATCTCGCGGTCGAGCGCATCGATGTCGGCGGAAATGCCGAACAGCTGCCACAGTGCCTGCACGTCGGCACGCGTCGTGGTCTCGTCCAGCGACAGCCCGACCATGCGTGCCGCACGATCGCCGAGTTCGGTCGCGCTGAACTCGCGAAGGTTGACGCCGGCGGCACGCGCGGCGGCGTGGATCTTCGGTGCGTCCACGCCCTGCACCGTCAGCGTGTCGAAATACGTGGCGTTGACCTGCAGCCCGACGCGCCGCAGCCCTTCGGCCAGGATCGTCGTCAGGCGGTGCACGCGCCGCGCGATCCGCGTGAGCCCCTGCGGTCCGTGGTACACCGCGTACATGCTGGCCATCACGGCCAGCAGCACCTGCGCGGTGCAGATGTTCGACGTCGCCTTTTCGCGGCGGATGTGCTGCTCGCGCGTCTGCAGCGTCAGCCGGTAGGCGGGCTGCCCCTGCGCGTCGATGGACACGCCGACCAGCCGGCCCGGCATCGACCGCTTGAACGCATCCTTGCAGGCGAGGAACGCGGCATGCGGGCCGCCGAAACCGAAGGGCACGCCGAAGCGCTGCGAGTTGCCGACGACGATGTCCGCGCCCCACGTTCCCGGCGCTTCCAGCAACGTCAGCGCCAGCAGGTCGGCCGCGACGCAGAACAGCGCGCCGACGGCATGCGCCTGCTCGACGAAGGGCCGCATGTCGTGGATCAGCCCGGTCGTCGACGGATACTGCGCGAGCACGCCGAAGTAGTCGCCCGTCTTCATCAGCTCCGGCGCGACGCCGATCTTCAGCTCGATGCCGAGCGGCTCCGCGCGCGTGCGCACGACTTCGATGGTCTGCGGATGGCAGTCGCCGGCAACGATGAACACGTTGCTGGCGTTCTTCGCGCTGCGCCGGGCCAGCGTCATCGCCTCGGCCACCGCTGTGCCTTCGTCGAGCAGCGACGCGTTGGCGATCTGCATGCCGGTGAGATCGGCGACCATCGTCTGGAAGTTGATCAGCGCTTCCATGCGGCCCTGCGAGATCTCCGCCTGGTACGGCGTGTAGGCCGTGTACCAGGCCGGGTTCTCGAGGATGTTGCGCAGGATGACGTTGGGCGTGCGCGTGCCGTAGTAGCCCTGCCCGATGAAGCTCTTCAGCACGCGGTTTCGATCGGCGATCGCACGGATCTTCGCCAGCGCCTCGGCCTCGGTCACCGCCGGCGGCAGCGCGAGCGGCGCGGTCAGCTTGATCGACGCGGGCACGATCGCATCGACCAGTGCCTCCAGCGACGGCGCGCCCACCGCGGCGAGCATCTGCGCGATCTCGTCGTCGCTCGGGCCGATGTGGCGTGCGTGGAATTCGTCGTGGTCTTCGAGCTGATGCAGGTTCATCGTGGGTCGGGCCTCGGTGTTCACTTCGCGGCGGCGACGCCCGCCTCGTAGGCGGCGGCGTCCAGCAGGCCGTCGAGCGCGGCGCTGCTCTTCATCTTGAAGATCCAGGCGTCGTACGGCGCGGCGTTCAGTTGCTGTGGCTCGGACGCAAGTGCGTCGTTGAACGCGACGATCTCGCCGTCGACCGGCGCATAGACGTCGGAGGCGGCTTTCACCGATTCGACGACACCGGCGGTGTCGCCGGCCTTTACCGTCGCGCCGACCTTGAAGTCGCCGACGTAGACCAGGTCGCCGAGCTGGTCCTGCGCCGCGTCGGAAATACCGATCCACAGCAGGCCGTCGGCGCCTTTCTTCACCCATTCATGCGAGGCGGTGTACTTGATGTCCTTCGGGAAATTCATCGCGGGCTCCTGTTCATTGAATGAGGGACTGGCCGTTGCGCACGAACGGCATCTTCACGACCTGTGCGGGCAGCAGGCTGCCGCGGATCTCGACCTGCACTTCGTCGCCGGGCTTCACGCCGCGCGGCACGCGCGCCATCGCGATCGAGAAACCAAGCGTGGGTGAGAACGTGCCGCTGGTGACTTCGCCGTCGCCCAGCGCCGTCACGACCTTCTGATGCGAACGCAGCACGCCCTTGCCGAGCAGCTTCAGCCCCACCAGCGACTTGCGCGCCTCAGGAAGCGCCTGCTGCGCTTCCAGCGCGGCGCGGCCGAAGAACTCGCGCGGTGTCTTCAGATCCACGGTCCATGCCAGGCCCGCATCCAGCGGCGAGATGGACTCGTCCATGTCGTTGCCGTAGAGATTCATGCCGGCTTCCAGGCGCAGCGTGTCGCGCGCGCCCAGTCCGGCCTCGGCAACGCCCGCGGCCTTCAGGTCACTCCAGAGCGCGGCCGCCTCGCCAGCGGGCAGCATGACCTCGAAGCCGTCCTCGCCGGTGTAGCCCGTGCGCGCCACGAACCAGTCGCCCACCGGTGCGGCGAAGAAGGCGGCCAGGCCTTCCGTAGCCGCCCGCGTCGCGGGGCGTACGTGCCACAGCTTCGCGCGCGCAGCGGGGCCCTGCACGGCGACCATCGCCAGGTCGCGCCGCGGCGTGATGGTCACGGCGCAACCCCTCAGGGCACGCACGCGCTCCATCCACGCCAGGTCCTTGTCGGCCGTGCCGGCATTGACCACGACGCGGAAGAAATCCTCGCGCAGGAAGTAGATGATCAGGTCGTCGACTACGCCGCCGGCCTCGTTCAGCATGCACGTGTACAGCGCCTTGCCGGGCTCGATCAGCTTGTCGACGTTGTTGGCCACCAGCAGGCGCAGGAAGGCGCGCGCATCGGCGCCGGCCAGGTCGACCGGACACATGTGCGAGACGTCGAACATGCCGGCAGCGCGGCGCACCGCGTGGTGCTCCTCGATCTGCGAACCGTAGGCGACCGGCATGTCCCAGCCGCCGAAGTCGACGATCTTCGCGCCGACGGCGACGTGCGTGTCATACAGCGGGGTGCGCTTTCCCATCGGGCTTCCGACCTCCGGACAAAGAAAAAGGGGCGCGGCGCCTGCCGACACGGCAATGCGCCACACCCCTCTGTCCTTTTGCCTGAGAGTTCGAGCCTCGCCCGCGGCGAGACCCTGCCCCTTCGGCGCCGCGCGTCAGGCAAAGCTGCGCGCGGTCTCTCCAGAGTCGCTGGCGTGGAAGCGGTTCGGTGACCTGAGCGATTCCGGGTGAGATTGCGCCTTCGGCGGCGTGTCGCGTCCGATGCTGCCGGACCCGCGACCCGCGCTCTCCCGCTTCAGCCGTGCTTCAGCGAAACCGAAGGATAGCAACTCTGCCCGCCGGCAGGCTGCGCGCAGGACTACTTCTTCCTTGCGGCTCGCCGCGGACGGTGCCGCTTGGGCGCGATGTCCATCGGCTCGTCCTTGCCGGGTGCCTGGTACGAAACGCCCGCCAGCGCACCGATGCCGCGCGCCAGACCGGCGACCGACACGTCGCGCATGATCGTGGCCAGGACGATGAATCCGAGGATCGTCGACTGCAGGGTCTGCGCGAGTTCCAGCGCAGAGGCTTCACGGCCGACCGTGCCCTGCTGCTGCCAGGCCGCGACGCGCTGCGCGATCTGCGCGCGGAACCGGCCGTAGAAGTCGTTCAGCAGTTCACGCACGCGCTCGTCGCGCTGGGCTTCGCTCCAGCCGTGAATGGCGATGGGCAGCAGGTTGTAGCCCTCGCGCTGGCTGAATCGTTCGATGGCGCCCAGCACGCGCGCGACGAAGTCCATGGGGGTCGCGATCGTCGGATCCTGGATCAGCGGCCCGATCTGCTGGGCCAGCGTACCCAGCGACGCCGTGATGGCGCTGAGGATGATGTCGTCCTTGCCGCGGAAGTAGCGGTACATCGCGCTGGCTGCCATCTGCGACTCCGCGATGATGTCCTCCATCGTCGTCGGCTGCACGCCTTTGCGATGAAAGCAGCGCCAGGCCGCCTCGAGGATCTGCCGGCGCCGCTCCTCCCATTGCTCGTCCGAGATCTTTGGCATGGCGGGCAGTGTAACAAAAAGGAATAAATATTCCTTGACAGTCCGGCCCGGGATTCCTAGCATGAGGAATGTTCATTCCTTTTCAGGAGAGCCCCATGTCCGGTCGGCCAGCGTCTTCAGCGGGATATCGCGTCCATCACCTGAACTGCGCCTGCATCCAGCGCCTGTCGATCCACGGCCGGCAGCTGGCCTGCCACTGCCTGCTGATCGAGACGCCGGCCAGCGGATTGGTACTGGTCGACACGGGGCTCGGCACTCCCGACTTCGTCGACCCGGCGCGGCGGCTCGGGAAGATGTTCACCTACATCTATGCGAATCCGCGTCGCGACGCCAGCTATGCGGCAGTCAACCAGATCCGCGCGATGGGCTACAAGCCTGAAGACGTGCGCCACATCGTCATGACGCACATGGACCTGGATCACGTGGGCGGGCTGTCCGACTTCCCGCACGCGACCATTCACCTGCATGCAACCGAACTGAAGGCGGCGATGGAACGGCGCTCGTTCAAGGCGAAGCATCGCTACCTGCCGGTGATGTGGGCGCACAACCCGACCTTCGAGACCTACTCCGAGGAAGGCGAACCGTGGATGGGCTTCGAGGCGATCCGCGCGCTGCGCGGACTGCCGCCGGACATCCTGCTGATCCCGCTGTTCGGCCATACGCTGGGCCACTGCGGCGTCGCCGTGCGCGACCAGCAGGGCTGGCTGCTGCATGCCGGCGACGCGTACTTCGATCCGCGCGAAGTCAACGGCCCGCGCCGCCAGTGCGCGCCGCTGGTCGGCCTGTTCCAGGCCTGCGTGCAGACGCGGCGCGGCGAACGGCTGCGCAACCAGGCGCGGCTGCGCGCGCTCACCGCCACGCACCCGGAGATCCGCGTGTTCAGTGCCCACAATCCCTTCGAATACCTGGAGGCGATCGGCCGGCCCGATCCCGTCGGCCTTGCGCACAGCGGCCGGCCCGCGCCGCGGGCGTCTCATGCCATGGGACGGGTACTGGGGATCGCGCCGCGATGAGTCCGGTCTGGGTCAGTTTCGTCGCGGCGTGCACGGCCCTGGTGGCCGCGATCTGCGGTCCGATGGTCGCCCTCTCCGCTGCGCGCTACCAGTTCCGCTCGAACGTGCTGTCGACCGGCCGCCGTCAGTGGATCGAGACGGTGCGGACGATGACGGCCGAGCTGATTGCGCTCGCGGTGGCGGCCACCGCGGCCAAGCGGCGCAGGGAGAGCAGCTGGGATCGCGGGCACGCGCTGCTGGCCGCGGAACCCACGCTGCTCGAGAAGTACGAGCGCATCGTCAACGTGCGCTGGAACATCCAGCTGCTCCTTAATCCGCGAGAAACCGATCACGCGCGCTTCATCGCGAGCATCGACCGGCTGCTGCTGCACGTGAAGGAGGCGCCGGTCGACGAGACGGCGCTCCTGGGATTGGTCAACGGCGTCGCCGAAGCCGCGCACGCCGTCATCCGCGACACGTGGCGGCGCGTCAAGCTCGGCACCTGAGCTGGCTCAGGCCGGTTGCCGGCGGTCGACCACCTGCACGAAGATCTGCTGACGGTCGTGGTATTCCTTCTGGATGCCGCGGCGGAATTCGTCCGAGTTCCAGTACATGAACGCGAACAGCAGCGCGAGCAGGATCGCGAAGGCCCACGCCAGGCGCGTCAGCCGGCGCAACGCGCCGGGCGCCGCCGCGAAAGCGCCGTAGAACCAGTTCGCGACGCCATACAGCAGGACCAGCAGGACGATCCACAGGACCTTGCTGCCTGTGCCGCGCTTCTCATCGATCGCGCAGTCGACGATCGACCAGAGGGGCTGGACGATGGCCATGAACAGCATCAGCACCACGAAGGCGATCATGAAGCCGGTCACGGCCAGTGCGGCGATGCCGCCGAGTGTCTGACTCATCCTGTTCCTCTAGTTGCCGACGGCGTCGGGCTCGGACGAGCGTCGCACGCAATCGAGGAAGTACTGCGGAGGTCCGCCATCGCCGCGGTCTTCCTTCACCAGTCCGTGGATGTCGGTGCCGAAACCGGGATAGCGCGCATTCAGCTCGCGCGCGAACTTCAGGTAGCGCACGATGGTGGAATTCACGCGCTCGCCCGGGATCAGCAGCGGGATGCCCGGCGGATACGGCGTCAGCAGCACTGCCGTGACGCGCCCTTCGAGCTCGTCGATCGGCACTCGGTCCACCGCGCTGTGCGCCATCTGCGCGTAGGCGTCGGCCGGCTTCAGCACCGGCTCCATTTCCGACAGGTACATGTCGGTGGTCAGCCGCGCGATGTCGCTCTCGCGGTAGATCGCATGCACGGCGCCGCACAGGTCGCGCAGGCCCATCTTCTCGTACTGCGGGAAGTGGCGGATGAACTCGGGCATCACGCGCCACAGCGGCTGGTTGCCGTCGTAGTCGTCCTTGAACTGCTGCAGTTCGGTGACCATCGTGTTCCAGCGGCCCTTGGTGATGCCGATGGTGAACATGATGAAGAACGAGTACAGGCCCGTCTTCTCGACGATGATGCCGTGCTCGGCGAGGTAGCGCGTCACCACGGCCGCCGGGATGCCGGGATCGGCGAACGAGCCGTCGAGGTTCAGCCCCGGCGTGATCACGGTCGCCTTGATCGGGTCCAGCATGTTGAAGCCGGGCGCGAGCCGGTCGAAGCCGTGCCACGAGTCGCCGGGCTGCAGCATCCAGTCTTCGCGCGTGCCGATGCCGTCGGCCGGCAGGTGGTCCGGTCCCCACACGCGGAACCACCAGCTGTCGCCGTACTCGGCGTCGACCTTGCGCATTGCGCGGCGGAAATCCAGCGCTTCGGAGATCGACTCCTCCACCAGCGCGGTGCCGCCGGGCGGCTCCATCATCGCCGCGGCCACGTCGCACGACGCGATGATCGCGTACTGCGGCGAGGTCGACGTGTGCATCAGGAACGCCTCGTTGAACATGAAGCGGTCGAGCCTCTCGGTCTGCGCGTCCTGGATCAGGATCTGCGAGGCCTGCGACAGGCCGGCCAGCAGCTTGTGCGTCGACTGGGTGGAGAAGATCATCGATGAACGGTTCTTCGGTCTCGCCGACCGTCCACCGATCGCATGCATGTTGCGGTAGAAATCATGGAAGGCCGCGTGCGGCAGCCACGCCTCGTCGAAATGCAGCGTGTCGACGCGGCCGTCGAGCATCTGCTTGATGGTCTCCACGTTGTAGACGATGCCGTCGTAGGTGCTCTGCGTCAGCGTCAGCACGCGCGGCTTGCCGCGCGCGGGATGGTCGCCGGCTCGACGTGACGCACCGGCGGCCTTCTGCAGCAGCGGGTGCCGCTCGATCTTCTTCGCGATCGCGTCCCATTGGAATTCCTCCAGCGGGATCGGGCCGATGATGCCGTAGTGGTTGCGCGTCGGCGTCAGGAACACCGGGATCGCGCCGGTCATCGTGATCGCGTGCAGCACCGACTTGTGGCAGTTGCGGTCGACGATGACCACGTCGCCCGGCGCCACCACGTAATGCCACACGATCTTGTTCGACGTGGACGTGCCGTTGGTGACGAAGAACAGGTGATCGGCGCCGAAGATGCGCGCGGCATTGCGCTCGGAGGCCGCCACCGGGCCCGTGTGGTCGAGCAGCTGTCCCAGTTCGTCCACCGAGTTGCACACATCGGCGCGCAGCATGTTCTCGCCGAAGAACTGGTGGAACATCTGCCCGACCGGGCTCTTCAGGAAGGCGACGCCGCCGGAATGCCCGGGGCAGTGCCATGAGTACGAGCCGTCCTGCGCATAGTGAACCAGCGCGCGGAAGAACGGCGGCGCCAGCGTGTCGAGGTAGGCCCGCGCCTCGCGCACGATGTAGCGCGCGACGAACTCGGGCGTGTCCTCGAACATGTGGATGAAGCCGTGCAGCTCGCGCAGCAGGTCGTTGGGCATCTGCTGCGTCGTACGCGTTTCGCCGTACAGGAAGATCGGGATGTCGGCGTTGCGGCGACGGATCTCGCGCACGAAGTCAGCGAGCTTGGCGATGGTCTCCTGGTCGCCGTTGCCCTCGGCGAGTTCCTCGTCGTCCACCGACAGGATGAAGGCCGACGCGCGGCTCTGCTGCTGCGCGAAGCTCGCGACGTCGCTGAAGCTGGTGACGCCCAGCGCCTCGACGCCTTCGGCCTCGATCGCCTTGGCCAGCGCGCGGATGCCCAGGCCGCTGGCATTCTCGGAGCGGAAGTCCTCGTCGATGATGACGATGGGAAAGCGGAATCTCATCGGGCGTGCCGGTCGATGCGGGAAAACCGCGGATTATCCGCGTGCGGCGCAACGGGGAGCAAGCGCGCGACGGCCCGGCGGGCGTGCAATGTGTTCTCCGTGGTCAGCGCGCGACGCAAGGCCTGTAACAGGCTGTAACGCGGGTCAACAGCGGAACGATCGCGCCGTTGACCGCTCACACAGGAAGACGTCCGTGGTGGCGACCGCTTGTGGCAACCGCATGAGGCAACCGCATTGAGGCAATGACCATGGCAAGCCCTCTCAAGTCCCTGATGCAGCGACTGAATCGCCGCCCCGGCCAGCCCGGCCTCGGCCTGCTATGCGCGCTGCTGCTGGCCGGCTGCGGTGCGACGCTGACCTCGGCGCCGTCCGGCGCGCAGTCCGCGGACGTCGAAGCAAACGCACCGATGATCGCCGGCCGCGTGTCGTCGCTGGAAGGCGACGTGCGCATCTGGCGCGCAGAAGAAGACGGCGGCGGCCGCTGGGACAGCGCCCAGCTCAACGACGTGGTGACGTCGGGCACGGGATTGTCGGTGAACGACGGCCGCGTGGAGATGCGCATCGGTCAGCACGCGTTCCGCCTCGGCAGCGGCAGCACTGGCGGTTTCGACGAGCTCGACTACGACACCAAGGCCTTCGCGCTCGAGCGCGGCGTGCTGGCCGTGCGGCTGGCGCCGCCGCAGCCGAACGAACACCTGACACTGCAGGTCGCCGACGTGCAGGTGACGCTCGATGCGCCGGGTCGCTATCGCGTCGAGGCGATCGACGGCGCGCCGCTGCAGGTGGTCACCTTCGAAGGTCGCGCGGTCGTCGTGCACGGCGGGCGCAGCGCCGCGGTGCAGACAGGCCAGTCGCTGGCGCTGACGCAGTCGCAGATGAACTTCGGCCGCGCGACGGCCACGGCCTTCGACGACTGGTCGCTGGCGCGCGACACCTACATCGCGCAGTCCGCAACGAGGGCCACGCAGTACGTTTCGCCGGCCATGACCGGCTACGAAGACCTCGATGCGCATGGCACGTGGGTCGCAAATGCCGATTTCGGCACGGTGTGGATGCCGAGCGCGGTGCCGGTCGGCTGGGCGCCGTACCGCGACGGCCGCTGGCGATGGGTTGCCCCATGGGGCTGGACGTGGGTCGACGCCGCACCGTGGGGCTTCGCGCCTTTCCACTACGGTCGCTGGGTACTGATCGGCAATCAGTGGGCATGGTGGCCGGGGCGCGTGGTCGCGCGCCCGGTGTGGGCGCCGGCGCTGGTGGGCTGGGTCGGCGGCACGTCTGTCGCAGTGAGCGTCGGCGCACCCGGCCCGGTGGTGGGCTGGTTCCCGCTCGCGCCGTGGCAGCCCTGGCGGCCGGTCCAGCGCATCAATGTCACGAACGTCACCATCATCAACCAGACGATCATCCAGCGTCCGCCGCGCGGCTTCGCGTATGACGTCAATCACCGTCCGGGTCAGACGTGGGTACCGGACCAGCGCTTCCGCGATCCGATCGTCAAGGTGCGCATTCCCGAACAGAGCGCGAAGTTCGCCGAACTGCGCGAGGCTGCGCCGCCGCCCCGCCCTGTCGTCGCGCGCACGTCACCGCGCGGCGAGGACTGGCGGGCACGTCCGCCGGCCTCGACGCCGGGCGGCTGGCAGCGCCCGCCCGCACAGGCTTCATGGTCCGACGCACCGGGCGGACCTGCTTCGCGCCCTGCATCGAGCAGGCCCGCCGATCGTGTGCCGCCCGTGCAGAGTTCCATCGGCCGGTCGGCGCCGCGGGCCGAGCTCGATCCGTCGCAGCGCGCGGATGCACCTCGTCCTCTTCCACGCGGCAGCGCCGTGGCATCGCCTGCCACCGACGACGGGCCTGTCATGACCGGCGAGCGCCGCACCTGGAAATCGCGTGTCGCCAACCCGCAGGCCGATAACGGACAGGACGCGCGCGTTGCACCCGCGCAGCCGATGCCGGGCAGCAATAGCGGTCTTTCACAGCCGGCGCCGATGCGGCCCGTCGAGCCGCGCCAGGCACCGCGCTCGCAGGACGACGTGCGCAATCGTACGCAGCACAACGCGCAGCAGCCGCGACCGACTCCGCGCGTGCCGCAGGAGGTGGTGCCGCCGCACCAGCAGTTGCAGCGGCCGGTCGCACCGGCAGAGCCCGCGCGCACGCCGCCC
>JBGAIO010000004.1:0-51508 GCA_044225415.1 Burkholderiaceae bacterium | reverse complement strand
CCATTCGGCGATCGCCTCGCGCAGCGCCGGCGTGCCGGCGGTCAACGGATAGGTCGACAGCCCGCCCAGCCCCGCTGCCAGCGCCTCGAGGATGAAGCGCGGCGTGGCATGCCTTGGCTCGCCGATCGACATGTTGATATGCGGCAGGTCCGCCGGCGGCGTGGCGCCCGCGAGCAGCTTGCGCAGCCGCTCGAAGGGATAGGGGTGCAACCGGTCGAGGTCCGGATTCATGCGTGGTCGTCCGGACCTATGGCCGGATCGGGCCGCCGGAAATGCCGATCGCGCCGAGTTCCACGTGCGCGTCGGGCTTCCAGCCCTTCCTGCGGTGCTCCGCCACGACGGTCGTGAACAGGCCTCCGCGCACGTACCACTTCGCCGTCAGCCGCATGAAGCGCGGCGCCAGCGCGGCCACCAGCTCGTCGAGGATGCGGTTGGTCACCGCCTCGTGGAACACGCCCTGGTCGCGGTACGACCACAGGTACAGTTTCAACGCCTTCAGTTCGACGTTGCGCTTGTCCGGCACATAGTCGAGCACCAGGGTGGCGAAGTCCGGCTGCCCGGTCATCGGGCACAGGCAGGTGAACTCCGGCGCCTCGATGTGCACGACGTAGTCGCGGCCCGGCGCGGGGTTCGGGAAGGTCTCGAGCGTCTTGCTGGGGCGAGTGGCCAGTGGGTTTCCGTCGCCAGGCGGCGGAAGGCTTTGCAGAAGGTGAGGGGTGCAGCAGTGCAGGCGCGGGAATCCGCAGTTCGTCGCGCTGCTATTATACGAAGGCCATGCGATGCGGTTCGCGCCTTGCGCGCGACTGCTCCGTGGTGCAGCGCTGTCGCACTGGCGAAGGGCGCCCTCACACTCTCCCGGAACTGAAACGTGCGCCTTCGGCAGATCAAGCTCGCCGGATTCAAGTCTTTCATCGACCCGACGCCGATCGACGTGCCCGGCAGCCTCGTCGGCGTGGTCGGCCCCAACGGTTGCGGCAAGTCCAACGTCATCGACGCGGTGCGCTGGGTGCTCGGCGAGAGCAAGGCCGCCGAACTGCGCGGCGAGTCGATGCAGGACGTCATCTTCAACGGCTCGGTGAACCGCAAGCCGGCCGGCCGCCCGAGCGTCGAGCTGGTGTTCGACAACAGCGACGGCCGCATCGGCGGCGCCTGGGCGCAATACACGGAGATCTCCGTCAAGCGCGTGCTGACGCGCGACGGCAACTCCAGCTATCACATCAACAACCAGACCGTGCGCCGGCGCGACGTGCACGACATGTTCATGGGCACGGGCCTCGGGCCGCGCGCCTACGCGATCATCGGCCAGGGCATGATCTCGCGCATCGTCGAGGCGCGTCCTGAGGAACTGCGCATCTTCCTCGAGGAAGCGGCCGGCATCTCCAAGTACAAGGAACGCCGGCGCGAGACCGAGAACCGCCTGGCCGACACGCGCGACAACCTGACGCGCGTCGAAGACATCCTGCGCGAGCTCGACGCGCAGATCGTTCGTCTTGAACAGCAGGCGGAGGTCGCTGCGCGCTATCGCGACATGCAGGCCGCGCACGACGAGCAGCAGCAGCTGCTGTGGCTGCTGCGGCGGCGCGAGGCCGAAGGCGAGCGCGACAAGGTGGCGCGCGACATCGAGACGCGCACCAACGCGCTCGAGGCGCACATCGCCGAGCTGCGCGGTGCCGAGCGCGCGCTGGAAGACGTGCGCACCGCGCACTATGCGGCCACGACGCCGCATGGCGCAGGGTGGTTTCTACAAGGTCAACGCCGAGGCGTCGCGCCTGGAATCCGAGATCCGCATGATCTCGGACGCGCGCACGCGCCTGCAGCACCAGATCGACCCGCCGAAGACCACGCGCACGCGGCGGCTGGACGAGCACGGCGAGCTGGTCGCGCGCGCCGCCGCGCTGGTGCAGGCCATTGCGCAGGCGGCCGACCAGCTCGCGCAGGCGCAGCAGCAGTCCTGCGGCGGCGCACGAGGAAGGGCTGCCGGCGCTGGAAGGCGCGTATCAGGCCGCGGCGCGCGAAGCGATGTCCGCGGCGCGCGAGCAGGCGGCGCTGGCCGAGCAGGCCATCGATGCGGCCGGCGCGGAGCAGCGCAACGTCGACCGCCAGCTGGCCGTGCTGCAGCAGCGCCGCGATCGCCTCGACGAGGAACGCCGCTCGCTCGGCGCGCCGGACGAGGCCCGGCTCGCGGCAGCGCGCACCGAGCAGACCCGGCTCGAAACCCAGCTCGCCGAACACACGACGGCGACGGCGACGGCCGAAGAGCGCCTGCAGCAGGCGACGCAGCAGCGCCAGAAGCAGCACGACGAGCGCGGCGCGGCGCAGGACAACCTGACCCGTCTCGAAGCGCGCCTGGCGGCTCTGCGGCAGGTGCAGGCTAGCGTGGAGGCCGACACGCGGCTCGATCCGTGGCTGGCTGCGCAGGGCCTGGCGACGCTGCCGCGGCTGTTCAGGAAGCTCAGCGTCGAACCCGGCTGGGAAAGCGCGTTCGAGGCCGTGCTGCGCGAGCGCATCGAGGGCGTGGAAGTCGGCCGGCTCGACACGGTGGCCGGACTCGCGGCCAGCGCGCCGCCGGCGCGCATCGCTTTCTATTCGACCAGTGGGGCGGTGCCGCGAGACAGCGGACACATGCCCGGCTTCGCACGGCTGGCGGATCGCGTGCGCGGACACGACGCGGCGCTGTCGGCCGTACTGGCCGACTGGCTGGCCAACGTCTACATCGCGCCGGACCTTGCGGCGGCGCTGGCGGCGCGCGAGCAGCTGCCGGCCGGCGGCCAGCTCATCGTGCGCGAGGGGCACCTGGTGTCGCGCTACGGCGTCCGCTGGTTCGCCGCCGACGACGAGAAGTCCGGACTGCTGGCGCGGCGACTGGAGATCGAGAACCTCGACAAGGAAATCCGCGCGCAGCGGCTGATCGTCGAGGAGCGTACCGGTGCGCTGGCGCGCGCGGAATCCGCGCTGCGCGAGGCGCAGGAGCAGCTCGCGACGAGCCGCCGCGAGGCGGACCGCACGCGGCCGGCGCTGCACGCGGTGCAGATCGAGGCGGTGCGGCTCGACGAGCTGATCTCGCGCGTCAAGCATCGCAGCGGCCAGATCGAAACCGAACTGGCGGAAATCGCCGCGCACGACGCCGAGCTGCGCGCCTCGCGCACCGCCGCCGACGACCGCTTCCAGCTGCTCGACAGCGAACTCGCGACGCAGCAGGAGACCGTCGAGGAAGCACGGCTGAAAAACGAGCAGGCCGACCAGACGCTGCGGCGCGCGCGCGACGAGCAGCGCACGCTGGAAAGCGCGCGGCAGCAGGTGGAGTTCGCCTTGACCTCCAGCCGCGAGCGCGAACGCGACGTCGCGCACGCCGCCGAGTCGGCGGCCGCGGACGCGGAGCGCCTGAGCGGCGACGTGGACGCCGCAGAGACCGAGCTCGCGCAGCTCGACGACGGTGCCGCGCGCGCCGGCATGGACGGCCTGCTGGCCCAGCGTTCGCAGGCCGAGGAGGCGCTGCGCGAAGCGCGCAGCCGGCTCGACGAACTGGCGCAGCAGCTGCGCAGCACCGACGAGCGCCGCCTGACGCTCGAACAGGAGAGCGAGCCGCGCCGGCAGAAGCTCACCGACCTGCAGTTGAAGGAGCAGGCCGCCCGCATGACGGCGGAGCAGTTCGCCACGCTGCTCGTCGAGGCCGGCGTCGACGAAACCGCGCTCGCGGCGAAGCTGACATCGCAGCATCGCGCCGGCCCGCTGCAGGCCGAGATCGCACGGCTGGCGCAGGAGATCGCCGCGCTCGGCGCGGTCAACCTGGCTGCGCTGGAGGAGCTGACGACCTCGCGCGAACGCAAGACCTTCCTCGACGCGCAGTCGGCCGACCTGAAGGCGGCGATCGAGACGCTGGAAGATGCGATCCGCAAGATCGACCGCGAGACGCGCGCGCTGCTGCAGCAGACCTTCGACCGCGTGAACGAGCAGTTCGGACAGCTCTTCCCCAAGCTCTTCGGCGGCGGCGAGGCGCGGCTGATCATGACCGGCGAGGAAATCCTCGACGCCGGCGTGCAGGTCATGGCGCAGCCGCCGGGCAAGCGCAACAGCACGATCCATCTGCTGTCGGGCGGCGAGAAGGCACTGACGGCGACCGCGCTGGTGTTTGCGCTGTTCAAGCTGAACCCGGCGCCGTTCTGCCTGCTGGACGAAGTCGACGCGCCGCTCGATGATGCGAACACCGAGCGCTTCTGCCGGCTGGTGGAATCGATGAGCGACGCCACGCAGTTCCTGTTCATCACGCACAACAAGATCGCGATGGAGATGGCGCAGCAGCTCGTCGGCGTGACGATGCAGGAGCAGGGCGTGTCGCGCATCGTCGCGGTGGACATCGAAGGTGCGGTGCGGCTCACCGCCGAAGCTGCCTAGCGCCGCTGCTCCATGACGCGACTCCACTGGGCGCTGCTCGCAATTGCCGGCGTCCTGCTGCTGGCGCTGTGGATCTACGGCCGCTGGCAGGAGCGGCGTGCGCTGGCGAAGCTGGACTCTGCGCTGCGCGAAGGGGTCGGCGACGCGCTCGCTGTGCCTCGGCCGGCCGTTCCGCCGCCGCCCCGCCGCATCGAGCCGCGGCTGGAAGGTGCAGTGGCGCCCGCAGCGGAGACTGACCAGGCAGTGCCGGACATCGGCACAGCGGCCGCTCGCGAGCCCGCAGCGCACGCGGACGCGACGGCGGACGGCGATGACGCAGCGCCCGCTGGCAGCGATGGCGACCCCGACGAGCGCGACGATGCCGACGCCTATGCGCTGCCCGACGGCTGGGTCGAGGATCCGCTGCTCGACTTCGTGCTCGAACTGCGCTGTGCGCACGCGGTCGACGGCGTGGCCGCCCTCGAGGCGCGCGCGCAGATCGATCGATTGCAGCTCGCGCTGCCCGTGCACGTCGCGGTGTGGGATGCGCGTGCGCAGCAGTGGACGGCGCCCGAGCGCTTCGGCTTCTACACCGAACTGCTGGTCGCAGTGCAGATGGCTCACCGCAACGGCGTGCTTGGCGACATCGACGCCGCGCGCTTCGTGACCGCGGTCCAGCAGGTCGCTCTGGAACTCGACGCGGACCTCGACGTCCCCGACGTGCCGAAACTGGTCGAACAGGCGCGCTCGCTCGACGAGATGGCCGCACGCTTCGACGTACAGGTGACGCTGACCCTGCTGCCCGGCGAACAGTCGTCGGCGCCGTGGAGTGCCGACGTGATCCAGTCGAGCGCGGGCCCGCTGGGTTTCAAGCCCGTCGCCAGCGGACGGTGGGAACTGCGCGACGACGGCGGCGCCCTGGTGCTGCTGCTGACCGCTGCGCCGCTGCCCACCGACAGGCTGGCGGTGACCATCGACGTGCCGATGGTGCCGCCGCAGGGCGCGCCGCTGGCGCGGCAGTTCAGCATCGCCGACCAGCTTGCGGCCCAGTTGGGTGCGCGTGTCGTCGACGACAACGGCAACGCCGTGCACAAGGCCGCGCACTTCGGCATCGCCGCCCAGCTGGCAGGCCTCTACGAGCAGATGCAGGCCGCGGGCGTGCCGGCGGGCAGCCTGCGTGCTGCGCGGCTCTACGGCTGATGGCCCGCGCGGCGCGCAGCGTGCAGCAGCGCCTGCAACGCCTGCGCGACGGGATTGCGCGTGCCGATCGCGCTTACTACGTCGAAGCGGCGCCGGCGATTCCGGACGCCGAATACGACCGGCTGTTCCGTGAACTGCAGGCGCTGGAGGCCGAGCATCCGGATCTGGTGACGGCCGACTCGCCGACGCAGCGCGTGTCCGGCGGCGTGCGGTCCGACCTGCCGAAGGTGCGGCATGCCGTGCCGATGCTGTCGATCCGTACCGAGACGGATTCAGGCCCGCAGGGCGCGGTGGCTTTCGATGCGCGCGTGCGCCGAGAGCTGAAGCTGGGCGAGGGTGATCCGCCGGTCGAGTACTGCGCGGAGCTGAAGTTCGACGGACTGGCGCTGAGCCTGCGCTACGAAGCGGGCGTGCTGATGCGGGCCGCCACGCGCGGAGACGGCGAGGTCGGCGAGGACGTCACTCCCAATGCGCGCACGGTGCGTGCGATTCCTCTGCGGCTCACGGGCATTCACGCGCCGGTGCTCGAAGTGCGCGGCGAAGTGATCCTGCGCCGCGCGGACTTCGAACGCCTGAACGAGAAGCAGCGCGAGGCCGGCGACAAGGTCTTCGTCAATCCGCGCAACGCGGCAGCAGGCTTCCTGCGGCAGCTCGATGCGCGCTCGACTGCCAGCCGGCCCCTGACGTTCTTTGCGTATGGCCTGGGCGAGGTCGACGGCTGGGCGCTGCCTCCGACGCAGAGTGCGCTGCTCGACGCGCTGCAGTCGATGGGATTCCAGGTTGCGAGCGAGCGGACGGTGGCGCGCGACGCCGACCAGCTCATCGCGTTCCACGCGGCGGTGGCCGATCGCCGCGACCGCCTGCCCTTCGACATCGATGGCGTGGTCTACAAGGTCAACAGCGTCGAACTGCAGCGCACGCTCGGCTTCGTATCGCGCGAGCCGCGCTGGGCCGTGGCGCACAAGTACCCGGCGCAGGAGGAGCTGACCCAGCTCATCGACATCGAGGTGCAGGTCGGTCGCACCGGCAAGATCACGCCGGTGGCACGGCTGGCGCCGGTGTTCGTCGGCGGGGTCACCGTCAGCAACGCGACGCTGCACAACGAGGACTTCATACGCTCGCTCGGCCTGCT
Organism: Burkholderiaceae bacterium; assembly: GCA_044225415.1. GTDB lineage: Bacteria > Pseudomonadota > Gammaproteobacteria > Burkholderiales > Burkholderiaceae_F > JALORV01. Next base: position 44,805 of record JBGAIO010000004.1, on the reverse strand, counting down.
GATCGGCGATACGGTCATCGTGCGGCGCGCGGGCGACGTCATTCCGCAGATCGTCGCGGTGGTGCCGGAGCGCCGCCCGGAGGATGCGCGCGCCTTCGTCATGCCGGCGCAGTGCCCGGTGTGCGGCTCGGGCGTGGAGCGGGAGGAAGGCGAGAAGGACCTGCGCTGCACCGGGGGGCTGTTCTGCGCGGCGCAGCGCCGGCAGGCGCTGCTGCATTTCGCGGGGCGGCGCGCGCTCGACATCGAAGGGCTGGGCGATCGGCTGATCGAGCAACTCGTCGACCGCGAACTCGTGCACACACCGGCTGACATCTACGGACTCACGGCGGAAGTCCTCGCCGGACTCGACCGCATGGCAGCGAAGTCCGCCGCCAACATCGTCGAGGCCATCGACCGTTCGCGCTCGACGACGCTCGAACGCTTCGTCTACGCGCTCGGCATCCGTCACGTCGGCGAGTCCACGGCGCGCGACCTGGCGCGGCACTTCGGCCGGCTGGAGCCGCTGCTGGCGGCCACCGAGGAGGAACTGCTGCAGGTGCCCGACGTCGGCCCGATCGTCGCGGCCAGCGTCGCGCATTTCTTCGCGGAGCCGCACAATCGCGACGTCATCGCGGCGCTGCGCAGGGCGGGCGTGCACTGGCCGGACGTGGCGCCGACGCGCGTGCCTGCCGGCGCGGCTGCCGGCAAGACCTTCGTGCTGACCGGCACGCTGCCCAGCCTGACGCGCGATGCGGCGCGCGAACGCATCGAGGCAGCGGGCGGCAAGGTGGCCGGATCGGTGTCGAAGAAGACGGACTACGTGGTCGCGGGCGCGGAGGCCGGCAGCAAGCTGGACCGCGCGAACGAACTGGGCGTTGCGATCCTCGACGAGGCCGCGCTCCTCGAATTGCTGAAGAACTGAAGAAGGCAGAGATGTATGCACTGATCGGCGGCAGCGGGCTCGCCAACCCCTCGATGCTGCAGGACGCGCGGCGCCGCGTGATGCGCACACCCTATGGCGAGCCGTCGGGCGCGCTGACTTTCGGCCGCATCGCCGGACGGGAAGTCGTGTTCCTGGCGCGCCACGGCTATGGACACACGCTGGCGCCGCACGAGATCAACTATCGGGCCAACCTGTGGGCGCTGCGAGAGCTGAAGGTCGAAGGCATTGTCGCCGTGGCGACCGTGGGCGGCATCCGGGCGGACCTCGGGCCGGGCGCGCTGGTCGTGCCGCACCAGATCATCGACTACACGCACAGCCGCAAGAGCACCTTCTTCGAAGGCTCGGAGATGCCGGTGGTCCACGTCGACTTCACGCAGCCCTTCACGCCGGCGCTGCGTGCGCGCCTGCTCGCGGCGGCGCGCGCCTGCGGCGAGCCGCTGATCGACGGCGCGGTCTACGCCTGCACGCAGGGGCCGCGGCTGGAAACCGCTGCAGAGATCGAGCGCATCGCCCGCGATGGCGGCGACATGGTCGGCATGACGGTGATGCCCGAGGCCGCGCTGGCGCGCGAGGCCGAGCCTGTCGATGCGACGCTGGGGTGGTGGTGAATCCACGCAGCAGGGCGCGGCGACGCGCCGGAGGCCATCGAGCTCGAGGCCTTGCAGGACGTGCTGACGCAGGCGATGGCGCGGGCCGTGTGCATCGTCCAGGCGTTCTTCGAGGCGCTGCCCCGGGCGAGGCCACACGATGATCCGCGACATCCTGCGCATGGGCGATCCGCGGTTGCTGCGCGTGTCCGAGCCGGTGCGCGCCTTCGGCTACCTGAGCTGCGTGCGCTGGTGGCCGACATGTTCGACACCATGCACGCGGCCAACGGCGCGAAACAGGCGGCGCCCCAGATCAGCGTGCCGCTGCGCCTTGATCTTCTTCGGCTACGCCGACGCGTCCGCTCGCAACCCGCGCTATCCCGACGCCGACCCGGTGCCGCAGACCATCCTGGTCAACCCGGTGATCGAGCCGATCGGCGAAGACATGGAAGAGGGCTGGGAAGGCTGCCTGTCGGTGCCGGGGCTGCGCGGCGTGGTCGATCGCCACCGCCGCCTGCGCTATCACGGCGTCGACCTGCAGGGTCGTCCGATCGACCGCACCGTCGAAGGCTTCCATGCGCGCGTCGTGCAGCACGAATGCGATCACCTCGACGGCATCCTGTATCCGATGCGAGTGAGGGATTTCTCGCGGTTCGGGTTTGCGGAAGTGCTGTTTCCGGAGCTGGCGGGACAGGCGGACGATTAGTTCGGACCACACGGGGCCCGATCGCTGACATCGGGGAATGAAGTCAATGTCATTGCGGGTTTCGCGTCGGGTGTGGGTCGCGGCACTGGGCCTGCTGGTCATGGTCGCTTCGCCGGCAAGCCTGGCCGCAAACGGCGCAGACATCGCCGCCACCGAGGGTCGACGAGTGGTCGTCCTCAATTCCGCCGACCCCAATCTTCCCGCCTTCCTCGTGCTCGACCGCAGCATGCGCGAGGCCGTACTGGCTGCCCATCCCACGACAGCGCTGTATGCCGAGGCGCTGGACATGTTTCGTTTCCCGCAGGCTCAAGTCGAGCCCGACGTGGTGGCGCTGCTGACGAAGAAGTATCGGGATCTGAAGGTGGATGTGGTGGTGGCGGCCGGCTCGCCGTCGCTGCAGTTCCTGCTCCGCCACGCCGACACCATCTGGCCCGGGGCGGCACTGGTCTTCCACAGCGTCAGCGAGCAGGCGATTCCGGCTTTGCGCCTCGGTGCCCGCATCACCGGCGTTCCGAGCCGCCTCGCGTTTGAACCGACGCTGGAGCTTGCGCTGAAGCTGCGGCCCCGGACTCGCCGTGTCCTGGTCATCGGCGGCGTTGCGGAACTCGACCAGTCCGTTCTTGCCGCGGCCCGACGCGACACGGAACGCTGGCAGCCGTCGAACGTCGACGTGCAGTATCTCGTCGGCGCCTCGACGCCGGAACTGGTCAAGGCCGTGCGTGCCTTGCCGGACGACTCCGTGGTCTTCTTTCTGACGGTCTTCCGCGACCACGCGGGCATTCCGACGATCCCGCGAGATGTCCTCACGCAGATTGCGCCCGCCTCGAAGGCGCCGATCTTCGGCATCTACGAAACCTACGTCGGCGCCGGCATCGTCGGCGGATCGATAGCGACGTACAGCGAACAGGGCCAGCGCGCCGGCGAGCTGGTGGCGCGTGTGCTGAACGGCGAGGATCCCCGGGCCATCGGCATCCTGTCCCCCGGAGCTCCCGGGTGCGTCGTCGACGCACGTCAGCTGCAGAGATGGGATATCGCCGAGCGGCTAGTGCCCGCAGGCTGCGACGTGCGCTTCCGTGAAGCGTCGCTCTGGGACCGGTATCGCTGGCAGATACTCGCGGTGCTCTGCGTCGTGCTGCTGCAGTTCGTACTTATCGCGGCATTGGCCTACAGCCGCCGGCACCTGCGCAGGGCGCAGGCCGAGGTGAACGAGGAACTGATCCTGCGGCGCGAGGCGGAGGCGCTTGCTGGAAGGCTGCGATCGAGCCTGGCAAGAATGGGCCGCCAGCGCAGTCTGGGCACCATGGCCTCGGCCATTTCGCACGAGATTGGCCAGCCGCTGATCGCCATCCAGAATTACGCCCAGGCACTCCGGCGCCGCATCAAGGCCGGCCCCGGGGACGGCGACCGCATTGCCGATCTGGTGGACAAGATCCAGGGGCAGGCCGAGCGGGCCGGTGCGATCACGCAGCGCGTGCGCTCGCTGGTCAGCACGAGTCAGGTTCAGCTCGCGCCCATCGACCTTGTTCCGGTACTCGAGGAGGTCGTGGCCCTGGTGAAGCCCGAGTTCGAGAACTCGTCGGCATCAGTGGTGCTGTCGACGGAACTGCAGCAGGCGGTCATAACGGGCGATGCGCTGTCGCTACAGCTCGTGATCGCCAATCTCCTGAGAAATGCGCTCGACAGCATCACATCGGGTTCATGCGACGACCGTACCGTATCCGTGACGGTGGCGGCCGACGAACCGGGCGCCGTCACGGTCAGGGTCATCGATCGAGGAGCGGGTGTCGACGAAGCGGTGCAGAAAGAGATATTCGAACCGCTCGTTTCCGGCAAGAGCGATCACATGGGAATGGGGCTCGCCACAGCGCGTGCCGTCGTGGAGGCACATCGGAGCACCCTCTGGTACCAAACGAATCCGGCCGGCGGCGCCATCTTCGGATTTTCACTGCGGACGACCGAAGCATGATTGATCCGTCAGAACAGACGCTGTTTGTTGTCGACGACGACGACGCAGTGCGTGATTCGATCAGGGAGCTGGCCGATTCGGTCGGCCTGAGAGTCGAGTGCTACGCGTCGCCGCGAGCCTTTCTCGCCGTGTTTCGCGCTGATCGGCCCGGGTGTCTCGTGCTCGACGTGCGCATGGCGGAGATGAGTGGACTGGCGCTGCAGGAACTGCTGGTTTCGAAGGGCTTCCGCATTCCCACCATCATCCTCACCGGCCACGCCGACGTGCCGATGGCCGTCCAGGCCATGAAAGTGGGCGCCGTCGATTTCCTGCAGAAGCCGTACCGGGAGCAGGCGCTACTCGACAGCGTCAACGCAGCCATGGCCCTCGACAGGAAGGCAAGAGCGGCCACGTCCGGGGACCAGTTCCAGTCGCGCCTCGAGACGCTGACCGAGCGGGAACGGCAGGTGCTCAATCAGTTGCTGGCCGGAAAGACGAGCAAGGAAATTGCCCGCCACTTCGCGATCAGTCCGCGGACGGCCGAAGCGCATCGGCGCAGCCTGCTGCACAAGCTGGGCGTGTCATCGGCCCGGGAGCTCCTGGTCGTGGCGGCCCGGCTGCAGCCAGGCGGCTGACCTTTGCGCGGATCAGACGCACTTCGCCGGGCGTCGAACGCGGTACGTTCGTAGTCTCGGTGTGCAAACGAATAGGCCGGTAGAAGCGCGCGGCACACACTTGGCCGAATCAATTGACGGGACGTGACCGACGCAACGCGGCAGGCGCGACCATTCATCGCCGACCGTCCCATGACCGATGGCAACCGCACGAGTGGGATTCGCAGGGCGTGACGGGGCGACGCGCAGCAGATCGTCGAACTGGTTTCGTCAGCCGGATACAGCGTCACTGCGTTCCCGTCACTGGACGACTGGCTTGCCGCCCGATGCACGCGGGACCACTGCTGTCTGGTGGTCGACGGGCGGGTGCCGCGACCGATGCGAGGGCCATGGATGACCCGCCTGGCCCGGGCTTGCGGCGATCTGCCCGTGCTGGTCATCGTCGAGCGCGGCGACGTCGACATCGCGGTGGGTGCGCTCAAGAGAGGCGCGGCCGACATCCTGGAGGTGCCGGCCCCGGATCGCACGCTGGTCGAACGGATCGAGAGTCTGTCGGCACAGAATCGCAGAGCCGGAATCTGACGGCGCGGCGCGCACTGCGATGCCGACTACGTAGGTAGCCTGAGGCGCCGCGGCGCTGTCCAGCCAGCGCGTCCGTTGTTAAGGTTGATTGCTGCTGTTTTTCGCCCGTCACACCGGCACAAAGAGGATAGGCGTCCGCGGTCCGGCGAGGAACCTGCCCGTACGACGCGACCATGGCTCACACCCCGCCCGGTACCGGGCCTGTCGACAAATACCACGCGCCGCAGTGGCTCGGCGATCGTGCGGTCCGCCGTTTCCATGTCATGGCCAAGCCGGTGGGATCCGCCTGTCCGCTGTCCTGCACTTATTGCTACTACCTGAGCAAAACCAAGCTGCCCGGCGGGCCGGGCGCCGGGCACATGAGCGACGAGACGCTGGAGCGCTTCATCCAGAGAGCTACATCCAGGGCGTGACCGGCGACGAGATCGTCTTTTCCTGGCAGGGTGGCGAGCCGACGTTGCTCGGCATTTCCTTCTTCGAGAAGGTCGTCGCTTTGCAGCGCCGGCACGCCAGGCCGGGCCAGCGCGTCGAGAACGATCTGCAGACCAGCGGCGTGCTGCTCGACGAGGACTGGGCGAAATTCCTCAAGGCCAACCGCTTTCTCGTCGGCTTGTCGATCGACGGCCCGCGCGAACTGCACGACCGGATCCGTGTGACCAAACGCGGCGAGCCTACCTTCGACAAGGTTTACGCGGCGGCGCAGACGCTGAGGCGGGCGGGCGTCCCGTTCAACACGCTGACCTGCGTGCACCGCTACAACGCGGACAGCCCGCGTGCAATCTACCGGTTCCTGCGGCGGGAACTTGGTTCGACGTACATGCAGTTCATCCCGATCGTCGAGCCGAAGGGCTTTGAAGGAACCGCGCCCGGGCACTTCGATAGGTCTGCACTGCCGCGCACGGGAACACCGCGGGCGAAGCCCGATCATCCGCTGTCGATCGCGGTGTACCATGGTCAGTCGACCACCCGGACCAGTACGGCGAATTTCTGTGCGGCATATGGGACGAGTGGCTCAGGAAGGACCTCGGCAAGGTGCTGGTCAACTTCTGCGAGACGTTGGTCGTGCAGCACATGGGCCAGGCTTCGCAGGTCTGCGTCTTCTCTCCGCTCTGCGGCAAAGGACTGGCCATCGAGCACGATGGCAGTGTCTACGCGTGCGATCACTACGTCTACGAATACCGCCTGGGCAACATCGCCGATCAGCGGTTGGGCGACATGGCATTCGAGCCGGGGCAGGTGCGCTTCGGCTACGACAAGTCGGAAGCGCTGTCCAGGCAGTGCCGCAAATGCGATTTCCTGAAGGATTGTTGGGGCGAATGCGCGAAGAATCGCGTGGTGCTGTCCGTCGACGGCGAGCTGGCCATAACTACCTGTGCTCCGGCTTGCAGCGGTTCTTCCGGCACGCCAGCGCCGCAGCGGACCGGATCGCACGTAACCTTCAGTGTGCGGCGCCGATTCCACGCATGCAATGACCATCTACAACCTGGGGCCAGCGAAGATAGACTCTTGCCTTCGCGGCCATGCTGGCGTGTCTCGCCGTGACACCGGCGCTGGCGCAGCGGCAGGGCCAAGCCGAACATCCTGTTCATCGTCTCGGACGACACGGGATACGGCGATCTCGGACCCTACGGTGGCGGTGAAGGCCGCGGCATGCCGACGCCGAACATCGATCGCATGGCGTCGGAGGGGATGACCTTCTTCTCCTTCTACGCGCAACCGAGCTGCACGCCGGGTCGCGCGGCGATGCAGACGGGCCGCATTCCCAACCGCAGCGGCATGACCACGGTCGCGTTCCAGGGGCAGGGCGGCGGGCTGCCGGCGGCTGAATGGACGCTCGCGTCGGTGCTGAAACAGGGGGGCTGCCAGACCTACTTCACGGGCAAGTGGCACCTGGGCGAGGATGCCTATGCGCTGCCCTTGCGCAGAACTGCAGCGTCATGAAATACGCCGGCCTGTACCACCTGAACGCGTACACGTACGGCGATCCGACCTGGTTCCCGGACATGGATCCGGAACTGCGCGCGATGTTCCAGAAAGTGACCATCGGATCGCTGTCCCGGCGAGGAAGAGGAAAAGACGGCGAGGATTTCGCGATCAACGACCCGGTCGGTACGTGGACGGCCGGCGAGAACGTCACGCTGCACGGCGTCAACTATCCGAAGGGCGTCGTCCCGGAATTCCCGCGAACGACGGCTACGTGGAGAAGGCCGCGCTCGAGTTCCTGGATACGGCGGCCAAGAACCCGGGCAAGCCCTTCTTCATCAACGTCAACTTCATGAAGGTGCACCAGCCGAACCTGCCGGCGCCGGAGTTCCAGTACAAGTCCATGTCGAAGAGCAAGTACGCCGATTCGGTCGTGGAACTGGATACGCGCATCGGCCGGATCATGGACAAGCTGCGCGCGCTGGGGCTGGACAAGAACACGCTGGTGTTCTACACGACCGACAACGGCGCATGGCAGGACGTCTATCCGGACGCGGGCTATACGCCGCTGCGTGGAACCAAGGGCACCGTGCGTGAAGGGGCAATCATTCCAGCAGCCATATATGTCGGCCCGGCGAGATCAAGCCGAGCACGAGAACGACATCCTGGGCGGCACTGGACCTGTTGGTACTACACTATCGGCGGCGTACGCTGCCGAAGAACGATCGCGAGAACAAGCCGATGTGCTTCGACAGCTACGACATGTCGCCGGTGCTGTTCGGCACGGGCAAGTCGGCGCGCAAGAGCTGGTTCTACTTCACCGAGAACGAACTGACGCCGGGCGCGGCGCGCGTGGGCAACTACAAGGCCGTCTTCAACCTGCGCGGCGACAACGGGCAGGCTACCGGTGCTCTCGCGGTGGACAGCAACCTCGGCTGGAAGGGTCCGGACAAGTACGTGGCCACGGTGCCGCAGGTGTTCGACCTGTGGCAGGACCCGCAGCGACCCTGTTCATGAACAACTGGACCGAGCGGACGTGGAGCATGATCACCATCAGCGCGGCGATCAAGGATCTGATGAAGACCTACGTGCAGTATCCGCCGCGCAAGCCGCAGAGCGAGGCCTACACCGGGCCGATCACGCTGTCGCAGTACGAGCGCTTCCAGTACGTGCGCGACATGCTGAAGAACGAAGGCATCTCGATGCCGTTGCCGACCGGCAACTGAGCGCGCGCGCGCGGTCGCTCCGCGTCGCGCTGCGTCCCCGTGTGCGGTCTGCGTCTCCGGACGCTGACCGCGCGCACTCCCAGACAGGGTACTCATCCATGCAATCCCGTTTCCTGCCCATCCGCTTCATTGCGCCGCTCTTTCTGCTGCTGCTGACCGCAGCCGCACAGGCCGCCGACCCTCTGCCTTCGTGGAACGAAGGTCCGAACAAGGCGGCCATCATCGACTTCGTCGGCAAGGTGACGAAGGAGGGTTCGCCGACCTTCGTGCCCGAAGCCGAGCGCATCGCGACCTTCGACAACGACGGAACGCTATGGGGCGAACAGCCGATGTACGTCCAGCTGGCATTCGCGCTGGATCGCGTCAAGGCGCTCGCGCCCCGGCATCCGGAGTGGAAGACCGCGGAGCCGTTCGCGTCCATCCTCAAGGGCGATCTGAAATCCGCGATGGCCGGCGGCGAGAAGGCAGCGATGGAACTGGTGGCGGCAACGCATGCAGGCATGAGCACCGAGGAATTCGAGAAGGCGGTCGCCGACTGGATCGCAACGGCGCGGCATCCGACGACGGGCAGGCCGTATACGCAGATGGTCTACCAGCCCATGCTGGAACTGCTCGCTTACCTGCGCGCCAACGGCTTCAAGACCTTCATCGTGTCGGGCGGCGGTATCGAGTTCATGCGGCCCTGGTCGTCGAAGGTCTATGGCGTTCCGCCCGAGCAGGTGGTCGGCAGCAGCATCAAGACCCAGTTCCAGATGCGGGACGGCAAGCCGGTTCTGATGCGCCTGCCTGCCGTCAATTTCATCGACGACAAGGCCGGCAAGCCCGTCGGGATCAACGAACACATCGGACGCCGGCCCATCGCCGCGTTCGGCAATTCAGACGGCGATCTGCAGATGCTGCAGTGGACCACGGCAGGCGCGGGCGCAAGGCTAGGGCTGATCGTGCACCACACCGACGCGGCGCGCGAGTATGCCTATGACCGCAAGTCCACGTTCGGTCGACTGGACCAGGCGCTGGACCAGGCGAAGGGCAACGGCTGGATCGTGGTGGACATGAAGAACGACTGGAAGACGATCTACCCTTCGAAGTGACGACCGAAAGATCAGGGCGCGAGCGCGTCCAGCAGGTCGCGCTCGATCTCGATCTGTCGACGTTCGTTGCCGAGTTCCGCGCCTGAAACGAGGAACACGTCCTCGGCGCGCTCGCCGAGCGTCAGGATCTTGGCCGAGTGCACGTTGAGCTGGTGCTGGGCCAGCACGCGTGCGACGGAGTAGAGCAGGCCGAGTCGGTCGGTCGCGGTGACGGCCAGCAGGTGGCGCGAACCGCGTTCGTCGGGCTGCAGCCGCACTTCGGGGGTCACCGGGAACAGCCGCGATTGCCGCGACATGCGGCCCCTGACGGGCGGCGGCAGGTCGCGCTGCTGGGAGATCCACTCGGCGAGTTCGTGCTCGACCTGGGTCAGCAGTTCGCGGTAGTGCGGCGCGTGGCCGTTGTCGGTGACCAGGAAAGTGTCGAGTGCGTAGCCATGGCGCGTGGTGTGGATGCGCGCGTCGAGAATGCCCAGGTTGCGGCTGTCGAAGTAGCCGCAGACGCGGGCGAACAGCTCCTTCTGGTCCTGCACGTAGATCAGCACCTCTGCGCCTTCGCCGATACGCGCCAGGCGCGCGCGCACGACCGGCTTGTCGGTGTTGACGCGGAAGAACAGCGACCGCGTATGCCACGCGATGTCCTCTGCCGAATGGCGCAGGAAGTAGACGACGTCGAGCTGGTCCCACAACGCGTTGCGTGCGTCGTCGGCCAGGCCGTACAGGCGCAGGATGCGGAGGGATTCTTCTTTCCGGCTGTCGAGCAACGCATGTGCCGTGACGGCGGTCCCTACCAGCGCGCGGCGGGTGGCGCGGAACAGATCCTCGAGCAGCTTGCCCTTCCACGCGTTCCATACCTTCGGGCTCGTGCCGCGGATGTCGGCGACCGTCAGCAGGTAGAGCGCGATCAGGCGGCGCTCGGTTTTCACCAGCGCGGCGAAGCGCGCGATGACGTCGGCGTCGGCGAGGTCCTGCTTCTGCGCGACGTTCGACATCCCGAGGTGATGCTCGACGAGGAAAACCACGAGGTCGCAATCGTCGGCCGCCAGGCCGTGGTCACGACAGAAGCGGCGCGCGTCGCGTGCGCCGAGGATCGAGTGGTCGCCGCCGCGACCCTTGGCGATATCGTGGAACAGCGCGGCGATGTAGAGCAGCCACGGCCTGTCGAAGTCGGTGATCAGCTGGCTGCACAGCGGATACTCGTGCGCGTGCTCGGCCAGCGAGAAGCGCCGCAGGTTGCGCAGTACCTGCAGGATGTGCTGGTCGACCGTGTAGGCGTGGAACAGGTCGTGCTGCATCTGGCCGACGATGCGGCGGAACACCGGCAGGTAGCGTCCCAGCACCGACAGCTGGTTCATGCGGCGCAGCTCGTGCAGCACGCCCTTGGGCTGCTGCAGGATCGCCAGGAAGGTCGCGCGGTTCGCGGGGTCGCGGCGGTAGCGTGAGTCGATCGTGACCCGCGCATGCCACAGCGCGCGCATCAACGGCGCAGACATGCCGCGCAGCTCCTGGTGCTGCGCCATCAGCAGGAAGGCACGCAGGATGCCGTTGGGGTCGCGCTCCAGCGCATCGGGCGTGCGCAGGTCGAGCAGGCCGCTGCGCGTGGCGAAGGTGTCGTCCAGCGGCTGAGCGGGCTCGTCGGCGCTGTGGAACAGCCGCAGCTCGACGTTCTGCAGCACGATGGTGTTCATCTGCGTCACGGCCTTGGCGGACCAGTAGTAGCGCTGCATCAGCACTTCGCTGGCGCGTCGCGCGACGGTCGGGGTGAAGCCCATGCGCTGCGCGACCGCGTCTTGCACGTCGAAGACCAGCCGGTCCTCGCGCCGGTTCGTCACCAGGTGCAGCCACGCGCGGATCTGCTTCAGGCGGCGCTCGCTCAGGCGGATCAGCGTGGCCTCCTCGGGCGTGATCAGACCGGAGCGCGCCAGCTCTGTCCAGCTCGTACCGTATCCTGCGGCGCGCGCGACCCACAGCAGCACGTGCAGGTCGCGCAGTCCGCCGGGGCTTTCCTTGACGTTGGGCTCCAGGCTGTAGGGCGACTCGTTGTACTTGAGGTGGCGCTGGCGCTGTTCCAGCACCTTCGCGCGGTAGTACGCGGGAATGTCGAGCGCCTCGCGCGACGCCCGCATCAGCCGCGCGTAGAGCCTGCGCGAACCTGCGACGTGCCGCGCCTCGAGCAGCGAGGTCAGCACCGTGATGTCGCCGGCCGCCTCGGCGCGGCATTCGTCGATGGTGCGCACGCTGTGGCCGAGCGCCACTCCGAGGTCCCACAGCAGTCCGACGAGGTTCTCGATCGTGGCGCGCTGTGCGTCATCGGGCGCCGACTCCAGCAGGATCAGCACGTCGACGTCGGAATGCGGAAACAGCTCGCCGCGGCCGTAGCCGCCCACGGCCACCAGGGCAGCGCCTTGTTCGAGCTGAACGCTGGCGGCCAGCTCGCGCAGCAGCGCGTCGGTGGTGCGCGCCAGTCCCTTGAGCAGCGGCTGGACGGCGCCGCCCGCCGTGAACCGTTCGATCAGCGCTTCACGTTGCAGCTTCAGGCGGTCGCGCAGCCGGAAACCGACGTCGTTCATCGAATGATCAGGCGGCGGCCTCGGCAGCGTGCACGGCGGCATGCTCGCCCCACTGCCTCATGCCCTTGACGAAGGCCGGCGGCGCCGGTGCGGCCGCGGAGCGCGTCATGACGTCGTAGCCGGTCTCCGTGACGAGGACCGTGTGCTCCCACTGCGCCGACAGGCTGTGGTCCTTAGTGACGATGGTCCAGCCGTCGGCGAGTTCCTTGATGTCGCGCCGGCCGGCGTTGATCATCGGTTCGACCGTGAAGATCATGCCGGCCGCCAGCCGCTCGAGCGTGCCCGGCTTGCCGTAGTGCAGGATCTGCGGTTCCTCGTGGAAGCGGCGGCCGATGCCGTGGCCGCAGAACTCGCGCACCACGCTGAAGCCCTGCTTCTCGGCATAGGTCTGGATGGCGTGGCCGATGTCGCCGACGCTCGCTCCCGGCCGCACCTGCTCGATGCCGAGCCACATGCATTCCCATGTGACGTCGCACAGCCGCTTCGCCGCGATCGACGGTTCGCCGACGTAGAACATGCGGCTGGTGTCGCCGTGGAAGCCGTTCTTGATGACGGTGACGTCGATGTTGACGACGTCGCCGCTCTTCAGCACGCGGTCGCCCGGGATGCCGTGGCAGACCTGATGGTTGACCGAGGTGCAGATGGCCTTCGGGAAGGGGCGATAGCCCGGCGGCGCGTAGTTCAGCGGGGCCGGGATCGAGCCCTGCACGTCGCGCATCAGCGCGTGGCACAGGCGGTCGAGCTCGCCGGTGGTGACGCCCGGCTTCACGTGCGGCCCGATGTAGTCCAGCACCTCGGAGGCCAGTTGTCCGGCCAGCCGCATGCCGGCGATCTCTTCGGCGGTCTTGATGACGATGGGCATGGTGAGGGGGCAGCCGGCGGCTTGAGCGGATCGGGCGAGGATGGCTATAATATCGGGCTGCCTGGGACTTTGAAAATCAAATGCTTAGGCAAAGGATGGATTAAACCCGTCGTTCGCTCAACGCTTCGATGGATTCGTTGTAAATCGCGCGCACCGCCACCAAGGTGCGGCCGGAAGTCTGGTGAACAACCAGCTCCGCCGCGTCGGCGACTGCGCAGGACCCAACCTTGGAGAGTTCGTCATGTCCGTGACCATGCGTCAGATGCTGGAGGCCGGCGTTCATTTCGGCCACCAGACCCGTTTCTGGAACCCGAAGATGGCGCAGTACATCTTCGGCCACCGCAACAAGATCCACATCATCAACCTCGAGCGCACGCTCGAGCAGTTCAACGACGCGACGCGCTTCGTGCGCCAGCTCGCCGCCAACCGCGGCACGCTGCTGTTCGTCGGCACCAAGCGCCAGGCCCGCGAGATCATCGTCGAGGAAGCGCAGCGCGCCGGCATGCCCTACGTCGACCAGCGCTGGCTGGGCGGCATGCTGACCAACTTCAAGACCGTCAAGGTGTCGATCAAGCGCCTGAAGGAAATGGAGCAGATCATCGCCGACAACGGCACCGAGCGCATGACCAAGAAGGAAGCGCTGGACTTCGCGCGCGAGGTCGAGAAGCTCAACAAGTCGATCGGCGGCATCAAGGAAATGAACGCGCTGCCGGACGCGCTGTTCGTGATCGACGTCGGTTATCACAAGATCGCCGTGCAGGAAGCGGCGAAGCTCGGCATTCCGGTGGTGGCGATCGTCGACACCAACCATTCGCCTGAAGGCGTGTCCTACGTGATTCCGGGCAACGACGATTCGAGCCGTGCGGTGCGCCTGTATGCGCGCGGCATCGCCGACGCGGTGCTGGAGGGCAAGCAGCAGGCGCTGGCCGGCGTGGTGCAGGCGGTGCAGGGCGGCGACGAGGAATTCGTCGAAGTCAGCGAAGCGCAGCACTAAGGCGCGCAGTCACCGCAAAAGGGGGCGCAAGCCCCTTTTTTGCAAAGGCCGCGGAAGACGCGCGCAAGGCGCGCCGGGATGTGGATCACGCGCACAAAGCGCGCTGAACAAGGGATTCAGGAGGAGATCCTGCGCGTCAAGCTCGGCAGCAAGGCGAGCAAGGCCGCGGCGCGCATCGCCGCCGAAGGCGTGGTCGGCGTGTACGTGGCCGGCAAGGTCGGCGCGATCGTCGAAGTGAATTCGGAGACCGACTTCGTCGCCAAGAACGACGACTTCCAGCGCTTCGCGAAGGAGCTCGCCCGCCTGGTCGCCGAGAAGAATCCGGCCGACGTCGCGGCGCTGTCGGCGCTGCCGCTGAACGGCGGCACGGTCGAATCGGTGCGCACCGCGCTGGTCGGCCGCATCGGCGAGAACATGGCGATCCGCCGCTTCACGCGCATCGACGCGCAGGGCACGCTCGCCTCCTACGTGCACGGCGGCTCGAAGATCGGCGTGCTGGTCGACGTCGTCGGCGGGGACGCCGCGCTGGCCAAGGACGTCGCGATGCACATCGCCGCCAGCAAGCCGAAGGCGCTGGACGCGAGCGGCGTGTCGGCCGAGCTGCTGGACGCGGAGCGGCGCATCGCCATCGAGAAGGCGCGCGAATCGGGCAAGCCCGAGGCGATGCTCGAGAAGATCGCCGAAGGCACCGTGCAGAAGTATCTGCGCGAAGTGACGCTGCACGGCCAGGTGTTCGTCAAGGCCGAGGACGGCAAGCAGACCATCGAGCAGCTGCTGAAGGCGCACGGCGCGACCGTGAAGTCCTTTGCGCTGTATGTCGTGGGCGAAGGCATCGAGAAGAAGCAGAGCGACTTCGCGGCCGAGGTGGCCGCGCAGGCAGCCGCCGCGCGCGGCTGAGACCACCGCAACGCGGCAGGCGCTGACGAGGCGACGATGGCGGCGGACGACAGGGCAGGATCGAAGGCAGGTGCAGTGCAGGGCAGTGCGGCGACGCCCGCGTATCGACGCGTGCTGCTGAAGCTGTCCGGCGAGGCGCTGATGGGCGAGGATGCCTTCGGCATCAATCGCCAGACGGTGGAAGCGATGGTCGCCGACATCGCGGAGGTCGTCGGCCTCGGCGTCGAGGTGGCCATCGTCATCGGCGGCGGCAACATCTTCCGCGGCGTGGCGCTGGGCGCCGAAGGCATGGACCGCGCCACCGCCGACTACATGGGCATGATGGCGACCATCATGAACGCGATGGCGCTGCAGGACGCGATGCGGCTGGCGGGCATCGAGGCGCGCGTGCAGTCGGCCCTGAACATCGAGCAGGTGGTCGAGCCCTACATCCGCCCGAAGGCGCTGCGCTACCTCGAGGAAGGCCGCGTGGTCATCTTCGCCGCCGGCACCGGCAACCCGTTCTTCACGACGGACACGGCGGCGGCGCTGCGTGGCTCGGAAGTGGGTGCGCAGATCGTGCTGAAGGCCACCAAGGTCGACGGCGTCTACACCGCCGATCCGAAGAAGGACCCGAAGGCGACCCGCTACGCGACCATCACCTTCGACGAGGCGCTGTCGCGCAACCTGCAGATCATGGATGCGACCGCGTTCGCGCTGTGCCGCGACCAGCGGCTGCCGATCAAGGTCTTCAATATCACCAAGCCGGGCGCGCTGCGACGCGTGGTCACCGGCCAGGACGAGGGCACGCTGGTCCACGTGTGACCGGCCGGGCCCCATCGCTACAGAGCCAAGGAGATCCCGATGAGTGTCGCTGAAGTCCAGAAGACGACCGAGCAGAAGATGGTCAAGTCGCTGGAGGCGCTGCGGGCGGATTTCAGCAAGATCCGCACCGGCCGCGCGCATACCGGCCTGCTGGACCACATCCAGGTCGATTACTACGGCACGCCCACGCCGCTGGCGCAGGTCGGGCAGGTGGGCCTGGGCGATGCGCGCACGATCACCGTGCAGCCGTGGGACAAGAAGATGGTGCCCGCTGTCGAGAAGGCGATCCGCGACTCCGACCTCGGCCTGAACCCGGCCAGCACCGGCGACATCATCCGCGTGCCGATGCCGCCGCTCACCGAGCAGCGCCGCAAGGAACTGGTGAAGGTCGTCAAGCACGAGGGCGAGAACGCCAAGGTCGCCGTGCGCAACCTGCGCCGCGACGCGAACCATCACGTCAAGGAAATGCTGAAGGCCAAGACCATCTCCGAGGACGACGACCGCCGCGCCGAGGAGACGATCCAGAAGCTCACCGACCGCTTCGTCGCGGAAATCGACAAGCTGGTCGCCGAAAAGGAAAAAGAGGTACTGACGGTCTGAGGTCGGCGATGGCCCTGGCCTCACCTCCGCAGCAGCCCGTTTCCGCTGCGACCGCTGCCGCGCGGCCGCGCCACGTCGCGATCATCATGGACGGCAATGGCCGGTGGGCCGTGTCGCGCGGCATGCCGCGCGTGGCCGGGCACTCGCGCGGCGTCGACGCGGTGCGCGCGACGCTGGGCGCCTGCGGCGAACGCGGCATCGAGTACCTGACGCTGTTCGCCTTCAGTTCGGAGAACTGGCGCCGTCCCGCCGACGAAGTGTCGACGCTGATGCGCCTGTTCATGGTGGCGCTGGAGCGCGAGATCGGACGGCTGGTGGAACTCGGCGTGCGCATGCGTGTGGTCGGGGACATCGCGGCCTTCGCGCCCGAACTGCGCGCCCGCATCGGCGAGTCGGAGCGACGCACGGCCGGCGGCACGCGGCTCGCCCTCACCGTCTGCGCGAACTACGGCGGCCGCTGGGACATCGCGCAGGCTGCGCAGCGGGCCGCGCGCTCATCGAATGCTGCTGCGGCCGACGTGCGCATCGATGAAGCCGCGATCGAACGCCATCTCGCGCTCGCCTTCGCGCCGCCGCCTGACCTGCTGATCCGCACCGGCGGCGAGCAGCGTGTGAGCAACTTCCTGCTGTGGCAGCTCGCCTACGCGGAGCTGTACTTCACCGACCTGCTGTGGCCGGACTTCGACGCCGCGGCGCTGGATGCCGCGCTCGCGTGGTACGCCGGCCGCCAGCGGCGCTTCGGCATGACCGGCGAGCAGGTCGCGACCGACGACGCCAGCTCCGCTGCGCGCGCGGCATAGGGCAGGGCTGGACGACCTGTGCTCGCGCAACGCGTCATCACCGCGGTCGTTCTCGTCGCGCTGCTGACCGGCGCACTGCTGGTATCCCCGCTGGCCTTCGCAGCACTGATGGCGCTTGCCTTCGCGCTGGCGCTGGCGGAGTGGCTGCAGCTCGCCGGCTGGCGCTCCACGCCGGCGCATGTCGTGGCGCTGGCGGCCATGGGCGTCCTCGTCGCGCTGCTCTTCCTGGCGCCGATGTGGATCGAGCGGCTGAAGGTGCCGCTGGCGCTGTTCGCGACGCTGGTCTGGCTGGCACTCGCCGCGCTGATCGTGCAGGCGCAGCGCCGTGGCGCCGCAATGATCCCGCCGCAGATGTCGTCGCTCGCCGCGCTGGTGCTGGTGCCGGCCGCGTGGTGCGCTCTGCTGCTGGTGCTGGCCGGCGGTGTGGTCACGCTGCTGTCGCTGCTGGTGATCGTGTGGCTGGCCGACACGGCCGCGTATTTCAGCGGCCGTGCGTTCGGCAAGGCGAAGCTCGCGCCGCGCATCAGCCCCGGCAAGACCTGGGCGGGCGTCTGGGGCGCGATGATCGCGGTGATCGTCGCCGCACTCGTCGCGTGGCAGATCGCGCCGCAACTGCCGCTGTACTCGACCGTGCTGCTGCGCCACTGGGGGGTGGTCGTGACGGTGCTGGTGCTGGTCGTGCTGGTCGGCGTGTCGATCGTCGGCGACCTGTTCGAGAGCCTGCTGAAGCGGCAGGCCGGCGCCAAGGACAGCGGCACGCTGCTGCCGGGCCATGGCGGTTTCTTCGATCGCCTCGACGCGATGCTCGCGCTGCTGCCGCCCGCGGCGCTGATCTGGACGATGTCGACGTGATGCGCACCCTTACGCTGCTCGGCGCGACCGGCTCGATCGGCAAGAGCGCGCTCGACGTCATCGCGCGCCATCCGCAGCGCTACCGCGTGCACGCGCTGACGGCCAACGGCAGCGTCGATGCGCTGGCGGAACTCGCTGCGCGGCATCGCGCCGCGGTCGCCGTCATCGCGGATCCTGCTCAGGAAGGTGCGCTGCGTTCGGCGCTGCAGCGCCATGGCGCGTCGGCCGCGGCGCGCGCCGGTGTGGCCGCGCTCGCGGAGGTCGCGTCTGCACCGGAGGCGGATACGGTCATCGCCGCCATCGTCGGCGCGGCGGGCCTCGTGCCGACGCTCGCCGCGGCGCGCGCGGGAAAGCGGCTGCTGCTCGCCAACAAGGAGGCCATCGTCTGCGCCGGCGGACTTCTGCTGTCGGCGCAGCGCGCGTCGGGCGGTGAACTGCTGCCGGTGGACAGCGAACACAGTGCGATCCACCAGTGCCTGGCGGGCACGCCCGAAGCGCAGCGCGCCTCCGCACGACTCGTGCTCACCGCCTCCGGCGGCCCGTTCCTGCGCCGCGACGACCTCGACGACGTGACGCCGGACCAGGCCTGCGCGCATCCCAACTGGGTCATGGGCCGCAAGATTTCGGTGGACTCGGCGACGCTGATGACCAAGGGGCTCGAGGTCATCGAGGCGGCGTGGCTGTTCGACATGCCGGCCGAGCGCATCGACGTCGTCATCCACCCGCAGAGCGTGATCCACTCGATGGTCGAATACGCGGACGGTTCGGTGATGGCGCAGCTCGGAACGCCCGACATGCGCACGCCGCTCGCCTATGCGCTGGCCTGGCCCGAGCGCATCGCCAGCGGCGCCCAGCGGCTGGACTACACGAAACTGTCCGCGCTGACCTTCGAAGCGCCGGACCTGCGCCGCTTCCCCTGCCTGGGTTTTGCCTATGCGGCGCTGCGCGCGGGCGGCGCGGCCAGCGCCGTATTGAACGCAGCCAACGAGTTCGCGGTCGAAGCCTTCCTGCAGCGCCGCTTGCCCTTCACCCGGATCGCGCCGACCATAGAACGCGTACTGGACGAATACCGGCCGCCGGCGCCTGTGGGAATCGAGGATGTCCTCGAAATCGATCGCCAGGCCCGGGCATGCGCCGAGCGCGCCGCGAACGTCGCGCGCGGCGCGCCCCAGCATGTGTAAGGACACTGAATGAGTCTGCTGACCACGATTGCCGCGTTCCTGCTCACGCTGGGCGTGCTGATCGTCATCCACGAACTCGGGCACTACTGGGTGGCGCGCTGGAGCGGCGTCAAGGTGCTGCGCTTCTCGATCGGCTTCGGCAAGCCGCTGGGGCGCTGGGTGCGCGGACCCGATCGCACCGAATGGGTCGTGTCGGCGCTGCCGCTCGGCGGCTACGTGCGCATGCTCGACGAGCGCGATCCTGATTGCGCGCCCATCGCCCCCGCCGACCTGCCGCGCGCCTTCAATCGGCAGGGCGTCGGCAAGCGCATCCTGATCGTGCTGGCCGGCCCGGTGGCCAACCTGCTGCTGGCCATCGCCGTCTACTGGCTGCTGAACGTGGTGGGCGTGTTCGAGCCGCGCGCCATCATCGGTGCGCCGCCGGCGGCCACGGCGGCGGCCCGCGCCGGCTTCGAAGCGGGCGACACCATCGTGCGCATCGAGGGCGACGACGTACGTTCGTGGAACGAATTGCGCTGGGTGCTGCTGCAGCAGATCGTCGACAAGGTGCCGGCGACCGTCGAAGTCGAAGGCCGAGACCGCGCGCGGCGCACGCTGACGCTGGACTTCGGCACGCTGTCGGCGGACGACCTGGAGTCCGACGTGATCGGCCGCCTCGGGCTGGTGCCGTACAGCGGTGCGCCGCGCATCGGCCGCGTGCAGGAAGGCAGCGCCGCGGCCCGCGCCGGCCTGCAGACCGGCGACACCGTGCTGGAAGCGCAGGGCAAGTCCGTCTCGTCGGCGCGCGACCTGATCGAACGCATCCGCGGCGCCGCGGACAAGCCGCTCGCACTGATCGTCGAACGCGACGGCCGCGCGATCGACGTGAGCGTCACGCCGGCCCGCGTCACCGAAGCCGACGGCCGCGTGATCGGACGCATCGGCGCGGAGCTCAGCGACCGGCCCGAGATGGTGAAGGTGCAGTACGGCCCGGTGGAAAGTGTGGGCCTCGCCACGCGCAAGACCGTAGATACCGCCGTCTTCTCGCTGCGCATGCTCGGCAAGATGATCACCGGCGAAGCGTCGTGGAAGAACCTGTCGGGACCGGTGACGATCGCCGATTACGCGGGGCAGACCGCGCGCATCGGCCTCGTGCCGTTCCTGAACTTCCTCGCGCTGGTATCGATCAGCCTGGCGGTGCTGAACCTGCTGCCCATTCCGATGCTCGATGGAGGGCACCTCCTGTATTATGTGATCGAGATCTTCAAAGGCAGTCCGCCGGCCGACTGGGTCATCGAATGGGGCCAGCGCGCCGGCGTCGCATTACTGGGCCTGCTGACCGTGATGGCCCTGTACAACGACGTCGTGCGACTGCTGTCCTGATCGCCCGTCTTCCACCTGCATGATCGGAACATCGCCTTGAAGCGCCGCGTGAATTCCGGGCGCCGCGCTCCCGCTGTGCTGCGCCGGACCGCGGCGGCCGTCATGGCCGCGTGGTGCCTCACCGTCCATGCGCAGGAGTTCGTGGTCAAGGACATCCGCGTCGAGGGCATCCAGCGCACCGAGGCAGGCACCGTCTTCACCTACCTGCCGATCCGCGTCGGCGACCGCTTCGATCCCGAGCGCGGCACGCAGGCGATCCGCGCGCTGTATGCGAGCGGGCTGTTCAAGGACGTGCGCCTCGAGGTCGACGGCGATGTGCTGGTGGTCATCGTCGACGAACGTCCCGCGATCGCGACCATCGACCTCACCGGCGTGAAGGAGTTCGAGAAGGACCAGGTCACCAAGTCGCTCGCCGACGTGGGGCTGGCGAGCGGCCGCATCTACGACCGCGCGCTGCTGGAGCGCGCCGAGCAGGAACTGCGGCGCCAGTACCTGTCGCGTGGCCTCTATGGCGTGGAAATCAAGACGACGGTCACGCCGATCGAGCGCAACCGCGTCAACATCTCGATCGCGGTGGAAGAGGGCGACATCGCGCGCATCCAGACCATCGCCTTCACCGGCAACAAGGTGTTCAGCGACAGCACGCTGCGCTCGCAGATGGAACTGGGCGTGCCGAACTGGATATCCTGGTACACCAAGCGCGACCAGTATTCCCGGCAGAAGCTCGGCGCCGACCTGGAGACGCTGCGCTCGTACTACCTGAACCGCGGCTATCTCGATTTCCGCGTCGAGTCGGTCAACGTCAGCATCACGCCGGACAAGCGCGACATCGCCGTCACGATCAACGTCTTCGAAGGCGAGCGATACACGGTGTCCAGCGTGAAGCTGTCGGGCGAACTGCTCGGCCTTGACGACGAACTGTCCGCGCTGATCACCGTGAAGCCGGGCGAGACCTTCAGCGCCGAGAAGATCAACGCGATCGGCAAGGCCATCACCGACCGCATGAGCACGCTGGGCTATGCCTTCGCGACCGCCAACCCGTCGCCCGAGGCGGACCGCGAGAAGCGCGAGGTGGCATTCACCATCCTCGTCGATCCCGGCCGGCGCGTATACGTGCGGCGCGTGAACATCGCGGGCAACACGCGCACCAAGGATGCTGTCATCCGCCGCGAGATGCGCCAGTTCGAGGCGGGCTGGTTCGACGCAGACCGCGTGCGCCTGTCGAAGGAGCGCCTCGACCGGCTGGGCTACTTCGAGACCGTGACCGTCGATACACCGGCCGTGCCCACCGCACCCGACCAGGTCGACGTCAACGTCACGGTGAAGGAGCGCGCCACCGGCAACATCCAGCTCGGCGCTGGCTACTCGAGCTCCGAAGGCATCATCCTGACAGCGGGGCTGTCGCAGCAGAACCTCTTCGGCTCCGGCAACGCGCTCGCGCTCGAGGTCAACACCAGCAAGTCGAACACGGTGTTCTCCATCACGCACACCGATCCGTACGTGTCGGTCGAGGGCATCAGTCGCACCATCGAGCTCTATTACCGCAATTCGGACCTCGCCGAGCTGGGACTGTCGAGCGTCGGCTATTCGACGCGCGGCGCGGGCCTGGTGTACGGCATTCCGTTCACCGAATTCGACCGTGTCTTCCTCGGCCTGCGCTACGAAGGCACGACCATCGACCTGACGCCGTACTCGCCGCCGCGCTATGTGCAGTACGTCTACGACTTCGGCAAGTCATCCGACGCGCTGGCGCTGACCGCCGGCTGGTCGAGCGACAGCCGCGACAGCCTGCTGTTCCCGACCAAGGGCCGCACCCAGAGTGCGTTCGGCGAAGTGGCCCTGCCGGTGCTCGACCTGCAGTACTACCGGCTGACCTACCGCTACCAGCAGTTCTGGCCGGTGGCAAGCTTCGTCACGCTGGCGTTCAACACAGAGCTTGGCTACGGCAACGGCTACGACGACAAGCCGTTCCCATTCTTCAAGAACTTCTACGTCGGCGGCATCGGCAGCGTGCGCGGCTACGAAGCGGCATCGCTGGGCCCGCGCGACATCAATACCGATCCCACCGGCGGTACGCGCCGTTTCAACGCGACCGTCGAAGCGCTGTGGCCGATTCCCGGCGCGGACAAGTCGCTGCGCGCGACGACCTTCTTCGACATGGGGCAGGTCTGGGGCCCGGGTTGCAACGGCATCTACTCCGTGTCGGCTGCGCAGGTCAGCGCCGACGAGTCGCTCGCGAAGCAGATGCTGACCAACCCCGGCGCTTTCTGCTCAGGCCCGTACTACGGCAACTCCGCCGGTATCGACCTCGGCCTGATCCGTTATTCGGCGGGGATCGGCATCGCGTGGCTGTCGCCGATGGGGCCGCTGCGCCTGTCCTACGCGGTTCCCCTCAATGCCGAGGACTGGGATCGCACGCAGCGCTTCCAGTTCCAGATCGGCCAGGGCTTCTGATATGGCAAAATCGCGGGCTTCTATGAAGGTGGATTTCCCCATGACGGAATGTATCGGTCGGCAGCGGGTGGACCGCAGCGGAAGCATGGCGGGCGCGGCGACGTCGGCCCGCGGCGCATTCCGTGCGGTTGCGACGGCCGTCCTGCTGGTCGGCCTGGCCGGTCCGACGGCGGCGCAGGTCGCGCGTGCCCAGGAACTGAAGATCGGTGTCGTCAACTCCGACCGCATCCTGCGCGACTCGCAGCCGGCGCGTGCCGCCATGCAGAAGCTCGAAGGCGAGTTCTCCAAGCGAGACAAGGAAATGCAGGAAATGGGCGCGCGCCTGAAGCAGGGCGCCGAGCGTTTCGAGAAGGACGGTCCGGTGATGTCCGAGACCGACCGGGTGCGCCGCCAGCGCGAACTGGCCGAACTCGATCGCGAGTTCCAGCGCAAGCAGCGCGAGTTCCGCGAAGACTTCAATCAGCGCCGCAACGAAGAGCTGCAGCGGCTGCTCGAAAGCACCAACCGCATCATTCGCCAGATCGCCGAGCAGGAGAAGTACGACCTGATCGTGCAGGAGGCGGTCTACTTCAACCCGCGCATCGACATCACCGAGCGCGTGCTGAAGGCGCTCAACGCCGCGAAGTAGTCGCATGCCGGCCGGCGGACTGTCGCTGTCTGCGCTGACAGCCGCCGTCACCGAGCAGGCCGGCGGCGGGCTCGCTGCCCGCATCGACGGCGACGCCGGGAGGCGCGTGGTTTCCGTCGCCACGCTTTCCGGCGCGCGTGCCGACCAGCTGTCCTTTCTCGCCAATCCCCGCTATCGCGCTGAAGCGCAGGCTTCCGCCGCCGGTGCGATCGCTCTGACGGAAGCTGACGCCGGCGCGCTGCGGGCGGGCGCTGGGTCGGGCGCCCAGATCGGCGCCGCGCTGGTCGTCGTCGATCAGCCCTACGCGTGGTTCGCTTTCGCGGCGCAACTGCTGCACCCTGCCACGGGCGAAACGGCGGGCGTGGCCGCGGGCGCACATGTCGCGGCCGGCGCGTTGATCGATCCGACGGCGAGCGTCGCCGCCGGCGCCAGCATCGGCGCGGGTGCACGCGTCGGTGCGGGTGCCGTGGTCGGTGCCGGCGCGGTGCTCGGCGCGGATGCGGAGCTCGGTGCGCAGTCGCGGCTGCATCCCAATGCCAGCGTGCTCGACCGTTGCGTCATCGGCGCGCGCTGCATCGTGCACAGCGGCGCGGTGATCGGCGCCGACGGCTTCGGCTTCGCGCCCTTCGAGGGCCGCTGGATCAAGATCCCGCAGGTGGGCTGCGTCGTCGTCGAGGACGACGTCGAGATCGGTGCCAACACCACGATCGACCGCGGTGCGATGGGCGATACGCGCATCGAACGCGGTGCCAAGCTCGACAACCAAATCCAGGTCGGCCACAACTGCGTGATCGGCGCGCACACGGTGATCGCCGGCTGTGTCGGCATTGCCGGCAGCGCACGCATCGGTGCGCATTGCCAGATCGGCGGCGCGGCAATGATCGTCGGGCACCTGACGATCGCCGACGGCTGCGTCATCGGCGGCGGTACGCTGGTCGCGTCGTCGATCGACGCGCCGGGTCACTACACGGGTTCGTTTCCGATGATGCCGCGCCGCGACTGGGAACGCGCCGCGGCAGTCGTCCGGCATCTCGATGAACTGCGCCGCCGCGTGCGGGAACTCGAGGCGGAGCGCAAAGCCGTCAGGCGGAGGGACACACCTTGAAGTTCGATATCGATCACATCCTGAAACTGCTGCCGCACCGCTATCCGATCCTGCTGGTGGACAAGGTGCTCGAACTCGAGCCGGGCGCGCGCATCGTTGCACTGAAGAACGTGTCGATGAACGAGCCGTACTTCCAGGGGCACTTCCCCGGCCATCCCGTGATGCCAGGCGTGCTGATCATCGAGGCGATGGCGCAGGCGGCGGCCGTGCTGACCTACGTGACGCTGCAGACCTCGCAGGAGGCCGGCGCGCTGTTCTACTTCGCCGGCATCGACGGCGCGCGCTTCAAGCGCGTGGTGCAGCCCGGCGACCAGCTGCGGCTGGAGGTGACGATGGACCGCGTCAAGCGCGGCATCGGCAAGTTCACCGGGCGCGCACTGGTCGACGGCGAAGTGGCGTGCGAAGCCGAGATGATCTGCGCCAGCCGCAGGACCGGCGACGCGTAGGCGCAGGCATGGCGCGGATTCATCCATCAGCGATCGTCGATCGAGCGGCCGAACTGGCCGACGACGTCGTCGTCGGCGCGGGTTCGATCGTCGGCGGGCAGGTGAAGGTCGGCAGCGGCTGCGACATCGGCCCTTACGCGATCATCGGCGGCCGCACCACGCTCGGCCTGCGCAACCGCATCCATCCCTTCGCCGTCATCGGCGGTCCGCCGCAGGACAAGAAGTACGGCGGCGAGGACACCGAGCTCGTCGTCGGCGACGACAACACGATCCGCGAACACTGCACCATCAGCCTCGGCACCGCGCAGGGCGGTGGCATCACGCGGCTGGGCAGCGACAACTGGATCATGGCCAACGTGCACATCGCACACGACTGCCATGTCGGTGATCACACGATCCTCGCCAACAACGTGACGCTCGCGGGACACGTGTCGGTCGGCGACTGGGTG
Organism: Burkholderiaceae bacterium; assembly: GCA_044225415.1. Lineage (GTDB taxonomy): Bacteria > Pseudomonadota > Gammaproteobacteria > Burkholderiales > Burkholderiaceae_F > JALORV01. The sequence goes on along the minus strand of JBGAIO010000004.1, from coordinate 19,208 downwards.
GTGATCGGAGGTCTGGCCGGTGTGCATCAGTTCTGCGCGCTGGGCGCGCATGCGATGGCCGGAGGCGGCGCGGTCGTGCTGCGCGACCTGCCGCCGTACGTCATGTGCAGCGGCAATCCGGCCGAACCGCATGGCATCAACAGCGAGGGCCTGAAGCGGCGCGGCTTCTCCGCGGAGGCGATCAACGCGCTGCGCCGCGCCTATCGCGTCGTCTACAAGGACGGGCTCACCGCGGCCGAGGCGGTACTGGCGCTGGGCGAGGCGGCCGCTGCCGGCGGCGACGGAGCCGCCGCCATCGCGCTGCTGCGCGACTTCGTGCGGGACTCGCAGCGCGGCATCGTGCGCTGATGTCCGCGGCTGCTTCACCCGATTGCCCGCAGGCCGCGCCGGTCGCGGCCTTCGTGGCCGGCGAAGCGTCGGGCGACCTGCTGGCCGCGGGCGTGATCGCGGAGATGCATCGACAGGTGCCGTCGCTGCGCTGCCTCGGCGTCGGCGGCGACCGCATGATCGCGGCGGGCTTCGAGCCGTGGGCGCATGTGCGCGAGCTGTCGGTGCGCGGCTACGTCGAGGTGCTGCGCCACCTGCCACGGCTGTTGAAGCTGCGGCGCGACCTGCTCGCGCGCTTCCTCGCGCAGCGGCCCGATGTGCTGGTCGGCGTCGATGCGCCCGACTTCAACCTCGGGCTGGAAGAGAAGTACCGTGCGGCCGGCGGCCGGGTCGTGCACTTCATCAGTCCGTCGATCTGGGCGTGGCGTGCCGAACGCATCGACCAGATCCGCCGCGCCGTCGACCTGATGCTGCTGGTGTTCCCCTTCGAGCAGAAGATCTACGACGAGGCCGGCATCCCGGCGCGCTACGTCGGGCATCCGCTGGCGTCGATGATCCCGCGCGTGCCTGATGCGGCCACGGCGCGCCGGCGGCTGGGCCTGCCCGCGGAGGGGCGCTACGTGGCCGCTCTGCCGGGTTCGCGCGCCGACGAAGTGAAGTACCTCGGCGACGTGTTCCTGGATGCGCTGGTGCTGCTGCAGCAGCGCGAGGCGGGCCTGCGCTTTCTCGTACCCGCCGCCGATGCGGGCCTGCAGCGGGTGCTGCAGTCGATGCTCGCCGCGCGCCCCGCGCTGGCCTCGTCGATGACGTTGACCGCCGGCCGCGCGCACGACTGCCTCGAAGCCGCCGACACCGTGCTGGTGGCGAGCGGCACTGCCTCGCTCGAAGCCGCGCTCTACAAGCGGCCGATGGTCATCGCGTACCGTGTGCCGGCGTTCACCGCGTGGCTGATGCGGCGCAAGGGGCGCATCCCGTGGGCCGGGCTGCCGAACATCCTCGCCAACGAAAGCCTGGTGCCCGAACTGCTGCAGGAGGCCTGCACGCCGCACGCACTTGCGGACGCGCTGCACCTGCAGTTGAATGACGGTGCGCTGCGCGAACGCCTGACGCAGCGCTTCACGACCATGCACGACGAACTGCGGCGCGACACTGCGCGACTGGCGGCAGACTCGGTCCTGGAGGTGGCGCGGCGATGAGGCATCGAATGCATCGGCAGCGCGGCACGCCGGACCTGTTCGAGCAGGCGGCGCGCGATGCCGGTCGCTGCTGCGGCATCGACGAAGCCGGGCGAGGCCCGCTGGCGGGACCCGTGGTCGCCGCGGCAGTCATTCTCGATGTTTCGCGGCCGATCCGCGGGCTCGCCGACTCGAAGGTGCTGGCGCCCGAACGCCGCGAGGAACTCGCCGTGCGCATCCGCGAGCGCGCGATCGCATGGGCGGTGGCCGAGGCCGGCGTCGACGAGATCGACACGATCAACATCCTGCAGGCCACGCTGCTGGCGATGCGCCGCGCGGTCGAGGGCCTGCAGGTGGCGGCCGAGTATGCGCTGGTCGACGGCAACTGCATGCCGGCGCTGCCGATTCCCGGCCGGACGATCATCGCCGGCGATGCGCTGGAGAAGAGCATCTCGGCGGCGTCGATCCTCGCCAAGACCGCGCGCGATGCGCTGATGCGCACGCTCGACGAGCGCTATCCGGGCTACGGCTTCGCGCGTCACATGGGTTACGGCACGCCCGAGCATCTCGACTGCCTGCAGCGCCTCGGGCCTTGCGACGTACATCGGCTCAGCTTCGCGCCGGTGCGCGGGCATCCGGCGCTGGCCCGGCGCACGGGCGACGGCACGGCGGCCATCGCTGCGCAGATCGATACGTCCCATGCGCATCACGGCGGCTGACAATCCGGTCGTGCGCCGACTGCGGCGGCTGACAGAGTCGCCGCGCGCGTGCCGCGACGCTGCGCGCACGCTGGTCGAAGGCACGCACGTGATCGAGGCGGTGGTCGCGGCCGGCCTGCCGGTGCACACGCTGGTCACGCGCGCGACCCCACGGCCGGGGGCCGAAGCCGCGCGCGTGGTGGATGCGGTGCTGGCGGCTCCACTTGCCGGCGGTTTCCGCCACGTCGAATTGCCGGCCGCGCTGTACGACGCGCTGTCACCCGTCGAGCATGGCGTGGGCGTGCTGGCCGAAATCGCCATCGCCACGCGCGCATGGCCGGCGCAGCTCGTCGAAGACGCCGTGTACCTCGACGGCGTGCAGGATCCCGGCAACGTCGGCACGCTGCTGCGGACCGCTGCGGCGGCGGGTGTGCGCCACGTGATCGTCGGCGAAGGCAGCGCGTTCGCGTGGTCGCCGAAGGTGATGCGCGCGGCGATGGGCGCGCACTTCGCCACCGCGGTGTACGACGCCGTTCCGCTCGCGCAGGTGCTGGACGCTTTCCGCGGCACGGTCTGCGCGGCCGACGTCGAGGGCGAGGAGATCTACGCGGCCACCTGGGGGCGCGGGCCGACGCTATGGCTGTTCGGGGCCGAAGGGCAGGGCCTCGGCGCCGCCGCGCGTGCCGCCGCGCAATGCCGGCTGCGCATTCCGCTGGCGGCAAACGTGGAATCGCTGAACGTCGGTGCGGCGGCGGCGGTGTGTTTGTTCGAGCAGGTGCGGCGGCGGCGCCGCATGTAGTCGCTACGTCCTCGCGTCAATACGACCGTCGATCCAGCCGGATCTCCTGCATGATCGTCGCGGCGATCTCCTCGATCGACTTCGCGGTCGACGACAGCCAGCGGATGCCTTCACGGCGCATCATCTTCTCGGCCTCGTCGACCTCGTAGCGGCAGTTCTCCAGCGCGGCGTAGCGGCTGTTCGGCCGCCGTTCGTTGCGCACTTCCGAAAGCCGCTCGGGCGCGATCGACAGGCCGAACATCTTGCCCTTGTACGGCGCCAGCGGCTGCGGCAGCGTGTTGCGTTCGAAGTCCTCCGGGATCAGCGGGTAGTTGGCGGCTTTCACGCCGTACTGCATCGCCAGGTACAGCGTGGTCGGCGTCTTGCCCGAGCGCGACACGCCCACCAGGATCACGTCGGCGCTGGCCAGCCCCTTGGCGGACTGGCCGTCATCGTGTGCCAGCGCGAAGTTGATCGCCTCGATGCGGTTCTTGTCGTCCTCGGAGTTCGTGCCGATGTTGTGCGAACGGCCGATGGTGTGCGTCGACTTCAGGCCGAGTTCGGCCTCCAGCGGCTTGACGAAGGTCTCGAACATCTCGATGAAGAACGCGTCGGTCGAACTGCGCAGCTCCTGCGCGATCGGCGGATTGACCAGCGTGGAGAACACGATGGCGCGCCTGCCGTCGCGCTGGCCGGCCTCGTTGATGCGCAGCGCGGCGTCGCGCGCCTTCTCGGACGAGTCGATGAACGGGATGCGCGTGGTGCGGTAGCGCAGATCGCCGAACTGGGTCAGCACGCTGTGGCCGAGTGTTTCGGCGGTGATGCCGGTGCCGTCGGACACGAAGAAGACGGAGCGATCGATTCCCTGGGCGCTGTCCGGCATTGCGGCTCCTGCGTGGCACTGATGCGCCGCAAGATGACCCCGCTGCGCTCGGTAGAATCACGGATTCTAGACAAGCCCGATGTCAGGAGAGGCGATGCCCCGCGGCGCCCGTGTCATCCCGTTCATCATTCCGTTCAGCCAGCTCCGCATGACCGATGTGGAGACGGTGGGCGGCAAGAACGCCTCGCTCGGCGAGATGCTGAGCCAGCTGTCGGCCGCGGGCATCCGCGTGCCCGACGGCTTTGCGACGACCGCGGACGCCTTCCGGGCGTTCATCGACGCCGGCGGGCTGCGCGAGCGCATCGGCCGGGCACTCGACGCGCTGGACGTCGACGACGTCCGCGCGCTGGCCGCGACGGGCGCGCAGATCCGCGAATGGGTCGTCGCCACACCCTTTCCGGCCGATTTCGAGGCAGAAATAAGGAAGCAATTTCAGATACTTGAGAAAGAATCCTCAAGTGAAATATCATTCGCGGTGCGCTCCAGCGCCACCGCTGAAGACCTGCCGGATGCGTCCTTCGCAGGCCAGCAGGAGACGTATCTGAACGTCACGGGCATCGACGCGATACTCGACCGCATCCGGCACGTGTTCGCGTCGCTCTACAACGACCGCGCCATCGCCTACCGGGTGCACAAGGGCTACGCGCACGCCGACGTCGCGCTGTCGGCCGGCGTGCAGCGCATGGTGCGGTCGGATCTCGGCGCGGCCGGCGTGATGTTCACGATGGACACCGAATCCGGCTTCCGCGACGTGGTGTTCATCACATCGAGCTACGGACTGGGCGAGACCGTCGTGCAGGGCGCGGTCAACCCGGACGAGTTCTACGTGCACAAGCCGATGCTGGCGGCCGGCAAGCATCCGATCCTGCGCAAGTCGCTCGGCTCGAAGCTGATCCGCATGGAGTTCGATCCGGCCGGCGGCCATGGCCGCACGGTGCGCACCGTGGACGTTTCCGATGCGCAGCGCCACCGCTTCTCGCTGACCGATGCCGACGTGCTGGAACTCGCGCGCTACGCCGTGCTGATCGAGCAGCATTACGGCCGGCCGATGGACATCGAATGGGGCAAGGACGGCGCCGATGGCCGCCTCTACATCCTGCAGGCGCGCCCCGAGACCGTGAAGTCGCAGGCGAGGGCCGAGTCGCAGCAGCGCTTCCGGCTGAAGAGCCGCGGCACCGTGCTGACGACGGGCCGCGCCATCGGCCAGAAGATCGGCATCGGGCCGGTGCGCAACATCGCCAGCGTCGACGACATGGAGCGCGTGCGCCCGGGCGACGTGCTGGTCACCGACATGACCGATCCCAACTGGGAGCCGGTGATGAAGCGCGCGGCGGCGATCGTCACCAACCGCGGCGGCCGCACCTGCCATGCGGCGATCATCGCGCGCGAACTGGGCATCCCGGCCGTCGTCGGCTGCGGCACGGCGACGCAGACGCTGGCCGAAGGCGCGATGGTGACCGTGTGCTGCGCCGAAGGCGACACCGGCCACATCTACGCGGGTGCGCTGGAAATGGAGGTCGAGACGGTGCAGCAGGGCACGCTGCCGGCGATCCCCGTCAAGATCATGATGAACGTCGGCAACCCGCAACTCGCCTTCGACTTCCAGGCGCTGCCGAACGCCGGCGTGGGCCTGGCGCGTCTCGAGTTCATCATCAACAACAACATCGGCGTGCATCCGAAGGCGGTGCTCGACTATCCGCACATCGACGAGGAACTGAAGCGCGCCGTCGAGCGGCTGGCCTCCGGTTACGAGACGCCCCGCCGCTTCTTCGAGGCCAAGCTCGCCGAGGGCATCGCGACCATCGGTGCGGCCTTCTGGCCCAAGCCGGTCATCGTGCGCATGTCCGACTTCAAGAGCAACGAGTACAAGAAGCTGATCGGCGGTTCGCGCTACGAGCCCGACGAAGAGAACCCGATGCTCGGTTTCCGCGGGGCGGCGCGCTACATCGCCGATTCGTTCCGCGAATGCTTCCGCATGGAAGCAGCCGCGCTGAAGTACGTGCGCGAGACGATGGGACTCACCAACGTCGAGATCATGGTGCCGTTCGTACGCACGCTCGCCGAGGCGAAGCGCGTCACCGAACTGCTGGCCGGACACGGACTGGCGCGCGGCTCGGGCGCGGTCGACGGCAAGGGCGGGCTGCGGCTGATCATGATGTGCGAAGTGCCGTCGAATGCGGTGCTGGCCAACCAGTTCCTCGACTACTTCGACGGCTTCTCGATCGGCTCGAACGACCTGACGCAACTCACGCTGGGCCTCGATCGCGACTCAGGACTGGTGGCCGAGGGCTTCGACGAGCGCGATCCAGCGGTGAAGTCGCTGCTGTCGATGGCCATCGCGAGCTGCCGGGCGCGCGGCAAGTACATCGGCATCTGCGGCCAGGGGCCGTCGGATCATGCAGACTTCGCCGAGTGGCTGGTCGAGCAGGGCATCGAGTCGATCTCGCTGAATCCGGACACCGTCATCGCCACGTGGCAGCGCCTCGCACGCGCGGCCTGAAGCGAGGGAAGGGCGCATGGAAACGTACATCTGGTTCGTCGTCGCCTTCGGCCTGCTGGTCGCGGAACTGCTGACCGGCACGTTCTACCTGCTGGTCATCGCGATCGCGCTGGCGGCAGCGGGCCTGGCCGCGTGGGCCGGCGCGCCGGTCGCGCTGCAGTTCGTCGTCGCCGCGATCATCGGGCTGGGCGGCTCCATGTGGCTGCGCCGGACGCGCTTCGGGCGCCGCCTGCACGAGCGCAGCGAGGATCGCGTGCAGAACATGGACATCGGCCAGACGCTGCGCGTCGATGCGTGGACGCCATCGCGCACCGCCCGGGCCAGCTACCGCGGCTCGGTGTGGGACGTCGAGCTGGCGCCGGGCGAGCAGCCGTCGAGCGGCGAGTTCGTGATCCGCGAGATCAACGCCAATCGCCTGATCGTTGCACCGAAGCCGCGCTAGCGCGCGGCCAGCGGGCTCAACAGGAAGCGTCGGAAGAGTCGGAAAAGTCGGAAAAGCCCGAAGAATCAGGAGCATTCATGAACATGTTCGACGGTGTGTCCATCGTTGCGGTCGTTCTGCTGATCGTGGCGGTCGTCTTCGTGGTGCAGGCGGTGAAGGTCGTGCCGCAGCAGAATGCATGGGTGGTCGAGCGGCTGGGGAAGTTCCATGCGGTGCTGCAGCCGGGCCTGAACATCGTCATCCCGTTCATCGACAGCGTCGCCTACAAGCACAGCCTGAAGGAAGTGCCGCTCGATACGCCGAGCCAGGTCTGCATCACGCGCGACAACACGCAGCTGCAGGTCGACGGCGTGCTGTACTTCCAGGTCACCGATCCGCAGCGCGCCTCCTACGGCGCCAGCAACTACATCCTGGCCATCACCCAGCTCGCGCAGACCACGCTGCGCTCGGTGATCGGCAAGCTCGAGCTCGACAAGACCTTCGAGGAACGCGAGTTCATCAACCATAGCGTCGTGTCCGCGATCGACGAGGCGGCGATGAACTGGGGCGTGAAGGTGCTGCGCTACGAGATCAAGGACATCACGCCGCCCAATGCGATCCTGCACGCCATGCAGCAGCAGATCACCGCCGAGCGCGAGAAGCGCGCGCTGATCGCGTCGTCCGAAGGCCGCAAGCAGGAGCAGATCAACATCGCCACCGGCGAGCGCGAGGCCGCGATCGCCAAGTCCGAAGGCGACAAGCAGGCGCAGATCAACCGCGCGCTGGGCGAGGCCTCCGCCATCGTCGCGATCGCCGATGCGACGTCGAAGGCCATCCGCCAAGTGGCGCAGGCCACGCAGGAGCCCGGCGGCATGCAGGCCGTCAACCTGAAGGTCGCCGAGCGCTACGTCGATGCCTTCGGCAACCTGGCGAAGGAAGGCAACACGCTGATCGTGCCGGCCAACCTCGGCGACGTGTCGACGCTGGTGTCGTCGGCGCTGGCGATCGTGCGCGGCCAGCCGGCGGCGAACGCGCGGCCCGGCGCGTAGAGCCTGGCTTCGCCATGGAGTTCATCATCGCCGGGGTGGGACTGGCGCTGGCCGTGTGGATGATCCTCGGCGCGCGCAACCGCCACCGTTCGCGCGGCGAAGGCGGCGCGTCGCAGGAAAGCCCCCCACGCGGCGAGCGCTGAGCACGCTGCCGCGCCTGTCCATCGGAACGGGTTTCGTCGATGCCCAGCGCGCCGGTCCGGTCTGATCGATGACGGCGCCGACCATCGCGGGCGCGCTGCGCCAGTTGCTGACCGAGCGCCTGCCGTACTCGGCCATGGCTGCCGAGGACGTCGACCGCATCATCGACCTGGCGGAGATCGCCTACTACGCACCGGGCGAAGTGCTGCTCGCGCCGGGGCAGGGCGTGCCCAGGCAATGCCTGATCGTCAAGCAGGGACACGTGCAGGGCTTCACGGCGGAGGGCGCCATCGCCTACGAAGCGGGCGTCGGCGACTGCTTTCCGGTGGGGGCATTGCTGGCGGAACGCGACGTATCGCTGACCTATCGTTCCGTGGGCGACACGTTCTGCCTGGTGCTGGCCCGCGCCGTGTTCGCCGAACTGGTCCGCCGCAGCCCGCCGTTCCTCGATTTCTGCAAGCGCCGCCTGGGCGCGATGCTCGACCTGTCGCGGCAGCAGCTGCAGCAGAGCTTCGCGGCCGAGGCCGTCGCGCAGCAGACGCTGGCCGCTCCGCTGGCCGACCTGCTGCGCGGCCCGGCGCTGGCCTGCCGCGGCGACACACCTCTGCGCGATGCGTTCCAGCGCATGCAGGATGCGCATGTCGGCTCCGTCCTGGTGGTCGAACCGGCGGACGACGGCGAGCGCGTCGCCGGCATCCTTACCCGCACCGACCTGATCGGTCGCGTGATACTGCCGCAGGTACCGCTCGATGCACCGGTCGCCCAGGTGATGACGCGCAACGTTCTGACACTGGACGTGGCCGACACGGCGGCCGATGCCGCGCTGCTGATGGCCGAGCACACGATCCGCCACGTACCGGTGATGCGGCGCGAGGGCGGACGCAACCGTGTCGCCGGCGTGATCTCCGAGCGCGACCTGTTCGCGCTGCAGCGCCTGACCGTCCGACAACTCGGCGACGCGATCCGCCGCAGCGGCGACGTGCATGCGCTCGCGGCGGTGGCTGCCGACGTGCGGCAGCTGTCGCTGCACCTGGTGGCGCAGGGCGTGTCGGCCACGCAGCTCACGCGGCTGGTGAGCCACCTCAACGACCAGCTGACGTCGAGGCTGCTCGAACTCGCCGTTGCGCGCTTCGGTGTCGCTGCGACGGACTTCTGCTGGCTGTCATTCGGCAGCGAAGGGCGCAGCGAGCAGACCATTGCCACCGACCAGGACAACGGACTGCTCTACGACGCGACGGCGACCACCGCAGCGCGCATGCTCGAGCTGGCGCGCTGGACCAACGATGCACTGGCCGCCTGCGGCTTCCCGCTGTGCAGGGGCGGCGTCATGGCCGGCAATCCGGCGTGGTGCCTCGACCACGAAGGCTGGGAGCGGCTGTTCTTCGGCTGGATCGAGCGCGGCGATCCCGAAGCGCTGCTCAACGCCAGCATCTTCTTCGACCTGCGGCCGCTCTTCGGCGACAAGTCGCGCGCGCAGCAGCTGCGCGCCGCCGTCGTGCAACGCGCGCAGAACAACGACCGATTCCTCAAACAGATGGCCGACAACGCGCTGCGCAACCGGCCGCCGTCGGGCGGCATCGTCGATACGCTGTTCGGCGAGGGGGCCAGCGGCCGTGTGGACCTGAAGATGCACGGCACGGTGCTGTTCGTCGACGCGGCGCGCATCTGGGCGCTGGCGGCGGGGCTGCACGAGACCAATACGGCCGGGCGGCTGCAGCGACTGAGCGAAGCGGGCCGTCTGCCCGGCGACGACGTGCACGCGTGGGTGCCGTCCTTCGAATTCTTCCAACTGATGCGGCTGCGCGCGCAGCATCGGCGCGCAGCCGACGCCACCGGTGCCGGCGACAATCCCAATGCCGTCGAGCTGGGCACGCTGTCGACCATCGACCGGCGCATCGTCAACGAAGCGTTCCGGCAGGCGCGCCGGCTGCAGCAGCGGCTGGGACTGGACTACCCCGGGTGAGGGCGTGCTGAACTGGCTGACCGGCCCTCGATCCGCGACGAGCCGCACGGCGCAGCAGCGCTGGGTGGTGGTGGACGTCGAGACCAGCGGCATGGACGCGGCAGCCGACCGGCTGATCGCGATCGGCGCAGTGGCCATGCACGATGGCCGCGTCGCGCCCGGCGACAGCCTCGAGATCGTCGTGCGGCAAGCCACGGCCAGCTCGCGCGCCAACATCCTGGTGCACGGCGTCGGCGTGCAGGCGCAGCTCGACGGCACCGATCCCGCGCGCGCCACCGGCGCGTTTCTCGATTACGTCGGCCGCTCGCCGCTGCTGGCGTTCCACGCGCCCTTCGATCGGGGCTTCCTCGCACGCACCATCAAGCACTACGTGAACCAGCCCTTCGACAATCCGTGGCTGGACGTGGCCGAGCTCGCGCCTGCGCTGCTGCCGAAGCTTTCGCTGCGCTCACTGGACGAATGGCTGCAGGCGATGGGCATTCCGGTGGCCGCGCGTCACAGCGCGGCGGCCGATGCGTTTGCGACGGCGTTGCTGACGGCGCGGCTGCTGCCGGAAGCGCGCCGGCAGGGCGCCGAAGGCTTCACGGCCCTTCAGAAGCTTGCGCGCCAGGCGAAGTGGCTGCACTGACACCGCGTTCGACGTTCAGCGATTGCGCTGCCTCAGCAACCGCTGCTGTTCGCGCTTCCAGTCCTTCTCCTGCTCGCTGGCGCGCTTCTCGAACTGGCGCTTGCCCTTGGCGAGCCCGACGTCGAGCTTCACGCGCCCCTTGGAGAAGTGCATGTTCAGCGGCACCAGCGTGTAGCCGGCGCGCTCCACCTTGCCGATCAGCTTGCGGATCTCCGCCGCATTGAGCAGCAGCTTGCGCGTGCGCGTGGGGTCGGGCTTCGTGAACGTCGCGGTGGTCGGTAACGGGTTGATGTGGCCGTTCAGCAGGAACAGTTCGGCGCCGCGCACGATGACGTAGGCCTCGTTGAGCTGCGTGCGTCCGGCGCGAATCGCCTTGACTTCCCAGCCCTCCAGCACGAGGCCCGCTTCATAGCGCTCCTCGATGAAGTAGTCGTGCTGCGCCTTGCGGTTCTGGACGATTGCCACTGATATTGGCCTGCAGGATACGATCTGCCTTTATAGCTCAGACAGACAATGCCGCACGTCGAACGCTCGATCCTCGTCCACTACAGCGCCGTCCGGATGTTCCAGCTGGTGGCCGATGTGCAGAGCTATCCGGATTTCCTGCCTTGGTGCGGCGGCGCAGACATCGCGGCGGGCCACGACAACACGCTGATCGCGTGGATCGACATCGACTACCATGGACTGCGTTCGCGCTTTTCCACCCGCAACCGCCTGCACCGTCCGTACGAACTGACGATGTCGCTGATCGACGGGCCGTTCAGGTCGCTCGAGGGTGTCTGGCACTTCAAGGCCCTGTCCGACCACGCGTGCAAGGTGCAGCTGTCGCTGCACTACGAGTTCGCCAACGGCGTGCTCGGCCGGGCGGTGGGGCTGGTGTTCGATTCGATCGCCGGTTCGATGATCGATTCCTTCGCGCGCCGCGCCGACGCGCTGTACGGCGAAACGGCGCTGCGGGCCGCGCAGTGAAGGTCACGGTGGTCTACGCGCGAGCCGGTGCGCAGCACGTGCTGGCACTGGAAGTGCCCGTCGGCGCCCGCGTACGGGACGCCATCGCGATGTCGGGCCTGCTGAGGCTGGAACCGCAGCTCGATCCGGACACGCTCGACGCCGGTGTGTGGAACCGCTCCGTGAGCCTCGATGCTCAACTGGCCGATGGCGATCGGGTGGAGGTCTATCGACCGCTGATGCTCGATCCGAAGGAAGCGCGACGCCTGCGCGCGGAAGCGCGTCGTCGGCGACAGGCGCAGGCGCGCGCCTAGCCGCAGTTGGCCTGCATCGCCTTGCGCGTGCGCTCGATCTCGGCGTTGCGCTGCGCGTCGTCCAGGTATTCGCGGTTGCCCGCGGCGTCGGTGCGCTCGATGCGCAGGCCGTCTTCCAGCGCGCGCAGATAGCCGCGCGCGCGTTCGCAGTCCGTCGCCTTGGCGGCGGCCTTGGTCTCCTCGTCGCGCGCCTTCTTCTCGGCGTCGGCACGTTCCTGCTGGCGCTTGCGGAACTCCATTTCGAGCTCGGCCGTCGTCTTCGGTCCGGCGCCCGGCGTGGGCTTCGGCTCGGGGGCGGGCTTCGCGTCGGCGGCGGGGGCGGTCGACTCGACGATGCGCGCCGGAACGACCACCTGCGCGTTGGCCGGCTGGCGCACGATGCGATCAGACTTCACGCTCGACGGCGGCGGCCGGTCCGAGTACACGACGCGGCCGTTGTCGTCCTTCCATGCCCACTGCGCACTGGCCGACGCCGCTGTACAGAGCAGCAGCGCCAGGGTCGCGCCGCGCAGGCAGCCGGCGACGGCGAGGGGACGAAATGACGGGCGCACCATGAGTTCTCCTTGGCGGGCATTTTCCAACGCTGGCGCGCCGCGCAGCAAGTCAAATGGCGGGTGAACACACCCCCAAACCATGCGAATGGACGGCTTCAGGCGGTTGCGCTCGCGCGCTTCCGCCCCGGTCATCGGCAGGCAGGGCGCATCTGTATACTCCGCTTTTGCGTCATGAGGACAACATGAGGTTAGTTCAGAAGGCACTCACCTTCGATGACGTACTGCTCGTTCCCGCCCACTCGGCGGTCCTCCCCCGCGACGTGCAGCTGGCCACCCGGCTCTCCCGCAACATCTCCCTGAACATTCCGCTCGTCTCGGCCGCCATGGACACGGTGACCGAGGCGCGGCTCGCCATCGCGCTGGCGCAGGAAGGCGGCATCGGCATCGTCCACAAGAACAAGTCGCCGAAGGAGCAGGCGGCCGAGGTGCTGAAGGTCAAGCGCCACGAAGCTGGCGTGCTGCGTGATCCGATCACGCTGACGCAGGACATGACGGTGCGCGACGCGCTGGAACTGCAGCGTGCGCACCGGATCTCCGGCCTGCCGGTGGTCGAGGGTCGCAGGGTGGTCGGCATCGTCACCAACCGCGATCTGCGCTTCGAGACACGGCTCGATGCCCCGATCCGCGACATCATGACGCCGCGCGCGCGGCTGGTGACGGTGCGCGAAGGCGCGAGCCTCGAAGAGGCCAAGGCGCTGATGCACCAGCACCGGCTGGAACGCGTGCTGGTGATCAACGGCGACGACGAGTTGCGCGGACTGGTGACGGTCAAGGACATCACCAAGGCCACCGAGCATCCGCTGGCGGCCAAGGACGAACACGGCAAGCTGCGCGTTGGCGGTGCCATTTCCACCGGTGCCGACTCCGAGGAGCGCGCCGAGCTGATGGTCAAGGCCGGCGTCGACGTGCTGATCGTCGACACGGCGCACGGCCACCACCAGGGCGTGCTCGATCGCGTGCGCTGGGTGAAGCAGAACTTCCCGCAGGTCGACGTCATCGGCGGCAACATCGCCACGGCGGCGGCGGCGCGCGCCCTGGTGGACGCCGGCGCCGACGGCATCAAGGTCGGCATCGGACCCGGCTCGATCTGCACGACGCGCATCGTCGCGGGCGTGGGCGTGCCGCAGATCACCGCGGTCGCCAACGTCGCGGCGGCCGTGGAAGGCACGGGCGTGCCGCTGATCGCCGACGGCGGCATCCGCTACTCGGGCGACATTTCCAAGGCGCTGGCGGCCGGCGCGTACTCGGTGATGATGGGCGGCATGTTCGCCGGCACCGAGGAAGCACCCGGCGAGGTGATCCTGTACCAGGGCCGCTCGTACAAGAGCTACCGTGGCATGGGCAGCCTGGGCGCCATGACCGAAGGCTCGGCCGAGCGCTACTTCCAGGACAACGACGCCAACGTCGACAAATTCGTGCCCGAGGGCATCGAAGGCATGGTGCCCTACAAGGGCAGCGTGCTGGCGATCATCTTCCAGCTGACCGGAGGGCTGCGCTCGAGCATGGGCTACTGCGGCTGCGCCGACATCGACGAGATGCGCACGAAGGCGGAGTTCGTCGAGATCACCGCGGCCGGCATGCGCGAGTCGCACGTGCACGACGTGCGCATCACCAAGGAAGCGCCCAACTACCGGCTCGAGACCTGAGGATCCGCGTCATGAACCACGACAGGATCCTGATCCTCGACTTCGGCTCGCAGGTCACGCAGCTCATCGCGCGGCGCATCCGCGAGGCCAACGTCTATTGCGAGATTCATCCGGCCGACGTCGGCGACGAGGTCGTGCGCGCCTTCGCGCCCAAGGGCATCGTGCTGTCGGGCAGCCACATGTCGGCGTACGAGGAATCGACCGACCGTGCGCCGCGCGCAGTGTTCGATCTCGGCGTGCCGGTGCTGGGCATCTGCTACGGCATGCAGACCATGGCGCAGCAGCTCGGCGTCAAGGTCGAAGGCGGCCACACGCGCGAGTTCGGCTACGCGCAGGTGAGGGCGCACGGGCACACGAAGCTGCTGGAGGGCATCGAAGACCAGCGCAACGAGCAGGGCCACGGGCTGCTGAACGTATGGATGAGCCACGGCGACAAGGTCGTCGAGCTGCCGGTTGGCTTCAAGCTGATGGCGTCGACGGCGACCTGCCCGATCGCCGGCATGGCGGACGAAGCGCGTCGCTACTACGCCGTCCAGTTCCATCCCGAAGTGACGCACACGTCGCAGGGCGCGGCCATCCTGCGGCGCTTCGTGCTCGATATCTGCGGTGCGAAGCCCGACTGGATCATGCGCGATCACGTGGCCGAGGCCGTCGCGGCGATCCGCGCGCAGGTGGGCAGCGACGAGGTGATCCTCGGCCTGTCGGGCGGCGTCGACTCGTCGGTCGCCGCCGCGCTGATTCACCGCGCCATCGGCGACCAGCTGACCTGCGTGTTCGTCGATACCGGCCTGCTGCGGCTGAACGAAGGCGCGCAGGTGGTGGAGACCTTCCGCAACCACATGGGCATGAAGCTGGTGCATATCGATGCCGGCGAGCGCTTCATGGGCGCGCTGGCGGGCGAGTCCGACCCCGAGGCCAAGCGCAAGATCATCGGGCGCGAGTTCGTGCACGTGTTCCAGGAAGAGGCCGGAAAACTTGCGAACGCGAAGTGGCTCGCGCAGGGCACGATCTATCCCGACGTCATCGAGTCGGCCGGTGCGAAGACCAAGAAGGCAACGACCATCAAGAGCCACCACAACGTCGGCGGCCTGCCCGATACGCTGCACCTGAAGCTGCTCGAACCGCTGCGCGATCTGTTCAAGGACGAGGTGCGCAATCTCGGCCTGGCACTTGGTCTGCCGCGCGACATGATCTTCCGCCATCCCTTCCCGGGGCCGGGCCTCGGCGTGCGCATCCTCGGCGAGGTGAAGAAGGACTACGCGGATCTGCTGCGCCGTGCCGATGCCATTTTCATCGAGGAACTGCGCAACACCGTGCTCGACGGGCAGAACTGGTACGACCGCACCAGCCAGGCCTTCGCCGTGTTCCTGCCGGTGAAGAGCGTCGGCGTGATGGGCGACGGTCGCACCTACGAGTGGGTGGTCGCCCTGCGTGCCGTGCAGACCACCGACTTCATGACCGCGCACTGGGCGCACCTGCCGCATGACCTGCTGGGCCGCGTATCGAACCGCATCATCAACGAGGTGCGTGGCATCAACCGCGTGGTCTACGATATTTCGGGGAAACCGCCTGCCACCATCGAGTGGGAGTAGGGGATCGCCCTGCTTTGCCTGCTTCTCGCGTTCATCCGGCAGTTCATCCAGCAAAGGAGGGTTTCGATGAATTCGCGTCGTCGCTTTCTCGCCGCATTGCCAGCCGCCGCGGCAGCGCTGCCGGCGCTGCCATCCAACGCTGCGAGTTCATGCGCTGTCTTCACGCGTGATCGCCAGCAGGCGCTCGCGCCGCGCGATGCGCTCGCCGAACTGCAGGCTGGCAATGCCCGATTCGTTGCCGGCAAGACCGTCAACTGCGACCTGCTCGCACAGGTCCGTGAGACCGCTACCGGTCAGGCTCCGTTCGCGGCGATCGTCGGCTGCATCGACTCGAGGGTGCCACCGGAACTGGTCTTCGACCAACGCATCGGCGACGTCTTCTGCGCGCGCATCGCGGGCAACTTCGTCGACGTCGACATCATCGGCAGTCTCGAGTTCGCGACAAAGCTCTCCGGGGCACGCGCCATCGTCGTGCTGGGCCACACCGAGTGCGGAGCCATCAAGGGTGCCGTCGACGGCGCGAAGCTCGGCAACCTGACGGCCATGCTGCGCAACTTCGATCCCGTGCTGACCGAGGTGAAGGTCGTGCCGGCGGCCGGAAAGTCGAAAGACGCTGCGGTGGTGCAGAAGGTGGCCGAGGCGAATGTCCGGCACGCGGTACGCGAACTCACCGCGCGCAGCGAAGTGCTGCGCGGGCTTGTCGCCAGCGGCCAGCTCGCGATCGCCGGTGCAATGCACGACATCTCGACGGGTCGCGTCACGTTCTACACCTGACGCGCGAAGCGGGCGTCTGCGGAGGCGCCCCCATCCTCGGGCGCGGGGCATGCCGCCTGAGTGGCGCCATGCGTAGGTCAGGCCACTGAACCAAAGGGCAATGGCATTGGCCCTTTCGAGCCATTGCGTCGATGTTTCATCCGGCGCAGGATCGACGCGCGAAACCCGCCATAGCACCCGAGGAGGTTGACATGCGGCTGAGGCAAGTGATGCCCGGAGTCCTGGCAGCGTTGCTGGCAGGATCCGCGCCGGCCCAGACGGCGCCGGCCGCTCCCCCTGCGACCGCCGCTGCTCCGGCGCCCACGAATCCGATCGACCCGGCGGCGATCCAGGCGCTGAAGGACATGGGCGCGCACCTGCAGTCGCTGAAGCGCTTCCAGGTCACGACCAACGTCACCGGCGAACGCGTGCTGATGGATGGGCAGAAGCTGCAGCACTCGGCCAGCGCGACGCTGGACGTCGTGCGTCCCAGCCGGCTGCGCGCCACCATGAAAAGCGCCCGCTCCGAACGCGTGCTCTACTTCGACGGCAAGACAGCCACGCTGTACACGCCGGCGCAGATGTCCTACTCGTCGGTGGAGGTCAACGATACGTTGTCGGGCCTGGTCGACCGACTGCAGCAACGCTACGGCGTGGAGATACCACTGTCGGACCTGTTCGTCTGGGGCACGCCGTCGGCGCCGCTCGACAAGATCGAATCGGCGATGAATGCGGGCCAGGACTTCATCGACGGCGTCCTGACCGATCACTATGCATTCCGCCAGGGCAAGCTCGACTGGCAGATCTGGATCAGCACCGGCAGCAAGCCGCTCCCGCGCAAGATCGTGATCGTCAACCGCAACGACGAGGCACGCCCGCAGTCGGTGTCGCTGATCGGCTGGAACCTGACTCCGACGTTCAAGGACTCGATCTTCACCTTCGTGCCGCCCAAGGGCGTGACCAAGGCCGAGATCGTGCCGTTGAAGACCAAGCCATAGGGAGACCGGGATGAAGTCCACTCTGACGCTCAGGAACTGGCTGCTGGCGCCGCTGGCGGCGCTCGTATTCTCCGGCGTTGCACTGATGCCGGTCGCGGACGCAGCGCCTCAGAAGGGCAGCGGTGGCGGCGCGCGGCACGCCGGCGGTGGCGGCGGCGGTGCGCACCCGTCAGGCAAAGGCGGCGGCAGGCAGAATGCGGAAATCAACAACAGCAGGCAGGACGTGCGGACCAACAATGTCCGCAGCACCAGCGTCAACAACGTGAATGTCAATCGCAGTACCAACGTGAACGTCGACGTCGATCACCGCGGCGGCTGCTGCGGCTGGGACGATGACTACCACCCGGTCGCCACCGCGGCGGCGGTCACGGCCACGGTGGCGGTGACGTCGGCCATCGTCGGCTCGATCGTCAATGCACCGCCGCCGGGATGCCGGCCGGTCAACTACGGCGGCGTCGTCTATCAGCAATGCGGCACGACCTGGTATCAGCCGCAGGGTGCGCAGTACGTCGTGGTCAACGCGCCGTATTGAAGCTGGAGTTGGCGTCGAAGATCTGCCGTAGTCAAGGGTCGCGCGTGCCGGCGCAAGCGCACGCCGCGCGTGCGGCATTGCTGGGCCTGCTGGGACTCGTGCTCCCGCTGGGCGAGGCCGCCGCCCAGCTGCGCGACCGCGACTGGACCCTCATCGGCGGCAACGTACAGAAACGCGCCAACGGCGTGCTCGCGCTGATGGGCATGCAGCTCACGCCAGACGTGACCACGGGCTCGCTGTCGATCTCCAACGAGCCCACGGACAATCCGGACTTCCGCCAGACGTCGTTCGGTGGCGGCTTCACCATCAGCCGCGAGTTCCCGCTGTACCTCGAGGGCACGGCGGGCTACAGCCGCTACGACCCGACCTTCGTCGCCACCGGCGGCGCCGAGCAGCGCCCGATACCGGTCAAGTGGAACAGCGCGTCCGGCACCGGCGGCATCGGCTGGGATTTCTTCCTGACGGACGAACTGCGCCTGCGGCCGATCTTCAACTTTTCGCTGGGGCGGGTCGCGAGCGACAGTGCGATCGCCGCCTGGCTGATCGAGAACAAGGCCGATCTCGATCTCGACCTCGACTTCCTCGCCAACGGCCGCATGAAGGCGTACGGCCTGGGCGGCTCCCTGATGCTCGACTACGAGCACTATCGGACGGACTACGAGATCGATGTCGAGCTGCGCTACACCAATATCGGCCTGCGCAGCTACGACAGCCCGGCTGCCGTGCAGGGCAGCGCGGATTCGGAGAGCATCAACCTGTGGACACGCTGGCGCGCGCCCACAGGGCTGACGATGATGCAGCGGCCGCTGCGCTACGTGCTCGAGTACACCCACAGCACCTTCTTCGGCGACCTGGACGGCGTGCTCGGCTTCAATCACCTCAACACCTTCGGCGTCGGGCTCGAGCTCGATTCCAGCGCCTATGACTTCTTCGTCACGCGCTGGCGGATGGTCGCGCGCTACACGATCGGCGAAAGCGTCAGCGGCTGGTCGCTGGGCCTGGCCGTGAGCTTCTGAGCAAGCCGGTCCTCCCGGCGCGCCTCAGAGACTGGTCACCCGCCCGTTCACCGTGAAACGCGTCCCGGGGGTACCGCCGCTGTGCGTGGTGGGATTGATCGCCAGCCCGTGGAAATCCTCGCCCATACTGCCGAGCGTGCCGCCCGCGACGACCGTGTAGGCGCTGCCCGTCGCGATCTTCGGTGAGCTGACGACCATCGCCGAGGCGCTCATGGGGACAGTGAAGGCGAACGCGGCATTGCCGGCGTCGTCGCGCAGTACCCAGACCCCGGTCGAGACGCTGCGCACCGAC
>JBGAIO010000124.1:0-5815 GCA_044225415.1 Burkholderiaceae bacterium | reverse complement strand
GGCGGCGCAGGCGCGGCATGTCTTCCTGGGCGGCAACGGCCTGCCGGGCGCGTGGCGCGGGCGCGATCAGTATGTCGTGCTGGAGACCGGCTTCGGGATCGGCACGAACTTCCTCGCGAGCTGGCAGGCCTGGCGCGACGATCCCGCGCGAGCGCGACGCCTGCACTTCGTGTCGGTGGAGAAGCACCCGCTGGTGGCGTCCGACCTGCTCGCGGCCGCGCCGCCGGAGCTTCATTCGCTGGCCGCGCAACTTGAGCAGCAGTGGCCGCTGCCCATGGCGGGACTGCATCGTCTCGAGTTCGACGGCGGCTCGGTCGTGCTGATGCTCGCGTTCGGCGATGCGCGCGAAATAGTGCCGCAGCTCGTGCTCGGCGCCGATGCCATCTACCTCGATGGCTTTGCGCCCGATCGCAATCCGCAGCTGTGGGAGCCGGCGCTGCTGAAGGCCGTGGCGCGCTGCGCGAGGCCGGGCGCGACGCTCGCGACGTGGTGCACGGCGCGCGCGGTGCGCGATGCGCTGGCGCTGGCCGGCTTCGAGTTGCAGTTCGCGCCCGGCTTCGGTCGCAAGCGCGACATGCTGACGGGCCGCTACGCGCCGCGCTGGCGTACACGGCGCCACGAGCCGCCTGCCGCTTATGGCGGCGAGCGCAGTGCCCTGATCGTCGGGGCAGGACTGGCGGGCAGTGCCTGCGCGCACGCGCTGACGCGGCGCGGCTGGCAGGTGCAGATGGTCGATGACGCCGCGTCATCGACCGCCTCCGCATTGCCGTGGGGACTGCTGCATCCGCATCTGGCCGTCGACGATGCGCCGCTCGCGCGGCTGGTGCGGGCCGGCGTGGCCGCGACCCATGCAGCGCTGGCGCGAACGCTGCAGGACGCCACCAGCCACGAGGGCCAGGCGGTTGCGCAGCACGGTGGCGTGCTGCAGCTCGCCGACGACGGCGCCGAATGGCTGCGCTGGCGAACCGCGATCGACCAACTGAAGTGGCCGACCGATTACGTGCAGGCCTGCAACGCAGATTCGGCGAGTGCGCACGCGGGATTGCGCGTCCGCCGCGGTGGACTGTGGTGGCCGCGGGGCGCGATGATCTCGCCGCAGCGCTGGCGCGCGATCCTGGCAGCGCAGTGCACGCGGCGGCCGGGTCGCGTGCGCGCCGTGCAGGAGGCCGGCGCAGGGCAGTGGCAGGCGGTCGACGACGCAGGCAACGTGCTGGGCCGCGCTCCGGTCGTCATCGTCGCCGCCGCACTGTCGACGCCCTTGCTCGCGGGCGGCGATACCGCCGACGTGCTGCCGGTGCGCGGCCGCATCACGCAACTGCACGCCGATGCGCTGCGCGCATTGCATGCGCCGGTCACCGGTGACGGCTACCTGATGCGCGACCCGGACGGTGGCGCATGGAGCGGCGCGACCTACGAGACAGCACTGCCCGACGACCCGGATGCCGGCAGTCTGAGCGATGCGCAGGCGACGGCGGGCAATCTGCGCCGTGCCGCGGCGCTGCTGGAGGAACCGCTGTTCCTGTCATGCGCGGCGATCGGCAGTTTCGATGCGGTGCGCTGTGTGGCGCGCGATCGGCTGCCGCTGGCCGGCGCGTTGCCCGACGAAGCCGCGGCCCGGGCGAACGTGCGCGCACTGCGCGGCGCACATCTCGCCGACCTGCCGCGCCGTCATGGCCTGCACGCGTGCTACGCCCTCGGCTCGCGCGGGCTGGCGTTGGGCTCGCTGCTCGGCGAGATGATCGCGGCCGGCATGGAAGGCGAGCCGCTGCCGCTGCCGCGTGACCTCGCAACACTGATCGATCCCGCACGTTTCCTGCTGCACGCACTGCGACGCGGCCGAGAGAGTCCGGACGGCGCGACGGCGGACAGCGGGCGGTAGCACCCGGCGCGACCCGCCTGCGCGCGGCGCTTGCCTCGGGCGCATGCATCGCGCAGCGAATTGCCCTTGCACGCCGAGGGGAGATCGCTGTCGAGTCCGACGCGGCCGACGGCGTGACGCGCTTCGCGCTGAGCATGCGCGGCGCTTGGCGGAGTACGTGCAGCTGTGAGGCGGCGGACCACGCCGTAAAGACGGGATCGGTTTGGCCCGGATGCGGGGCGAATCTGCTGCGCTGCTCATTGCCTTTCGTTTCCCGAAGTCCACTATTCGTGCGGCGCCGGTTGCAGGTCGCGCCTGCGGCGGTCGGCGATGCTGTACCTGCCTGTCGTACACCACCAACTCACCAAGGGGACGTACCTATGCTTCGACGCATGAGTAGGCTGTTGCCGTGTGCATTCCTCGTCGCTGCCGCCGCCGGCACGGCGATCGCGCAGGACGCTCCCACGCTGAAGAGCACGACCGTGCTGAAGGGGCGCGACGTGGTGTGGGACATGGCGTTCCTGCCGAACGGCACGATGTTCTTCACCGAACGCTGCAAAGGCCTGTCGGTCCGCATGCCGTCGGGCACCGTCAATGCCCTTCTCGGCATGAAGGATTCGAAGGGCTACGCCGACACCGCGAATGACCTGTTCTGCAGCGGCCAGGCGGGCATGGCCGGCGTGGCGATCGATCCCGACTTCGAGAAGAACCGGTTCATCTACGTCTACTCGGCGTCGAACCAGACCACGCCGCACAACAACCGCGTGTTGCGGCTGACGGTCAATCCCGATTTCACCAAGGTCGCGAACCGCACCGACATCGTCACCGACATCGCCTACAAGCAGAATCCGAGCGGCCACCCGTTCGGTGACGCCGGCGCGCACAACGGCGGGCGCCTGCGCTTCAGTCCGGCCGACGGTTTCCTGTACGTCACCACCGGCGACACGCACGCAGGCCCCGTGCCGCAGAGCCCGACCCGCATCGGTGGCAAGGTGCTGCGCATCGATCGCGACGGCAAGGCCGCGCCCGGCAACAATGCGCCCGCCGGATTCGATGCGCGCATCTACACCTACGGCCATCGCAACCCGCAGGGCATCTGCTTCCGTCCCGGCAGCAACCAGCCCTTCACCGCGGAGAACGGACCGTGGCACTCCGACGAAGTGACCGCGCTGAAGGCCGGCGGCAACGGCGGATGGGACCCGCGGCCGAAGATGGCGGGCCGCGAGGATTGTCCCGACGGCTATTGCGGCTACATGCCGAACCAGATGGGTGCGGTCGATCCGAAGGTGCGCGCGGCGTACATGCCGATGACCGACCTGAAGACCTATCCGGACGCGATGAAGCCGGCGTGGAACAACGACGGCCTGTCGCAGGGCATGTCGTCGTGCGTGTTCCTGAACAACGCGAAGTGGAAGGGCTGGAACGGCATGATGGTCGTGAGCTTCATGGGCATCGGCATCCACGGCACTCCGGTCGGAAACCGCCTCGACCTGCTGGCCATTCCGGCGGACGGACTGTCGGCCAAGCGGACGACGATCCCGCTCCCGATGCCGGCAACGCGCTTCCGTACCGTCGTGCAAGGCCCGGAGGGTGATCTGTATGTCGGCACCGACACCGGCGAGATCTACCGGCTGAGCCCGGCTTGACGACTCGCTCACGGCTGCGCTGCCGTCCGCGGTGCAGCCGTGCGCAGCCCCGGCAGGTTGCCGGCCGTGTCGCCGGCCGACGTCAGCCCGGGTAGTCGCCGGCGATGTAGGAGTTCAGGCTGTCGATGGTCTCGGCCTGCTGCGCGACGATCGTGCGTACCAGGTCGTTGACGCTCAGCACGCCCACGACGGTGTCGTTGTCCACGACGGGCAGGTGGCGGATCTGGTGCTCTGCCGTCACCACCATGCACTCGCGCAGCGTGGCCTGCGTACTCACCGAGAGGACGGGTGACGACATGATCTCCTCGACGCGCGTGTCCGGCGACGCGCGGCCCTGCAGCATCACCTTGCGCGTGTAATCGCGCTCGGAGACGATGCCGACCAGCCGCTGGCCGTCCATCACCAGCAGCGCGCCGACACGCAGTTCCGTCATGCGGCGGATCGCCTCGTAGACGGTGTCGGTCGGTCCGATCGCATGCACCGCAGAGCCTTTGACGGCCAGCATGTCGGCGACCGTGCCGCGCGGGATGACGGGTGCGAGACTCTTGGGATTCATGGGGCGTCTCCGTTCATTGCGGCTGTGGCACGGCCTCGCTGCGGAACAGCCGCACGACGATCGCCACGTAGTAACCCAGGCCGATGAAGCTGCCGACGAACGCCAGTATCGCCGCAGCCAGGTGTCCGGAGGCAATGGCGGACTCGAAGATCATCAGCTTCGCGAAGAAACCCGGCAACGGCGGCACTCCGGCCAGCGACAGCACGGCGATCGCCAGCAGCACCGCGGCCACCGGGTGGCGGGCGAAGCCGCCGTCGAGCGCATGCAGTTCGTCGCGTGCCTCGTCGTCACCCGCGCCACCGGCATCGCGCGTCAGCACCGCGACGCTGGCGCAGGCGAGCAGCGTCGCTGCCGCATAGAAGCCGACGTACCACAGCAGGTCCTCGGCGCGGTTGCCGGTCGCGCCGGCCAGCGCAAAGATCATGTAGCCGGCGTGCGCCACCGACGAGTAGGCCAGCAGCCGGCGGAAGCGTGACTGGGCCAGCGCGGCGAGATTGCCGTAGACGATCGACACCAGCGCGAGCGCGATCACGACGGTGACCACGGCGGCGTCGGGTGTGGCGGCGGCAAATACGCGCGCCAGTGCCAGCACCACCGCGCCCTTGACGATCGACGCGAGCAGCGCGGTCACCGGCAGGCGTGCTGCCGAGTAGGCATCCGGCGCCCAGCCGTGCAGCGGGAACACCGCCACCTTCACGAAGAAGCCCGCGAGGATCAGCAGCGTCGCCGCCGTCGACAGCGCCGTGCCGTCGCCGACGATGGCGACGAAGTCCGCGATGGCGAGCGATCCGGTGTCGAGGTAGGCCAGCGACATGCCGAAGAGCAGCAGCGCGGTGGCGATCGCCGACATCAGCAGGTACTTGAACGCGCCCTCGGCGGCCACCGACGCGCCACGCTGGTGGACGATCAGCGCGAACGCCGGCAGCGACAGCATCTCGATGCCGAGGAACAGCGCCACGAAGCCCGCGCTGTCCACCACCACCAGCGCGCCGAACAGCGACGACGCCAGCAGCAGCCACGTCTTGTAGCTGGTCGCACGCGGCAGCATCAGCCCGGCACCGATGCCGAGTGCGACCAGCACGCTGCCCGCTGCGAGCGCAAAGGCATCGACCGTCATCTCGCCGGCGGCGACGTCCGCTGCGTAGCCGTGCGCGATCTGGTGGGCGAGCACTGCGCCGGCGCAGGCCAGCGCGACGAGATAGGCGGCGCGGCCCCAGGCCGGCGCCGCGCGCAGGCCTTCGAGCAGCATCAGCAGCAGCATCAGCAGCAGCACGGCGTGCGCCGGCAGCAGCGCATAGAAAAGTTCAGTTGCCATGCGGGTTCCGTCGGCCGGGTGGCGGCAGCGCGCGGGCAGTGGACGCCGGCGCAGGCGCGACGCTGTAGCTGCCGATCTGCGTCGTGACCTGCGCGGTCTTCGCGATCCACGGCGCGGGGTAGATGCCCACCGCGAAGATGACGATGACGAGCGGCGCGATCGCCAGGGCCTCGCGTCCGCCGAGGTCGGGCAGTCGCGTGCCCTCGACCTGCGACGCAGCTTCGAAGAGCAGCGTGCGTGCGAAGCGCAGCATGTACGCGGCGCCGAGCACGACCGCAGTGGCCGCGAGCAGAGCAGCCACCAGCCGCAGCGCACCGAGCCCGGCCTGCCACGCCGCCCAGCCTTCGCCGAAGGCGCCGAGCAGGATCAGGAACTCCGCCGTGAAGCCGCTGGTGAGCGGCAGCGCGAGCGACGCCAGCACCAGCAGCATTGCCGTCACC
>JBGAIO010000123.1:0-7126 GCA_044225415.1 Burkholderiaceae bacterium | reverse complement strand
CATGTCATTCCTCCGGATGGCTACATCTGACGGAACAGGTAGTGGTAGTGCTCGGCCACCGGCAGCACCTCGGTGCGGCTCTTCAGCCGCAGCGCGAGATTGCGCGGTGAGGGGTGGAATGCGCAGTCGATCGCGCGCAGGCTGACGATGGTCGAGCGATGCACCTGCCAGAACAGCGTGGGGTCGAGCTCGTCGGCCAGCTCGCGAATGGTCTTGCGGATCAGCGATTCGGATTCCTGCGTCACCACCATCGTGTACTTGCTGTCGGCACGGAAGTACAGCACCTCGTCCACCGTGATCAGCCGCACCTGGTCGCCGCGCGAGGCGCTGATCCACTGCAGGTACTCGCGTGGCCGAAGCTGGTGCTGAAGGTCGCGGAGGCTGTCGGCGAGGTCGCGCGGAGCGGTCGCCAGGCGGTCCCTGACGCGGGCTACCGTGGCCTGCAGGCGCGGCCCGGTGACGGGTTTGAGAACGTAGTCGAGTGCGCCCGCCTCGAAAGCCTCCAGCGCGTGCTGGTCGAAGGCAGTGATGAACACGACGTGACAGCGCCGCGACACCTCCCTTGCCACGTCGAGACCGCTCGCCTGCGGCATGTGAATATCGAGGAAAGCGACGTCGGGACGGCAGCGCTCGATGGCGTCCATCGCTGCCAGGCCGTCGCTCGCCAGCTGCACGATGCCGAGCTCGGGCCAGACACTGCCCAGCATGCGAGCAAGATCGGCGGCGATTTCCGGCTCGTCTTCGGCGATGACCGCACGGGGGGATGCCGGTTCACGCATGCCGGGACTCGCAGGGCAGTCGCATCTCGATCCGATCGATGCCGTGCTCGCAGGTCATCGACAGCTTCGCATGATCCCCGAAGATCTCCTTCAGGGTGACAGACACGTCGTCGACTGGCACAGGCGCGCGACCGCGCCGGATCTGCAACCCGACCACCAGGTCGCGGGCGGGAGCGGCGGCGGCCGTCACCGGGCGCAGCGCCGCGTCCAGCACGAGAGGCCCGGCATGCACGCTGACGAAGCCCTGCAACAGGCGCAGCAGCGCACCGTGCGGGAAAGCCGCCTGCGCGGCGCCGGGCGTCACGTCGATGGCCAGTGAGATGCCGCCCTCGCGTCCGGCCGGAGAGAGCTTCACATAGCTCGCGAAACGCTCGCATTCGCCTTCGAGCGTCGCGGCCCGATCCAGCAGCGACGGAAGCGATTGACGCAGATAGGAAGTCAACTCGTGCAGCAGCGCTTCGCCCTGTTCGATGTCACGCGCATAGGCGGCGCGCACGGCTTCGAGCACATCGAACAGGAAAGCAGGTTCCACGCGCGCCTGCAGCGCCTGCAGCCTGTCTTGCACAGGCGCAGCGTCGCGCTTCGCGCGCGGCCAGCAGCGTTGCAAGCCGGTGTCGCGCCATGTCGGCATCGGCTTCGCCGCGTCATCCATGCGCAGGCCGCGAAACCAGCGCCAGGCTCTGCCACATCATGTAAAGCAGCAACGCTGTGGGCGAGGCCGTGTAGCCGTACTTCAGCCCCGGCGTGGTGAACGGGAAGCCGGTGTAGTACACGATGGCCAGCAGTGCGACCGGCGGCACGGCTTGTGAGCACCGGCGCCATCCAGCGCGCGCGCATCGCGTGCGCGCTGTCAACCGATGCGGGAGCAGCACGATCAGTATGCACACGGACGTGTTCTCCACGAACATGCGGGCCAGCGAGTCCGCGCCCTGCACCGCCGGCATGTCCAGAATCGTGCCCGCGAGTCCCGCGGCGTTGATCGCCGTGGCGAGCAGGGACAGCGATCCGGCGATGCGCAACCGCGTGCCGAAGACAGCGGAGGTCGTGTTTGGCCACATCGGCCGTCGCGGCATGCCGCGTTGCCCTGGACGACTGAACTTCGACTGCAGTGTCCCCGGCAGGCACGCGCAGCATCGCCACCGTGCCACCCCGGTCGCCCTGTGCCAGCGCCATGTCGGCCCGTGTCCCGTAGCGTGCGGCAAGCTGCCGGCGCACGTTGGCCAGCCCGACACCGCTGCCGCCGGTTGCGATCCCCGTCAGGCCGACGCCGTTGTCGGTCACGCTCAGGTACAGGTCGTCGCTGTGCCGCTCCGCCTTCACGATGATGCGCCCCGGACGCGACGCGGGGCCGACACCGTGCTTGACGGCGTTCTCCACCAGTGTCAGCAGGACCAGCGGAGGAAACGGCCGCTCCAACGTCGAGGGATCGGCCTCGATGGCCCAGGACAGCCGGGGGTGCATGCGCAGGGCCGCCAGTTCGAGGTAGGTCCGCGCCAGCTCCAGTTCGTCGCGCAGCGTGACGTTTACCCGGCGCACGCGCGGCAGCGCGGCGCGCAGGTAGCGCAACAGGCTGGCCATGAAGGCTTCGCCTCGCGCAGCATCGCTGCGGTACAGCGAGCGCGCATTGGCCAGAGTGTTGAACAGGAAGTGCGGTTCGATCTGCGCCTGCAGCAGCGTCAGGCGCTGGGCGGCCTCTTCGCGCTCGAGGTCGGCCTCGCCGAGTTGCAGCCGCGCAGCTTCCGCGCGGCGTGCGTGGACCTGCTGCTGGCGCAGGTGGATGAACCCAACGGTCAGCCCGATCACGGCCCATCGCAGCGCCACCAGCACGGTCTCGGCCGACAGGGGCGCGATCCGTGCGTCGACGTCGGTACCAATCAAGACGGCTGCAGCGAGCGCGGCGGGCAGGATCGCCAGCGCAGACAGCAGCCCGCGCAGGGGCGTGCGTGCAGGCAAGGCTGCCTGCGACATGCAGTAGGCGAGTGTCATCAGTGCGCCGGCGACGAGCGTTGCGCAACACCAGCAGCCATTCCAGGCCGATCTCGCTCACGGTCAGAGGCCAAGGTCGAAGGGCTGTGCCAGGAACTGCATCGAGTAGAGCAGCGCGATCATGCCCGGCGAAGAAGCACTCACGGTTGAGGGCGGCGCGCAGGCGCATGCGGTAATTCATGCCGACCTCGTCATCACGCGCGCAGTGTGCGGCCGCCGCGCGGCGCAGCGAGGAGGCCTGCGACGGGTGCCTGAGGCAGGGTTCCCGGCACGTTTCGGCCGCGATGAAAGTGCGCCGGCCCCGCCCTTGCAGGGAGTACCGCTGCGCGCCAATGCACGCGCAGGCATCCGGCAGCGAAGCGCATACGTGATCATCCTCCGCCCGACGTAACCGCGGAGCGAATCGTAGGGTCCATCGCGCTGCGCGCCAAGGCCCGCGTGGCCGGTACCACCATGGCGCCGCAGCGAGCACTGCTCGCAGGAGACGACGATGAGACAAAGGACGCTTGCGCTGGCGACTCTCGGCCATTTGATCCTGACCGCCTGCGGTGGCGACAGCCCTGGATTTCCGCCGGCCCCGACAACGGAGGTGACAAGCGGGACCGGCTCGTCGAACTCGATCAGTGCGACCAGTACGAGAATCGATGGCCTGGCCGCCGGATACCGGCATACCTGCGCCGCGGATGGCGCGGGGCGTGTCTACTGCTGGGGTGCGAACGACCGAGGTCAGCTGGGTTCCAACGAGGCGGCCGGCAGCGTCACGCCCCGCCTGGTCCCGACGGGACAGTTGTTCATGCCGGTCGCCGGGAAGGACTTCAGTTGTGCATCTTCCTATTTCTATGGTGGCCATCGCTTCTATTGCTGGGGTGCCAACGACAAGGGCCAACTCGGCGACGGCACCACGACAGACCGGTTCCTCCCGACTCCAGTCCCCGACTACAACCTCTATCCCTACGCGGACCACCTCCTCTATGCCGGCGAGAGCTACGTCTGCACGTCGACGGACTTGAACAGCTGGCCGGTCTATTGCTGGGGCGACAACAGCGCGGGTCAATTTGGCAACGGCGGCACGGCTTCCAGCAGCCGTGCGATCCCGGCCATGGCAACGACGCTTTTCCAGCCGCTGTCGGCCGGCGGCAATCATTCCTGCGGCCTACAGCATGACGGCGGTACTTCGACGGTATTCTGCTGGGGATCCAATTCCCACGGCCAGCTCGGAAACGGCAGCGACGAAGACGCGTTGAGGCCGCGCCCGATCGTCGGAAGTTCCCTGCTCGTGGCCGCCGCCGCGGGGGGGCTGCACACCTGCGCGCTGACTGCTGCGCACAGGGCGACGTGCTGGGGGGCGAATAGCCGGGGCCAACTCGGCAACAACGGCAGCAACGACTCACCGGTGCCGGAGTGGGTGCAGACCGACCTGCAGTTCTTGCAGATCGCGGCCGGTCATTCGCATACCTGCGGCATCAGTCGGGATGACCGGCTCTGGTGCTGGGGCTCGAACAGCCGCGGACAGCTCGGCAACGACAGCCTGGTCGACAGTCGAGTGCCGACGGCCGTGGGCGGCGGATTGCTGTTTGCGGAGATTGCGCTCGGCTACGAGCACACCTGCGGCCGTACGCTGCAGGGCAAGGTGTACTGCTGGGGTTCCAACGGCGACGGCCAGATCGGTGATGGCTCGAAGACCGATCGTTCGTTGCCGGTGGCCGTGGTGGGGTTGCCGTTCTGATGGCGCGCTGAACACGCAGTGCATGCATCGTGCTGCGTAGCGCGGTTGTCATCCCCGCTTGCGCGGGGACGACAACATCGCGTTCAGCGTCGCGGGGCCAGCTTCTTCATCGCCGCATCGATCGACTGCTTCGTGCGCACATACCCGGCCCACGGATCTCGTCCGCGCAGCGACAGGTGATCGAGCGCGGTGCGGATCGTCCAGTGTGCGCCGCTCTTCACGTCCGGCAGGTCGTCCCAGGCGAGTGTCATCGATACGCCGAGGCCCGGCCTCGCGCGCATGGAAAACGCCGCGACCGTGGTGGCGCCGAGGCCATTGCGCAGGTAGTCCACGAAGATGCGGCCGACGCGGTTCTTCGGCCGCTCCTGGCCACGAAGCGGTCGGGTATGACGCGCGCCAGGTGTTCAACGAGCTGCTTCGAATTCCTTCGCCGTGTCCGCATCGCGCTTCGGCACGATCGGCGCGACGACATGCAACCCTTGCCGCCGCTGGTCTTCAGCCTGAACGTCGAGGCCGAGTTCCTCCAGCATTTTGCACGCGCGGCGCGCCTTCGCGCACCTGGGCAAGGTGACGCCTTCACCGGGATCCAGGTCGAAGACGATGCGGTCCGGCGTGTCCCAGTGCAGCGCCTTCGCGTTCCAAGTGTGGAACTCGATGGTGTTCATCTGCGCGGCGACGATCAGCGCCGGTGCGGTGTCGACCGCCAGCAGCGCTGCATGCCCGGGCCACAGCGCCGCGTCGAGCACGGTGACGTGCGGCAGCGGCGCGGCCTCGCTGTGCTTCTGGAAGAAGATCTCGCCGCCGATGCCGGCCGGCGCACGCACGAGCGAACACGGCCGGTCCTTCAGCTGCGGCAGGATCCAGCGCGCCGCGCCCTCGTAGTAGCGCACGACGTCGAGCTTGGTGGTGCCGGTGCTTGCGTCGATCACGCGGTCGGGGTTGCTGATGCGGATGTCGCCGCTGCGTGCGCCGCCCTTCGCGCTGCTCTTTGCAAGGCTCGCGGCGCCGTTGTTCTTCGCGGCGCGCTTCGCAGCGGGCGCGGCGGCCTTGGCCGTCCTGCGACTGGCCTGCATGCTGACCTCCTTCTCGCGCGTGATGGCCTGCGGTGGCTTGTCGGTCCGCAGCGCGACGAAAGACGCATGGCGCAACTGCCCGCCGGGCGTCCATTCGCCGAAGCTCACTTCGGCGACGAGCTGCGGCTTCACCCAGTGAGTGGCCTGCGCGGCGCGATCCTTCGACCAGCGCGTGCTCGCCGACGGTGGGACTGCGAAGGGCGACGCGGCGGCGCGCAGCCTTTCAAGGCGGCGTCGCAAATCGCGCGCAGTCGCCGCGTCCCAACCCGTGCCGACCCGGCCCACCGGCGCCAGGCGTCCGTCCTCGTCGTGGACGCCGAGCAGCAGCGCACCCACTTCGCTCGATCCCCGCCGGTCGCCGCGCTCGGTGAAGCCACCGATCACGAACTCCTGCCTTCGCGCGCACTTCAGCTTCAGCCACGTCTCGCTGCGGCGTGACACGTACGGCGCATCGGTGCGCTTGGCGATCACGCCTTCCAGATGCATGCGGCAGGCGGCATCGAGGATCGACGAAGCGTCGGCGTCGAGCTCGGCCGAGAACTGGAGGCCATCGGGCGGCACTTCGCCCAGCAGCGCCTGCAGCAGCGCGCGCCGCTCGCGCTGCGCGACCGCGCGCAGGTCGTAGCCATCGAAGTACGGCAGGTCGAACAGGAAGTAGCGCACCGCCGCCGTGCGGTCGCGATCGAAGGTGTTCTGCAGCAGGTTGAAGTCCGGCACGCCGTTTTCGTTCATCACGACGATCTCGCCGTCGAGCCAGGCCGAACGAATGGACAGCGCCTCGACCGCGGCCTGCAGCGCCGGCAGCCGGGCGGTCCAGTCGTTGCCGTTGCGCGTGATCAGCCGCGCGTGTCCGCGCTCGATGCGCGCCAGAAGGCGGTAGCCGTCGAACTTGACTTCGTAGCGCCACTCGCCGTCCTGCGGCACGCCGTTCGCGAGCGTGGCGAGCTGCGGAGCGAGGGACGCGGGCAGCGCAGCGCGCCGCGCGCCGTCCGGCATCGCTCGGTCTCCCTGAGTTGGCGCAGGTTCTTCGGTGCGCTTGCCGCTTGCGACGGCGATGCGCTTCGCAGCCGCCTTGTGCGCGCGCGGTCTCGCCTTGCCCAGCACGCTGTCGGGCCGCGCGATCGTCACGTCGTAGGCGCCGCGCGGCCGCGCGTAGGCGTCGCGCTTCTTGAACAGCAGCCAGTTCTCGCGCTTCTCGTCCGGCGTGCGCATGCGGATCAGCTCCCATGCGCCGGCGAGTTTCTGGCCGTGCAGCACGAACGGCAGCTTGCCGACTTTCAGTCCCGCACGCGGATCGGCAAGCGGCTCCCAGGTGCCGTTGTCCCACACGATGACGCGGCCCGCGCCGTACTGTCCCGCGGGGATCGCGCCCTCGAAGCCACCGTATGCGAGGGGGTGGTCCTCGGTGCGAACGGCCATGCGCTTGTCGGTGGGTTCGCGACAGGGGCCCTTCGGCACGGCCCACGACAGCAGTACGCCGTCGTGTTCGAGCGGGAAGTCGTTGTGCAGGCGAGTCGCGTCGTGCTTCTGGATGACGAACGACAACGCCCTGGAGGCCGCTT
>JBGAIO010000122.1:0-5895 GCA_044225415.1 Burkholderiaceae bacterium | reverse complement strand
GCGCAATCCGTGGCTGATCGCATCCCTGCTGTCGGTGCTGCGCAGGACGCGCGTGCTGCGCCTCGGCCTGGTCGCCGCCGCCGTCGGCGGCGCGGCGGGGTACTGGAGCCGGCAGCATTCGCTGCGCGCGCAGCAGGCCGAACTGCCCTTCGACGCGAACGGCATCGACGGCCCGGGCATCAGAGACCGGCCCCGGCCACGGCCGGCCTGCCCCCGTAAAATGCGCCGCGAACTTCATGCGGAGGGGCAATGAATGCGCGGCAGGACTTCGTGACGAAACTGCGGGCACGCTGGCAGCATGCCGACAGCCTGCTGTGCGTCGGCCTCGATCCCGATCCTGCGCGCTTTCCGCTGCACCTGGCCGGTCGTGACGACGCGATCGGATCGTTCTGCCGCGACATCGTCGACGCCACCGCGGACCTGGTGTGCGCGTTCAAGCCGCAGATCGCCTACTTCGCGGCGGCCCGCGCCGAAGCACAGCTCGTCGACCTGATCGCACACATCCATCGCCGTCACCCCGGGATCCCGGTGATCCTCGACGCCAAGCGCGGCGACATCGGCGCCACCGCCGAGCAGTACGCGCGCGAGGCCTTCGAACGCTACGACGCCGATGCGGTGACGCTGTCGGCCTACATGGGGCGCGACTCGCTGGCGCCGTTCATGGCGTGGGCCGATCGCGGCGCCTTCCTGCTGTGCCGGACCAGCAATGCGGGCGGCAGCGACCTGCAGATGCTCGAGGTTGCTTCCGGTGACGGCCGTCTGCCGCTGTATCAGCATCTCGCGCAGCGCGCCGCGCGCGACTGGAACACCACCGGACAGCTCGGCCTGGTCGTCGGCGCCACCTATCCGGCGGAACTGGCCGCGGTACGCGCGCTGATCGGCGACATGCCGCTGCTGGTGCCCGGCATCGGCGCGCAGGGCGGCGACGTCGAAGCCAGCGTGGCCGCGGGACAGACCGCCGACGGCACTGGCATGGTCATCAATTCATCGCGCGCCATCCTGTATGCCGGCGCGGGCGCCGACTACGCGGACGCGGCGCGCCGGGCGGCGTCCGGGACGCGCGACGAGATCAATCGTTACCGCCGGCGGCCGGCACGCTGAGCCCGCGCATTCAGCCGGCCGCGGCCTCGTCGCTCGAACTGTCGGGTTCGCCCGTCTTCATCGCCAGGACCTTGTCGATGCGGTGCTTGTCCATGTCGACGATCTCGAAGCGCCAGCCCTGCCACGCGACGACGTCGGCGGTCTGCGGCACGCGGCCGAGCAGCAGCATCACCATGCCGGCGAGCGTGTTGTAGCGGCCGAACTCTTCCTCGGGCGCGGCGCCGAAGTTCAGCCGGTCCTTCAGTTCGGGAATCGGGATCAGCCCGTCGAGGAGCCATGAACCGTCGGCGCGCTGCACGGCCCACGCGTCCTCCGTGCGCTGCGGCTTGAACTCGCCCGCGATGGCCTCGAACAGGTCCTGCGACGTGACCAGTCCCTGGATCTCGCCGTATTCATCGACCACCAGCGCCATGTGGCCCGCGCTGGCGCGGAAGTTCTCCAGCAGTTCCATGCCGGTCAGAGACTCGGGCACGTAGACCACCGGCTGCGCGGCCTGCTCGAGGTCGAGCCCGTCGCCGCGGATCGCCTGCTGCAGCAGCCGCCGCGCGCTGACCACGCCCACCACCTCGCGCAGTCCGCCGCGCGTCAGCGGGAAGCGCGAATGCTCGATGTCGAGCACGCGCTGCAGGCTGTCCTTCTGCGCGTCTTCGAGATCGAGGTAGACGATCTCCGAGCGCGGCGTCATCAGCGACGCGATCTGCCGGTCGTCGAGGCGGAACACGTTGCGCACCATTGCGCGTTCCTGCTCGTCGATGACGCCGGTTTCCGACCCTTCCTTGATCAGCGCGTGGATCTCCTCTTCGGTGACCGCAGACGCGCCGTCGTCGCGCGCACCGATGATGCGCAGCACGAACTCGGTGGACGCCGACAGCAGGCGCACGAAGGGCTTGACCGCCAGCGCGAGCCAGCTGATCGGCTTGGCGACGCGCCGCGCGATCGCCTCCGCCGCGATCTGCCCCAGCCGCTTCGGCACCAGTTCGCCGAGCACGATGGAGAAGTAAGTGACGACGACGACCACGCCGCCGGTGGCGAGCAGCTTCGCGCTGCCCGCCTGCAGGCCCAGTCCGGTCATCCACTCGGCCAGCGGCTCGGCGAACGCGGCCTCGCCCACGATGCCGCTCAGGATGCCGATCGACGTGATGCCGACCTGGATGGTCGACAGGAAGCGCGTCGGCTCGTCGTTGAGCGCGATGGCGGCGGCCGCGCCGGTATCGCCCTGTTCGACCATCGCCTGCAGCCGGGCGCGGCGCGACGTGACCAGCGCGATCTCGGACATCGCGAACAGGGCGTTCAACAGGATCAGTGCGAACAGCAGCAGGACTTCGGTGGGCATGGTCGTGGTCGGTCGGTGACAGGAGGCCCGGTGGTCGCCGTCAGGGCGGACCGGTCCGGGCGGGTGCGCAGGCAGCCTAGCATCGCGTCTGGCGAACGGGACTGCGTGGTTTCATCACGGCTGCGGCAACGGCAGGTCGGACCAGCGCCACGCGACGCGCGCGTCGGTCAGCGCCTGCTCTGCCTGCGCCGTGCGCTGCAGGCGGCGCAGGGCTTCTGCGCGGCCCGCCAGCGCGACGCCGTTGGCCGGATGACGGAGCAGGTCTTCGTCGAACACCGCCAGCGCCGGCTGCGGCCGCTGCTGCTGCAGCAGCGCGGCGCCGAGTCGATGCCGCGCGGGAAGCTGCCATACCGGCGGCTCGTCGGCGGCGAGCTGGTCTTCCAGCCTGACCGCGCGGCGCGCGTAGTCGACGGCCGCCGCTGTGTCGCCGCGCGCACCGGCGATCTGCGAACGCAGCAGCGCATCGGCGATCGCAAGCAGCGCTTCGGCGGCGTGTGTGGCCTTGACCTTCAGTGCGGGCTTGCGCGCCGCTTTGCGCGCAGCGCCGAGTGCATCGAGTTCCCGCTGTGCAGCGCGCGGATCACCGAGATTCGCGTACGCCATCCCCCGCGAGAAGGACACGAGTCCTGACCACAGCGGACCGGCATCGCGGGCCGGCAGCGGCCGCGCGAGCAGCGTTCGCCATTGCGCGAAGCGCACGTCGGTGAGCCACGGCGTCGCGCGCAGGAACTGTGCAGTGCCGTCGTCCACCGTCGGACCTTCCTCCGCGGCCGTCGCCATCGTCGCGAGCGTCTGCACGATGTCGGCAGCAGCCCCCTGCGCGCGCTGCGATTCGCCGCTCCACAGCGCGGCGGCCCACAGGAAGTGACGGTTGTGCAGCGCGTAGCCCGCGGCATAGGCCGGGTCCATCTTCGTCGCCGCCGCATAGCGCAGGTCCGCAGCGACCGCGGCCTCGTTGGCGAGCACCGCCTCGTGATAACGGCCGGTGCGCAGCGCGGTATGCGCCGACATGTGCACCAGGTGACCCACGTCGGGCGCGGCAACCGCGAGTTTCTGCGCGGAGTCCAGCGCGCGGCCCGGATCGCCCGAGTCGTCGTAGAGATGAATGCGGTAGTGGTGCGCACCCGCGTGGTCCGGAGCAAGCAGCAGCGCCCGGTCGAGCAGGGCCTCGATGCGCGGCGTCCACGGCCGCGGCCGACCTTTGGCG
This sequence comes from Burkholderiaceae bacterium, assembly GCA_044225415.1. Taxonomy (GTDB): domain Bacteria; phylum Pseudomonadota; class Gammaproteobacteria; order Burkholderiales; family Burkholderiaceae_F; genus JALORV01. Next base: position 2,254 of record JBGAIO010000122.1, on the reverse strand, counting down.
TCCCACCAGTCGTAGCCATGCGCGTTCATCAGCGCCTCGGCGGCCAGCACCTGCAGATCGGCGTCGTCGGGCCGGCGCTGCGCGAGCTCGACCATGGCGTCGGCATAGCGCCGCGCGTCGGCCTCGCCGGGCACTTGCGTCGCGGAGGGATAGCGCAGCGCCAGCGTGGCCACCAGCGCACGCGTACGCGCGTCGTCGGTCGCTGCGTGAACGCGGGCCTGCACCAGTGCGTCACGCGCCACAGGCAGATCGGCGGCGGCCATGTCGTGATTGATGCTGGGACCGAGCGCCCACGCCACACCCCAGCGGCAGGCGGCACAGGCGGGATCGAGTTGCACGGCGGCGCGGAACGAGCGCACCGCCTCGGCAAAGTTGAAGCCCCAGCCCATGACCAGCGCCTGCTCGAAGTAGCGCTGAGCTTCCGGGTTGTCCGACACGCGCGGCGCGGCGTGGCGTGCACCGGGGAACAGCCGCGCATCAGCGACTTTCAGTCCGCGCGCGTCCGACAGGCACAGTTCGCCAGGCCCCGCGGCGTGCAGTGCCGGTGCCGTCAGCAGCAGTGCGTGCAGCAGGATCGCGGCGGCGAAGCACCGCGCCGCTTCAGGCATCGGGCCGCTGCCCAAGCATGGCGACCAGCCTTTGCAGCGCGACCATGATGCTCTGCGTGCGGACCGCGGCGCGGTCGCCTTCGAAGTGCTGCGTCTCGGTCTTCACCCAGGCCGGCTGCTGCGCACCGCGCTGGATCGCCCACGCGAAACACACGGTGCCGACCGGCTTGGCCGGCGAGCCGCCGTCGGGGCCGGCGACGCCGGTCACCGCGATGGCCACCTGCGCGGCGCTGTGCGACAGCGCGCCCTGCGCCATCGCGCGCGCCACAGGCTCGCTGACCGCGCCGAAGTCGCGCAGGTAGGCCGGCGCGACGCCGAGTTGCTGCATTTTCGCGTCGTTGGAGTAGGTGACGAAGCCACGGTCGAACCACGCACTCGAGCCCGGCACCATCGTCACTGCATACGCGACGCCACCGGCCGTGCACGATTCGGCCGTCACGAGCTGCAGGTGCCGGGTGCGCAGCGCGGCACCGAGTTCGGCGGCGAGAGCCGGCAGCGCGACGGCAGCGGAGTGCGGCGCAGCCATCATCCGCCCACCCAGAGCGCGGCCGGCGCGAGCCGCATCACGATCGCCATCACCACCAGTGTGTAGAACGCCGCGACGATGTCGTCGGCCATCACGCCGATGCCGTGCTTGAAGCGGCGGTCGAGCGCGCGGATCGGCGGCGGTTTGGCAATGTCGAACACGCGGAACAGAACCACTCCGGCCACCTGCGCGACCCACGTCGGCGGCACCATCAGCAGCACGATCCAGATCGCGACGACTTCGTCGATGACGATCGCGCCGTGGTCGGGGCGTCCGAGCGCCGCGCCCGTGCGCTGCGCACAGGCTGCGCCCAGCAGGAAGGTCGCTGCGATGACCAGCCACCAGCCCGTCGTCGGCAGAGCATCGCCGATCGCGACGAACATCGCCCAGCCGGCCAGCGTGCCCCAGGTGCCCGGACCCGGCCGCAGCAGGCCGCTGCCGAGGCCCAGCGCGATGCCGTGCGCGGGGTGCGCAAGCATGAACGCCAGCGACGGTGCGCGCGAAACGCCGCGCGCGGACGCGGGCGCGGCGGGCATCGGTCGCGGTGTCAGCTGCGGAGGCGTGTCGGGCGGCGTCATCGGCGGAAATGATCGAACGCGCGCGGCGCGATGTCCATCGCGTGACCGTCCGCATCGGCGACGACCAGCGGCGCAGCCGCGTCGGCCGGGCGGATCACGCCGATGCGGGTCACCGGCACGGCAGCCGCGGCGGCCGCGGAGCGCACCGCCGCTTCTGCGCCGGCGGTCGCGGTGAACAGCAGTTCGTAGTCGTCGCCGCCGGTGAACACGCAATCGCGCTGGCGCGCGTCGGGCAGCGTGCGCAGCGCCGCGGAGCGCGGCACGGCCGCCCACTGCAGCGTGGCAGCGACACCGGAGGCGGCAAGCACGTGGCCCAGGTCGCCCGCCAGGCCATCCGAGACGTCGATCGCGCTGCTCGCCACGCCGCGCAGCGCGCGACCGAGCGCGACCCGCGGTTCCGGCCGATCCAGCCGCACGACCGCCTCGGCCCAGCGCGCGGCGTCGCCTTCGAGCTGCCCACGCCGGGCGGCCAGTCCGAGCGCGCCGTCGCCGAGCACACCCGATACCCAGACCTCATCGCCCGGCCGGGCACCGCTGCGCAG
>JBGAIO010000003.1:54310-61122 GCA_044225415.1 Burkholderiaceae bacterium | reverse complement strand
CCGCCGCTTCTTCCGCGACCAGTTCCAGGCGGCACTCGAGCGCGCGAAGGCGACGGGCTCGGCGGTCGGCGTGCTGTTCATCGATCTCGACCGCTTCAAGCAGATCAACGACACGCTCGGCCACCAGGTGGGCGACCAGCTGCTGCGCGAAGTCGCCAAGCGCCTGCACCAGTGCGTGCGCGAGAACGACACCGTGGCGCGCGGCGCCGAGGCCACCGGCGCGCTGCGCAACGGCCGGCCGCCCAGCATCGGGTCCGCGACGCGCAGCCTGGCGGCGGGCTCGCAGGCCACGCCGCCGGTCGTCACCGTCGCCAACAGCGTTGCGCGCCTGGGCGGCGACGAGTTCACGATCCTGCTCACCGATCTCGCGGAGCCTTCGGCGATCGAGGCGGTCGCGCAGCGGCTGCTCGAGACGATGCGCCGGCCGTTCTCGTTCTCCGGACACGAGCTTTTCGTTACCGCATCGATGGGGGTCGCGACCTATCCGATCGACGGTGGCGACGTCGACACGCTGCTGCGCAAGGCCGACATCGCGATGTACGCGGTGAAGGACAGCGGCCGCAACGGCGTGATGCGCTTTTCCAGCGCGATGAACACCGCCACCGCCGAGCGCTGGCGGCTGGAGACCGCGCTGCACCGCGCCCTGGAGCGTGAAGAGCTGGTGATGTACTACCAGCCCAAGGTCAACGTCATCGACGGCGCGGTGGTCGGTGCCGAGGCGCTGATGCGCTGGAAGCGCGGCGGCGAACTCGTGCCGCCGGGCGAGTTCATCACGGTGGCGGAGGAGTCCGGCCTGATCGTGCCGATCACCGAATGGGCGGTAAAGGAAGTCTGCAAGCAGATGGTGGCGTGGTCCGACGCGGGCATGCCGCCGATGCCGGTGTCGATCAACATCTCCGGCCGGCATATCCAGCGCGCGAACCTGGTGGAGCCGGTGCAGGCCGCGCTGTCCGGCTTCTGCCTCGATGCGCGCCTGCTCGAACTCGAGCTCACCGAGACCGTGCTGATGCAGAACCTCGGCCACGCGCTGCCGCTGCTGCAGTCGTTGAAGGAACTCGGTGTCGCCATTTCGGTGGACGACTTCGGCACCGGCTATTCGTCACTGTCGTACCTGAAGAAACTGCCGATCGACACCCTGAAGATCGACCGCTCCTTCGTGCGCGAACTCGAGACCAGCAGCGACAACGCCGCGATCGTCGCGGCGATCATCGCGATGAGCAAGAGCCTGAAGCTGCGCGTCGTCGCCGAGGGCGTCGAGACGCAGGGCCAGATGGCCCGGCTGTTCGAGCAGGGCTGTCAGCTGATGCAGGGGTTCCTGTTCTCGCCGGCCGTGCCCGGATCGGATTTTCACGCGCTGCTGCGCAACGCGGTGGGCCGCCAGCACTGGCGCGTGAACTTCGGACCGCGCCGCTCGGCCGCCGAGCCGTCGGTCACGCTCGACGAGCATTCCAACGGCCGCCACCACGGCGCGATCGAGAACGACTTCGTCGGTCCGCCGCGACCGTCGCTCGAAGCACCGCGCGAAACCGTGCGCGCGTGCGGCGAGGCGCCGGAAGGCGCGGGACAGAAGGACCGCGCGCTGAAGTGGGCGACCCGGTTCATCGGCCGCGACGGCTGATCTGCGCGACCCCGCAGCGATTCGCCGCACCGGCTGATCTGCATCAGCGCATGGAGGCCTGACCGGCCTACGCTGGCATCGGTCGATCTGACCGATGCCACCATCATGGCCTGCGTTCCGGGAATCTGGCGCCTGTGCGGCGCAGTCGGCGTCGTGGGCAGTTTTCGAAGCTGCCTGGCAGCCGGCCTTGTCGTTCTGGCGACATTCACCGCTGCCGTGACAGCGCTGGCCGCGTCGCCGGCGATGACCGCGCAGCCGGAGATGACGACCCGGCGCGAACTGCGCATCGGCATCATGGCGCCGGAAGGCTCCTTCGATGTGTTGCACGACTGGCGCTTTGTCGGCCCGACGCTCGAAGGGGCGCTGCCGGGCTACACCGTACGGACCGAGGCCGTGGACGAGGAGCGCCTGCGCGAGAAAGTGGCGCACGCGCAGATGGACTTCCTGATCGCCAACAGCGGCTTCTTCGTCGAGATGGCGGCCGCGTATGGCGCGACGGCGCTCGCCACGGTCGAGAGCCCGGCGGCCGTGTCGCCGCGCGAAGCGCTCGGTTCGGCGATCATCGTGATGAATGGCCGCACGGACCTGCGCGAACTGGCCGACCTGCGCCATCAGCGGCTGATCGCCGTTTCAGAGGGGCTGTTCGGCGGCTTTCAGGTCGGATTGCATGCGCTGCAGCAGGCCGGCGTGCGGCGGTCCGACCTGCGTGACCTGCGCTTCGTCGGCTACGACCTGCGGCTGCTGCTCGAGGATCTGCAGAGTAATCGCGCCGATGCGGCCATCCTGCGGCGCTGCCTGCTGGAGAAGCTGACGTCCCAGCCGCAGTATCGCCGCGAGGCATTCCGCGTGCTCAACCCGCAGCCCGCCGACGGCACCGGCTGCGCGCGCACGACGCGCATGTATCCGGACTGGGCATTCGCGGCGCTGAAGGGCACCGACCCCGAGCTCGCGCGCATCGTGACGCTTGCTTTGCTGCGCATGCCGCGCTCGGCCGACGGGCACAGTTGGTCGGTGCCAACCGACTACGAAAGCGTGCATGGGGTCCTGCGCGACCTGGAAGTGGGGCCGTACGAATACCTGTCGGGGCGCACGCTGCAGGGCTTCTTCGAGCGCAACCGTCTGATGATGGGACTGGCCGCGCTGTTGGTGCTGGGCGCCTTTGCGCACGTGTCGCTGGCCGAGTGGCAGGTCAGGCGTCGCACGGCCCAGCTGCGGCGCGCGCTTGCCGACCGCGATCGCATGGCGGCCGACGTGCGCCACCGCGAGGAAGAGCTGCTGCACCTGTCGCGCCTGGGAGCGCTGGGCGAGATGTCGAGCATGCTGGCGCACGAACTCGCGCAACCATTGGCATCGATCAGCAACTTCGCGCACGGCATCGTGCGTCGCGTGCAGGCCGGACTGGACGATCCGGCGCCGCTGGCGGAGGCCGGCGAGGAGATCGTGAGTCAGGCCGAGCGCGCACGCCAGATCATGCAGCGCGTGCGCGGCTTTGCCGCCAAGCGCGTCGAGGCGCGCGTCGCAGTCGACCTGGAGCAGGTGGTGCGGTCCGCGGTGGCGCTGCTGCGGGGCATCGCACCCGATGCACCTGCCATCCACATTTCAGTCGAGTCCGATGCCGGCGACAGGCGGCCGATCCGCGCCATGGCGGACCGGCTGCAGATCGAGCAGGTGCTGCTCAACCTGTTCCGGAACTCCATGGAAGCGATGGCCGGGATGCCGGCCGACCAGCAGCGCATCGAAGTCCGACTGCGGCGCGCCGGCCCGGATGTCGAACTGGAAGTGTGCGATCAGGGCGAGGGCCTGTCAGCCGATGCCCTGGAGCACCTGTTCCAGCCTTTCCACACCACCAAGCCCAACGGCGTGGGCCTCGGCCTGGCCATCTGCAAGCGGGTCATCGAGGCCCACGGTGGACACATCGATGCACGCACCTGCACCAGCCGGCGCGGCCTGCTGATGTGGATCCTGCTGCCGGCGCTCGACGAACGCACCAGCCGGGCCGCGTCGACCGGCGCTTCGATGGCATCGGAGGCAAGACCATGAACCCCAGTGCGACCGTGTATGTGGTCGACGACGACTCCGCCATGCGCCGCTCGATCGCGTTCCTGACCGAATCGGTCGGCTGGCACACGATTACCTACGACACCGCGCGGCGCTTCCTCGCCGAGGCGCCCGTGGGAAGGCCCGGCTGCCTGATCCTCGACATCCGCATGCCGGAAATGAGCGGCCTGGAACTGCAGCGCGAGATGCGCCGACGCGGCATCGTGCTGCCCATCGTGTTCGTCACCGGCCATGCCGATGTCGGGCTCGCGGTCGAGGCGATGAAGCAGGGCGCCTTTGACTTCATCGAGAAGCCGTTCCGCGACCAGCTGCTGCTGGATGCCATCGCCAAGGCGGTGCGCAGCAGCCTGCAATCGATGGGCGTACAGCAGGAACGCGATGCCTCGGCCCAGCGGCTGGCGCTGCTCACGCCGCGCGAGCGCGACGTGGCCGACCTGGTGGCGCGCGGCCGTTCGAATCGCGACATCGCGCAGCGACTCGGCATCAGCGAGAAGACCGTGCACGTGCACCGCGGACGCGTGATGGAAAAGGTCGGCGTGCGCTCGGCCGCCGAACTGGCGCGCGTCTTCATGCAGGCCGATCCGGGTTTCGTGCATCAGACCTAGCGGGTCGCGGCGACCGATGCGCCGCGCATAGGTACAGGTTCGTATGCGCATCGTTTCGAGCGCGTACGGGCGCTCGGGAACGTCGTCCTCATTGCTGGGGTGGCGCATGATGTTCGTCAGTCGTGCGCGCTTCCGCCTGCCGAGAATCTCCTCATGGGCCGGGCAACCGGCCGGCAATCCAGGGAGGGTTCGATGCAAGGTCTGATGAATCGCCGACAGATGATGTCGTTCGTGGGAGGCATCGCGGCAGCCGGCGCGGCCGGCAGTCTGTTCGCCGCAGCCGAGGAAAAGAAGCCGGCCGAAGCGACGTGGAAGTACGTGACGCTGGACCCGGACGTCGCTGCGCAGCGCGCCTATGACGGCTATCTCAAGGGGCACTGCATGTACGGTGGCTTCGAGTCCATCGTCGGCGAACTCGGCGACCGCTACGGCGCGCCCTACAACCAGTTTCCGTTCGTGATGATGAAATACGGTGCCGGCGGCATCAACGGCTGGGGCACGATCTGCGGCGCAATCAACGGCACGGTCGCGGCCATCCAGCTGCTGTCGCCCGAGCCCGGCCCGGTCATCGATGCGCTGATGAGCTGGTACGAGACGGAGCCGCTGCCCAACTTCTATCCGAAGGGCGCGAAGTTTCCGGAAGTGCGCTCGGTGGCCGGCACGCCGCTGTGCCATGAATCCATCGCGCACTGGACCGAAGCCGCGCACAAGAAGGCCTACTCGCCGGAGCGCACCGAGCGCTGCGGCACGCTGACCTCGTCGGTCGCGCGCAAGGCCGTGCTGCTGCTCAACGAGCAGGCCGGGGCGAGGAAGATCAGCGGATTCACGCCATCGGCGCAGACACAGGCCTGCATGTCCTGCCACGAGAAGGGCGGGCACGTCGAGAACATCCGCACGAAGATGGACTGCGGCGGCTGCCATTCGCCGCAGCTGGCCAAGGGACACGGCAAGATCTAGCCGATCCTGGCTGTAGCAGCACAGGCCGGTGCGTGGTTTCGCGTGCCGGCCCCGTGCTCAGCGTCGGCGCTTGCGCGCCAGCCGCCTGGCGTTGCTGACGGCCTTGCGATGGAACGGCGCGATGCCGCGCGCTGCGAGAGCGTCTGCGTAGCGCTGCAACGAAGGCGCACGCCCGCCGAGTGCGGCAAACCACCAGCGCTGCTGCATCTGCAACGCCGCGGCGGCCATGCCGGCCCAGGCCTGCACCATCGCGACCTGCTTTTCCACCACCATGGTCGTGAACTCGCGCCGGTCGCGCGCGTTGGGCGTGGCGCCCGCCGCCGCCATGCGCGCAACGCGCTGTGCGACGACCTGCGGCGCCGCGATGCCGATCTGCATCAGCTTCGTGGCATTCGACAGGGCGCGCGGACGGCGTCGAGGCATCCGGGTCATGGTACGCGGACTAGAGCCCGGCCTGCGCCAGCAGATCCGCAAGCCTGCGCCGATAGGGCTCGCTGCTCATCGGATAGTTCTGCAGCCACATGCGCGCGTCGAAGCCGGAGTGCATCGCGCGTATCTCCTGTGCCTCCCACTCGGCCGCCGCGCGGTCGCCGGCCGCGATCGAGGCCGCGGCCAGGTGAATGCGGGTCTCCATGTCCGACGGATTCCGTGCGGCCGCTTCGCGCAGATTGATCAGGGCCTGCTCGGTGTCGTTGTCGTACAGGTAGGCGCGGCCGAGGATCAGGAAGTAGAGATAACCACCGTCCGGCTTGAGCCGCAGGGCGGTGCGCAGCAGCGGAATGGTACGCGCGGCCTGGCCCTGGTAGGTGTAGATGCCGCCCATGAACGCGTAGGCATCGGCGTACGACGGGTTGAGCTCGATGGCGCGTTTCAGTGCATCGATCGCGGCGTCGTGCCGGCGGCCCTGCACGTGGACGAAGCCGAGCGCCCAGTAGACCTCCGGGATATCGGGATCGATGAGGCGCGCAGACTCGGCGAGTTCGAGTGCGCGTGCCTGCGAGGCCGACGACTCGGCCGACGTGCGCAGCCGGTCGTCCATCGCATAGGTCATCGCCAGTCCGGCATAGGCGCGTGCGAAGGCGGGGTCGAGCGCCAGCGCCTGTCGGTACAGCGCACGCGCTTCCTCGTTGACGCCGGGCTGGCGCACCAGGAACGCCGACTGCGCGCGCAGGAACAGATCGTAGGCCTCGAGGTTGCGCGTGTAGCGCCGTGCGAGCTGCCGCCGCGCGGCGTCGCTGAGGCGGGCCGGCAGCACGGCGGCAAGGCTGCGGACGATGTCGTCCTGCACCGCGAACAGATCGCCGAAGGGCCGCTCGAAGCGCTCCGACCACAGCTGCTGGCCGGTCTGCGTGTCGACCAGCCGCGCGTTGACCCGCAGCATCGTCGCGTCGCGCTGCACGCTGCCGGTGACCACGTAGCGCGCTCCGGCAGCGCCGTCGCTGCGCGCGCCTGCCACGGACGGACTGATCATGCGCAGTTGCGGCAGCCGCGACAGGTCGGTCAGCAGGTCGTTGCTGATGCCGTGCGCCAGGTAGGCATGCTCGCCGGCCTGGCCGACGGTTTCGAACGGCATT
>JBGAIO010000003.1:0-54296 GCA_044225415.1 Burkholderiaceae bacterium | reverse complement strand
GTCACCGCGGCCGCGGGCGAGGTGTCGCCGTTGTCGGCGGCGGCGGTCACGCTGCTGTCGCGTGGGCCGGAGAGTGCGAGATACGCAGCGACGGCGACCAGCACGGTTGCCAGTGCGGCGATGCCGACCCATGCGCGCCGGGAAGCGCGTGGCACCGACGGGCCGGCGGGCGCTGATGGGAGCGTCGGTTCCGGCACCGGTACTGCAGTCGCGCCGGCGTACGGCGTGGTCGGCGCAATCAGGCGGTAACCGCTCTTGGCAATGGTCTCGATGTAGGAGGGTGCGCGCGAATCGTCGCCCAGTGCCTTGCGCAGCTTGATGATGGTCTGCGTCAGCACTTCGTCGCCCACCACCACTTTCGGCCAGACGCGTGCCAGCAGTTCCTCGCGCGTCAGCACGCGGCCGGCGTCGGCGACCAGCGCGACCAGCACCTGCATCACCTTGGGTTCGAGACGCGCGCGCCGGTCGCCGTCGTGGATTTCGTTCGCATCCACGTCGATCCGCCACGGTCCCACCCGCAGCGACGGTCGTGCTCCGGTCGTCTGGCTGTCAAGCGCCACGGATTCCAGGCCTCCCGTCGCGGTGCGCAAGTCGTTGATTCGTCGACTCGCTGGCGTTCCTTGCGAATTTCTTCGCCATTTCATCAGGACGAGCGATCGAGGATAGACGACAACGGCGGCCGCGCGCCACGACCCGCGTGCGCGATGCCCACCACGGAGATTGCGATGCCAGATGGTTGCCGTCCAGCGCTGTTCTGCCTGTCGGTCGTCCTTGCGGCTGCTTCTGGATTGATCCAGGGTTCATCGATTGCGCAACCCGGCACCGCGCAGGAGGTCACGTTGAAGGAGAAGGAAGCCGCCATGTTCTCGACCAGCGATGGCTACGAGCGCTACATGGGCCGGTGGAGCCGCAGGCTGGTGCCGGTGTTCATCGACTTCGCGCATGTCGGCCGGTACGACAAGGTGCTGGACGTCGGCACCGGGACCGGCGCGGTGGCCGCCGGACTGGTCGCCAGTCATCCGTCGGTGACGGTCGTCGGCGTCGATCCGTCGGAGGCCTTTATTGCCTACGCGAGGAAACATGTCGATACCGACCGAACCGCATTCGAGATCGGCGACGCGCAGGCACTGCGCTTCGCTGACGGCCATTTCGACCAGGCCGTGGCGCTGCTGGTCATCAACTTCGTTCCCGACCACGACAAGGCGATCCGCGAGATGCGCCGCGTCACGCGGCGCGGCGGCGGGGTCAGTGCGTGCGTATGGGACTACGACGCGGGCATGGAGATGATCCGCATCTTCTGGGACGAACTGGTCGCCGAGGTGCCCGCGCTGGCGGCGAAGCACCAGCGCAACATGAAGTTCGCACGTGTGGGCGAACTGGGTGACGCGTGGCGCCGCGCCGGACTGGTCAACGTCGAGGAGCGTCCGATCGTGGTGCAGCAGCCGTTCGCATCGTTCGACGACTACTGGAAGCCGTTCCTCGGCCGCACGGGCGCCGCGGGCGCGGTGGTCGGTTCGCTCAACGAAGAACAGAAACTCGCGGTGGAAGCGCGGCTGCGCAACGGCTGCAGCCCGATGGCGGCGACCGGCCGTTCGCTGACTGCGCGCGCGTGGTGTGTGCGGGGCGTCGTGCCTGAGCCGCGTCAGCGGCAGTTCACCGGCAGCCAGTTCCGCGGCAGGTCGGTGCGGTTGGCTCCGTCACCGTCATCTTGTCGGGCGCGGCCGCAAAGCCGCAGACCCACGCGACCGGCACGATACGGGCATCCTCGACCACGGCGGGGCGCAGGCTCAGGGTCTTTGCCGCGCGGCCGCCGCGCGCCTGGTTGCCGAACACCACGTGGATCGCGCCGCTGTCCACGGTCAGCGACTGCACGTAGTTGCTGACCACCTTGTCGGCCGGCGGCAGTCCGGCCGCCGCGTTGTCGGCGGAAAGGTCCCGGCAAGGGCCCACGATGCGGCGACCGGCGCCTTGGCGATCTCGGTCAGCTTCATCGCCTCGACCACCTGTTCGCGCACGAGCTTGTCGGTGTTGAGCGGAACGGCCATCAACGCAAGGATGGCGATGATCGCCACCACCACCATCAGCTCGATCAGCGTGAAGCCATGGCCCGGCGGCGCCGGCGGCCCTGTGCGTGGACGGCGAGCGTGCACGCTATTCGACCAGCCCGTTCTTGATCGCGTAGTGCGTGAGCTCCGCATTGTTCGACATCCCCATCTTCTCCAGGATGCGCGCGCGGTAGACGCTGACGGTCTTGGGGCTGAGCGCGAGTTCCTCGGCGATGTCGGACAGGCGCTTGCCCGACGCCATCAGCTTCAGCGTCTGGAACTCGCGGTCGGACAGCTTCTCGTGCGGCGCCACCGTTTCCGCGGGCGCGTTCAGGTTCTCGATCAGCGCCTGCGCGATCTCGGGTGTCACGTACTTGCGACCCGCGATCACCATGCCGAGCGCCTCGAGCAGCTTGTCGGGCGCGCTCGCCTTGTTGAGATAGCCATAGGCGCCGGCGCGGAACGCGCGCACGGCGTACTGGTCCTCGGGATACATGCTGACCATCAGCACCTTCAGCCGCGGGTACTCTTCCTTCAGCGACTTCAGGATGTCGATGCCGTTCTTGCCCGGCAGGCCGACGTCCATCACCAGCACGTCGGGCTCGCCGTGCTGCTTCAGCGCGGCGCGCAGCTGGCCGTAGTCGGCGGCTTCGGCGACGATCTGCACGTCCGGATGGTCGGACAGCACCTGCACAATGCCGCGACGGACGATGGCGTGATCGTCGACGACGATCAATCTAACCGGCATGCGGGTCCTCCTGTGGTGCGTCCGCGGACGCGGTCGCCGCTGTGCGCGGCGGCGGCTGCGGCGGTATCGAGAACATCACGGTGGTGCCGCGCCCCGGCAACGACGACACCTCGGCCCAGCCGTCGAGGCCGCGCGCGCGTTCGATCAGCCCGCGCACGCCGAAGCCGGGCGTGACCGTCAGGCTGTCGGGCTCGAAGCCCGCGCCGTCGTCGGCGATCTCGAGCGTCACTTCGTCGTCGAGCGCGAAGAGCTGCACGTGCACGCGCTGCGCGTTGGCGTGCTTGCGCACATTGGTCAAGGCTTCCTGCGCGACGCGATACAGCGCTGCCGCGCGATCGGGCGCGATGTCGAACTCGTCGCGGTTGGCGCGGAAGTCGATCGGTAGGCCCGTGCGTTCGCCGAAGCCGCGCGCCAGCCATTCCAGTGCGGCGACCAGTCCGGCATCGAGCACCGCGGGCCGCAGCGCGTGCTGGATGCGGTGCGTGGCGACCACGGCCGATTCCAGCAGTTCCTGGATCACCGACATGCGCTGCGCGTGCTGGGCGTACTGCGCATCGGCCGCGAGTTCGCGCGTCAGGCGCACGATCTCGAACTTCAGCGCGGTCAGCGCGCCGCCGATGTCGTCGTGGATCTCCTGCGCGATCGCGCGGCGCTCCTCTTCCTTCGCGCGCTCCAGGTGCTGCGTCAGCGCATGCAGCTTCTGCTCGCTCTTCACCAGCGCATTGGCGTTCGCGCGCGCGTCGCGGCGCGCGCGGGCGGCGCGCAGGCTGTGCTGCAGGGCGGCCGCGATGCGGAACATGCGCGTCTTCAGCACGAAGTCGTCGGCGCCCGCGTGCAGCGACGCTACCGCGAGTTCCTCGGACATCTCGCCCGACAGCACGATGACCGGCATGTCGGGATCGACGTTCTTCGCCACCTTCAGCGATGCGAAGGAATCGAAGCGGGGCAGGTTGTGGTCGGTGATGACCGCATCGACGTCGCCCGCGGCAAATGCATCGCGCATGCCGGCCTCGTCCTCGACGCGCACCGCCCGCGGCCGCATGCCCTCGCGCATCAGCGTGGCGAGCAGCAGTTCGTAGTCGAGTTCGGAGTCCTCGACGACGATCAGGCGGGGTGTGGTGGTCGGATCGGCGGTCACGGCGTGATTCTGGCGGAATGCGGCAGCGAACGTGAAACGCTACGCGAGCCGGCGCGCCACGCTTGCCCGGATAAGCGCGCGAAAGCGGCACTCCTCGCCTAAAATGCACGTCGCAAAGTCCGCCGGACGATCGCGGCGCTGCCTCGTGCAGCATCGAGGAAGGTCCGGACTCCGCAGAGCGGCGTAGCAGGTAACGCCTGCCCACCGTGAGGTGAGGATCAGAGCAGCAGAGACGAGCCGATTCAGTTCGGGTGAAACGGGCAATCTCTACGCGGAGCAACACCAAATAGGCGGCCGTCGATCCTGCTCGGAGAGGCCGCGGGTAGGTGGCTCGAGCCGCTGGGCGACCAGCGGCCCAGATGAATGATCGTCACGCCGCGCGCGAGCGCAGCGAACAGGATCCGGCCTACAGGCGGACTTTGCTTTTCTCTCCGGTGCTGATTCGATAGTGCATGGCTATCAGGACTGCTGCGGTGCGGCAGTGTTCACGATCAGCGTCCTCATTTCCTGAGGTTTCACTTGCAGTCTCGTAGCTAAATCCTTCAATTCACGCAGGATTTGGCATGGAAATCGCGCTAAATTCATGCGCTAAGTCCTTGTTGTCATTGAAAAATCCCGCCCTTTCTCCTTGACCTCCGCGCGCGCGCTGGGATACAGTGGCGCCCCGTGTGAAATTGTGGGAGACAGTGGGCTAGTTAGTGTTCGCTACCGTAAAAAGTATTGCAAATACTAGGTTAGCTGCTGTGTGGGGATGTTCCAGGGTGCTGCCCAACTGACGCTGGATGGCAAGGGTCGCCTGTCGATGCCGGCCCGGCATCGCGACGCGCTCGCCGCCGGCTGCGAAGGCCGGCTGACGCTGACCCGGCATCCCGATGGTTGCCTGCTCGTGTATCCGCGTCCCGCGTGGGAGTCGCGCCGCGAACAGATCGCGCAGCTGCCCTACGCTGCGCGCGCACTGCAGCGCCTGCTGCTGGGCAGCGCGCAGGACGCGGAACTCGACAGCGCGGGCCGCGTGCTGGTCGCCGCGGAACTGCGCGCGCCGCCGGGCACCGAGCGCGACGTGATGCTGCTCGGCATGGGCGCGCACTTCGAACTGTGGGACGTCGCGCGCCTGGCCGAACACGAGCGCGCCGCGCTCGCCGACGGGCTGCCCGACGCCGCGGCGGGCTTCACGTTCTGACGTGAATGACTTCGGCCTCCTCCGAGTCGGCGCGCGCGCATCGCACCGTGCTGGCGCTGCCGGCCGTCGAGCAACTGCTCGTCGATGCGGGCGGCACCTATGTCGATGCGACCTTCGGCCGCGGCGGGCATTCACGCCTGATCCTGCAGCGCCTGTCGCCGCAGGGGCGGCTGATCGCGCTGGATCGCGACCCGGCCGCCGTGGCATCGGCTGCGGCGCTGGCCGATCCGCGCCTTCACATCGAGCACACGTCCTTTTCACGGCTGCAGTCCACGCTCGCGGCGCTGGGCATCGCCGCGGTGGACGGCGTGCTGCTGGACCTGGGCGTGTCGTCGCCGCAGATCGACGAGGCCGCGCGCGGCTTCTCGTGGCGCGGCGACGGACCGCTCGACATGCGCATGGACCCATCGCGCGGCGAGACCGCCGCGCAATGGCTGCAACGGGCATCGGCCGCTGAACTCACCAGGGTGATCCGCGACTATGGGGAAGAACGGTTTGCTGCATCGATTGCAAAGGCGATTGTGGCTCGCCGCGAGGCTGGGCGGCCGCTCACCGGCACCGGGGACCTTGCCGCGGTCGTGGCAGGCGCGATCCCCGGCAAGAGCCGCGCGGACGGGGCCCAGCATCCGGCCACGCGGAGCTTTCAGGCTGTACGGATTCACGTCAATCAAGAGCTTGAGGAATTGGCGCTAGTGCTCGAACAGGCGGCGCGCAGCCTGCGGACCGGCGGGCGACTGGTGGTGATCAGCTTCCATTCGCTGGAGGACCGCATCGTCAAGCGCTTCATCGATGCGCACGCGCATCCGGAACGCGCGGAGCCCGGCGCGCGTGCGCTGCCGCTGCGTGCCGACGAGTTGCCTGCGCCTCGGTTGAATGCCATCGCGCGCGTGCGCGCCGACGACGCGGAAGTCGCTGCGAACCCACGGGCGCGGTCGGCGGTGATGCGGGTGGCTGAGCGGACGACCGCCGCGTGGCCGGAGTTTCATCGATGATCCGCCGCGCACTGATGATCATCGTCGCCCTGCTGCTGTTCGGCTCCGCGCTGGGGCTGGTCACGGCGCAGCACCGTACGCGGTCGCTGTTCGTCGACCTGGACAGCGCGCAGCAGGAGGCGCGGCAGCTCGACGTCGACTATGAACGCCTGACCATCGAACAGGCGCGCCTCGCGCAGCCCGCCGCCGTCGAACGCGCGGCCTTGAAGCTCGGCTTCCGCGCGGCGGAGCCCGGTCGCACCGTCTACCTGAACGTGCCGGAGGCGAGCGCTGCCGCGCCGCTGGCGCCCGGAGCGCGCAAGTGAAGGTCTCCGCGCGTCGCTCCGACCGCGACTCGGGATCGCGCACCGGCAAGCGAGGCGCCGATGCGCGCCGCGAGCGCAGCGCGGGCGGCCATCCGCTGCTGACGGTGGCGCTGCCGGCGTGGCGTTCGAAGCTGCTGCTGTTCGGCCTGTTCGTCGGCTTCGTCGCGCTCGGCGGACGCGCGTTCTACCTGATGGGCGGCGTCAGCACACAGTTCCTGCAGCGGCAGGGCGAGGCGCGCTACGCGCGCACGCTCGAGATTCCCGCCACGCGCGGGCGCGTCACCGATCGCAACGGCGTGGTGCTGGCCTCGTCGGTGCCGGCGCGCGCGATCTGGGCGATCCCGGATGATGTCGACGCGACACCCGAGCAACTCGTGCAGCTGGCGAAGCTGCTCGACGTCAATCTGGCCGACCTGAAGCGGCGCCTCGCGGAAGACCGCGGCTTCGTCTATCTGCACCGCCAGGTCGATGTCGACGTGGCCGAGCGCATCGCTGCGCTGAAGATCGCCGGCATCCACTCGAGCCGAGAGTTCAAGCGCCACTATCCCGAAGGGCCGACCAGCGCGCACGTGGTGGGCTTCACCAACGTCGAGGATCGCGGCCAGGAAGGCATCGAGCTCGCACATGAGGCCGATCTCGCGGGGCGCGCCGGCAGCCGCCGCGTCATCAAGGACCGGCTGGGCCGCATCGTCGACGACGCGTGGTTCCGCGAGCCGGTGGACGGCCGCGACGTGGCGCTGTCGATCGACAGCCGCGTGCAGTACATCGCGTTCTCGGCGCTGAAGGCGGCGGTCGACCGGCACAACGCGAAGGCGGGCGCGGCGCTGGTGCTCGACGTGCACACGGGCGAGGTGCTGGCGCTGGCCAACTGGCCCACCTACGACCCGAACCAGCGCGGCCGGCTGTCGGGCGATGCGATCCGCAACCGCGTGATCACCGACACCTTCGAGCCGGGTTCGACGCTGAAGCCCTTCGCGGTCGCGACCGCGATCGACCTCGGCAAGGTCAGGCCGGATACGAAGATCCAGACCGCGCCCGGGCGCATGACCATCGGCGATCGCACGATCGGCGACGCGCATCCGCATGGCCTGCTCACCGTCGAGGAAGTGGTCGCGAAGTCGAGCAACGTCGGCACCGCGAAGATCGCGCTCGAACTGCCGGCGCAGGCGCTGTGGGACAGCTATACCGCGTTCGGCTTCGGCCAGGCGCCGCGGCTGGGTTTCCCCGGCGCAGTGGCCGGCCGTCTGCGGCCCGCGAAGAGCTGGCGGCCGATCGAGCAGGCAACGATCTCGTACGGGCATGGCGTGTCCGTCACGCTGGTGCAGCTCGCGCGCGCCTACTCGGCGCTGGCGCGCGACGGCGAGATGGTGCCGCTCACGCTGACGCGCGTCGACACGCCGCCGCCGGCCGTGCGCGTGCTGTCGCCCGAAACGACGCGCGCGATGCGCCGCATGCTGGAGATGGCGGTTGCCGACGCCGGCACCGCGCCGCAGGCGCGCATCGCCGGCTACCGCGTCGCCGGCAAGACCGGCACGGCGCGCAAGATCCGCAACGGCCAGTACGTGAAGGAATACGTGTCGTCCTTCGTCGGCTTTGCGCCCGTATCGGACCCGCGCATCGTGATCGCGGTGATGATCGACGAGCCGGCGGGCGACATGTACTACGGCGGCCTGGTGGCGGCGCCCGCGTTCGCGCAGATCGCCGCAGCGTCGCTGCGCACGCTGCAGGTCGCGCCCGACGGGCCGCTGGAAGAGCCGAAGTCCCTGCTGGCGCTGCGCCAGCCGGCGGGCGCGTCCACGTTGCAGGCGACCGCCGCGCAATGACGACCACGATGAACTCGGCCGCCGGCAGCGTGCGCGAAGCGCTGGCCTGGCTGGCGCCCGTGGCACCGGGCGGCCATCTGCGGCTCGACAGCCGCAGCGTACGGCGCGGCGACGTGTTCGTCGGCGTGCGCGGTGCGCGCACCGATGGCCGCGCTCATCTGGCCGACGCCGTCGAGCGCGGCGCGGCGGCGGCGCTGGTCGACGCCGATGGCTGGGTCGACACCGAGCAGCCGATACCCGTCTGCGCGGTGACGGCGCTGCGGCAGCATCTCGGCGCACTCGCCGCCGCCTTCTACGGCGATCCGAGCGCGCACATGACGGCGATCGCCGTCACCGGCACCAACGGCAAGACCTCGTGCAGCCAGTGGGTCGCGCAGCTGCTGTCGCGGTCCGGCGAGCGCTGCGCGGTGATCGGCACGGTGGGCATCGGCTTTCCGGGCGATCTCGCCGCGAGCGACCTGACCACGCCCGATGCAGTGGCGCTGCAACGCGAACTGCGCGCGCTGCGCGATGCGGGCGCGCAGGCGGTCGCGATGGAGGTGTCGTCGATAGGGCTCGAACAGCACCGCGTCGACGGCATGCACTTCGACGTCGCCGTGTTCACCAACCTGACGCGCGACCACCTCGATTTCCACGGTTCGATGCAGCGCTACGAGGCGGCGAAGGCAAAGCTCTTCGACTGGCCGGGACTGACGCATGCGGTGGTCAACCTCGACGATGCCGCCGGCCGCCGTCTCGCCGAACGCCTGCAGCAGCGGCCCGCGGGTGAGCGGCCGGTGATCATCGGCTTCAGCGCCGGCGTCGCAGCACAGCTCGGCGCGATTGCACCGCGCGTGACGGCGCACGCGATCCGCGCCACCGCCGACGGCCTGGCCTTCGAACTGCGCGCCGATGGCCGCACGCACGCGGTCGAGGTGCCGCTGGTCGGCCACTTCAACGTCGCCAACCTGCTCGCAGTCGCCGGAGTCGCGCTCGCCTGCGGCATCGATGCCGGCAAGGCCGCGGCACTGCTGCCGCAGCTCGTGCCGCCGCCCGGGCGCATGCAGCGCATCGCCGTCGCGGGCGCGCCGCTGGTCGTGGTCGACTACGCGCACACGCCCGACGCGCTGACCCAGGCGATCGCCGCGCTGCGCCCGCTGGTGCAGGCGCGCACCGGCCGGCTGTGGGCCGTGTTCGGTGCCGGCGGCGATCGCGATCCCGGCAAGCGCGCACCGATGGGTGCAGCGGCAGCGGCCGGCGCCGATGTGGTCATGATCACCAGCGACAACCCACGCAGTGAGGATCCCGACGCGATCGTCGCGCAGGTGGCCGCCGGTGCCGCGCAGGCGCGCGAACTGCTGCGCGACGTCGATCGCGCATCGGCGATCGCCACCGCCATCGCGCGCGCGGCCGCGAACGACGTCGTGCTGATCGCCGGCAAGGGCCATGAGGATTACCAGATCATCGGCAGCGAGAAGCGCCCGTTTTCCGACGTCGAGCATGCGCGCACGGCGCTGATGGCGAGGGCGGCATGAGTCGATCGTGCAGTGCGGAGACAGAGCGATGACCGCGGCCTTGCCCGCCCGCCAGGGCCGCGCTGCCGGCGACGGCACGATGCTGATGAGCATCGACGAATTCGCGCGCGCGGTAGGCGCGCAGCGAGTCGTGGGTGCAGGCGACCCGCGCGCGGGCTTTTCGAGCGTCTCCACGGACACGCGCACGATCGCGCTCGGGGCGCTGTTCGTCGCGCTGCGCGGCGATCGATTCGACGGGCATGACTACGCGCAGGCGGCCGTCGAGCGCGGCGCCGCGGCGCTGCTGGTCGAGCGCGAACTGTCGATCGACGTGCCGCAGGTGGTCGTCGCCGATGCGCGGCGCGCGCTGGGGCGCCGGCGCGCGCCCTGGCGCGCGCGCTTCAACCTGCCGCTGATCGCGGTGACCGGCAGCAACGGCAAGACCACGGTCACGCAGATGATCGCGGCGATCCTCGCGCAGGCCTTCGGCGAGAAGGCGCGGCTCGCCACGCGCGGCAACCTGAACAACGAGATCGGCGTGCCGCTGATGCTGTGGCAGCTGACGCGCCAGCACAAGGCCGCGGTGTTCGAACTCGGCATGAACCATCCGGGCGAGATCGCGCTGCTGGCCGACTGGGTGCGGCCGACAGTCGCGCTGGTGAACAACGCGCAGCGCGAGCACCAGGAGTTCATGCAGTCGGTGGAGGCCACTGCGCTGGAAAACGGCGAAGTGATCGCCGCGCTCTCGGATGACGGCGCGGCGGTGTTCACTGCCGACGACGACTGTGTCGCGACCTGGCGCCGCATCGCCGGTACGCGCCGCGTCGTGGACTTCGCTCTGGAAGCCTATGCAGTGGTCACCGCGACCTGGAAGCCGGCGACGGGCGGAGCGAGTGTGTCGATGGCGACGCCCGCAGGCCTCGTCGACGTCGCGCTGGGCGTCGGCGGCGAGCACAACGTCCGCAACGCGCTGGCCGCGGCTGCGTGCGCCCTGGCCATCGGCGTCGAGCCGCGCGCCATCGCGTCGGGTCTGGCGGCGTTCGCGCCGGTCGCCGGCCGCGGCGTGCGGCTGCGGGCAAGCGCCGGCGCCGTGCTGATCGACGACACCTACAACGCGAACCCCGACTCGGTGCGCGCGGCGATCACCGTACTCGCTGCCGAGCCGGCGCCGCGCCTGCTGGTGCTCGGCGACATGGGTGAAGTCGGCGACCGTGGTCCCGAGTTTCATCGCGAGATCGGCGCCTTTGCGCGCGAACGCGGCATCGACGCCCTCTACGCGCTCGGGGAGCAGAGCGCGCAGACCGCGGCGGCCTTCGGCGCGGGCGCCATGCATTTCCGCGACGTCGACGCGCTGCTCGCGGCGCTGCGCGACAGCCTCGGCCCGCAGGGTACGGTGCTGGTCAAGGGCTCGCGTTTCATGAAGATGGAACGCGTGGTGCAGGCGCTGGCTGGCGCAAACCATACGGGCGCGGCCGCGCACGGGACGCACTGATGCTGCTGGAACTCACCGAATGGCTGGCGCAGGACATCCGCGGATTCAACGTGTTCTCGTACCTGACGCTGCGCGCCGTGCTGGCCGCGGCGACCGCGATGCTGATCGGCCTGCTGGCCGGCCCGCGCGTGATCCGGCGACTGGCGGAGCTGAAGATCGGGCAGGCCGTGCGCAGCGACGGTCCGCAGACGCACCTGACCAAGACCGGCACGCCGACCATGGGCGGTGCGCTGATCCTGATTTCGATCGGGATCACGACGCTGCTGTGGGCCGACCTGCAGAACCGCTTCATCTGGGTCGTGCTGATCGTCACGCTCGGTTTCGGCTGGATCGGCTGGGTCGACGACTACCGCAAGGTCGTGCACCGCAATCCGAAGGGCATGAGCGCGAAGGAGAAGTACTTCTGGCAGTCGCTGATCGGACTGGGCGCGGCGTTCTACCTGGCCTTCGCGATCGCCGCGCCGTCGAACGACAAGGTGATCGAGCTGATGCGGCTGTGGGTGCAGAGCGGCTTCTACATCGACCTGCCGCCGCGTTCGGACCTGCTGGTGCCGTTCTTCAAGAACGTCGCCTATCCGCTGGGCGTGTTCGGCTTCATCGTGCTGTCGTACCTGGTGATCGTCGGCACGAGCAACGCGGTCAATCTCACTGACGGGCTCGACGGGCTGGCGATCATGCCGACGGTGATGGTCGGCGCGGCGCTGGGTGTCTTCGCCTATGTCGTCGGCCGCGCGGACTTCGCGCGCTACCTGCTGTTCCCGTACATCCCCGGCGCGGGCGAGCTCGTCATCATCTGCGGCGCCATCGCCGGCGCGGGCCTCGCCTTCCTCTGGTTCAACGCCTATCCGGCCGAAGTGTTCATGGGCGACGTCGGCGCGCTGGCGCTCGGCGGAGCCCTCGGCACGATCGCGGTGATCACGCGGCAGGAGATCGTGCTGTTCATCATGGGCGGAGTCTTCGTCGTCGAGACCGTGTCCGTGATGATGCAGGTCGCCTTCTTCCGCTGGACGAAGGGCCGCCGCATCTTCCGCATGGCACCGCTGCACCACCACTTCGAGCTGTCGGGGTGGAAGGAGACGCAGGTGGTCGTGCGCTTCTGGATCATCAGCATGATGCTGGTGCTGGTCGGTCTGTCTACCTTGAAGATCCGGTAGTCACATGAGCGAAGCGATGGGCCGTCCCGAGCAAGCTCGCGCCGCAGCGCGCAGCGCGGAGGCTCCTGCCCAACGGGCGCTCATCCTCGGACTCGGCGACAGCGGCCTCGCGATGGCGCGCTGGCTGGCGCGGCAGGGCTGGACGCTGCGCGTGGCCGACACGCGCGCCGAGCCGCCGCAGCTCGCCGCGCTGCGCGCAGCCTGTGCCGATGCCGATTTCCGCAGCGGTGAACTCGACGCGAACCTGCTCGACGGTGTGTCGCTGCTCGCGCTGTCGCCGGGCCTTTCGCCGACGCACTCCGCAGCCGCACCGCTGATCGCAGCGGCGAAGAAGGCGGGCATCGAATGCGTCGGCGACATCGAGCTCTTCGCCCGCGAACTCGCACGGCTGAAGGCAGAGCGTGGCTATGCGCCGAAGGTGCTCGGCGTCACCGGCACCAACGGCAAGACGACGGTCACGCGCCTCGCCGGACTGATGGTGGGCCAGGCCAACCGCAGCGTCGCGGTCGCCGGCAACATCTCGCCGGGCGCGCTCGACGAACTCGCCGCACGGCTCGACGCAGACCACCTGCCCGACGTCTGGGTGCTGGAACTGTCGAGCTTCCAGCTCGCGTCGACAGCGAGCCTGGCCTGCGATGCCGCCGCCGTGCTGAACGTCACGCAGGATCACCTGGACTGGCACGGCGATCTCGACGCGTATGCCGCAGCGAAGGAACGCATCTTCGCGAAGGGCACGGTGCGCGTGCTGAACCGCGACGATGCGCGCGTCGCTGCCATGGGTCAGACCCCCGCGGCCGCGAAGGCCGGCGTGGTCACCTTCGGCGCCGACGCACCGCGCACGCCCGACAGCTACGGCCTGCTCGACGACGGCGGCATGACGTGGCTGGCGTGGGCGGAGGACCTGAGCCCGCCGCAGCGTCGTCGCAAGGCGGCGCCCGACGCACCGCCGCCGCCGGTCGAGATCTACGTGCACCGCCTGATGCCGGCCGATGCGCTGCGCATCCGCGGCCGGCACAACGCGCTGAATGCGCTGGCCGCACTGGGGCTGGTGCGCGCGATCGGCCTGCCGCTCGCGCCGATGCTGCACGCGCTGCGCGATTACGCGGGCGAGCCGCATCGCGTCGAGCCGGTGATGACGCTCGCCGGTGTCGAGTACTTCGACGACAGCAAGGGTACGAACGTCGGCGCCACCGTCGCCGCGCTCGATGGCCTGGGCGCCGAAGGCCGCAGGCTGGTCGTGATCCTGGGCGGCGACGGCAAGGGCCAGGACTTCGCGCCGCTCGCCGCGCCGGTGGCGCGGCATGCGCGCGCGGTGGTGCTGATCGGGCGCGATGCACCCGCCATCCGCGCCGCGCTGCGCGACGTCGCCGCACCGTTGCTGGCCGCCGAGACGCTGCCGCAGGCCGTGCAGCTCGCGGCGCGCAGTCGGCCCAGCCGGGCGATGCGGTGCTGCTGTCGCCGGCTTGCGCCAGCCTCGACATGTTCCGCAACTACGCGCATCGCGCCGAGGTCTTTATCGACGCCGTGCGCGAACTCGCTGCCGAAGCGGGGCAGCCATGCTGAAGCGCTGGCTCGATGCGCTGCGGCCGTCGACGCGCACCGGCGCGCGCACGCGCCGCGAAGCCGAGTTCAGCCCCGGCGGCTCGGTGATGGCACTCGCCGGACTCGGGGGTGCCACGCTGTCCGCACGCAATGTCGCATTGCCCGGCGTCGACCGCACGCTGATCGGCGTGGTGGCCGCATTGATCATGATCGGCACCGTCATGGTGTATTCGGCGTCGATCTCGCTCGCCGACTCGCCGCGCTTCAGCGTGGCGCCGACGCACTTCCTGATGCGGCATCTCGTGTCGCTCGCCATCGCCCTGGCCGTGGCCGTGGCGGCCTTCCAGGTGCCGATGTCGGTGTGGCAGCGGCTCGCGCCCTTCGCGTTCGCGGCAGCGATGCTGCTGCTGGTGGTGGTGCTGGTGCCGGGTGTCGGCAAGGGCGTCAACGGCGCGAAGCGGTGGATTCCGCTGGGACTGCTCAATCTGCAGCCGTCGGAACTGATGAAGGTCGCGTGCGTGCTGTACGCAGCGAGCTTCACGGTGCGCAAGCAGGACTACATGCACCACTTCGCCAAGGGCTTCATGCCGATGGCCGTGGTGATGGGCATGGTCGGCGTGCTGCTGCTGCTGCAGCCGGACCTAGGAGCCTTCGGCGTCATCGTCGCGATCAGCATGGGGATCCTGTTCCTCGGCGGCGTCAACGGCAAGCTCTTCACCGGCATCACCGGCGCACTGGCGCTGGTGTTCATCGCGGTGATCTGGCTGTCGCCGTGGCGGCGCGACCGCATCTTCGCGTACCTCGATCCGTGGTCCGAGTCGAACGCGCTGGGCAAGGCCTACCAGCTGTCGCATTCGCTGATCGCCTTCGGACGTGGCGAGTGGTTCGGCGTGGGACTCGGCGGCAGCGTGGAGAAGCTGCACTACCTGCCCGAGGCGCATACCGATTTCATCCTGGCCGTGCTCGGCGAGGAACTCGGGCTGGTGGGCGTGCTGACTGTCGTCGTGCTGTTCTACTGGCTGGTCAAGCGTGCGTTCGAGATCGGCCGGCAGGCGGTGGCGCTGGAGCGCACCTACGCGGGGCTGGTCGCGCAGGGCGTTGGGCTGTGGATCGGCGTGCAGGCCTTCATCAACGTCGGCGTGGCCACCGGCCTGCTGCCGACCAAGGGCCTGACGTTGCCGCTGATGAGCTACGGCGGCTCGGCGCTGCTGTCGACGCTGGTCGCGATGGCGCTGCTGCTGCGCGTTGATCGCGAGAACCGGATCCTGATGCGCGGGGGTCGCACGTGACGATGGTTACGCGACACCTCGTCGTCGCGGCCGCCGGCACCGGTGGCCACGTTATGCCCGGGCTCGCGGTCGCGGAGATGCTGCGCACGCGTGGCTGGTCGGTGAGCTGGCTGGGCACGCAGGTCGGCATGGAACGCGGACTGGTCGAGAAGCACGGCATCGCCTTCGACGCGCTGGACTTCAGCGGCCTGCGGGGCAAGGGATTCGCGACGCTGGCCTTCGGCGGCTTCCGGCTGCTGCGCGCGCTGTGGCAGGCGCGCGGCCGCCTGCGTGCGCGCAGGCCGCGCGTGGTCTTCTCGACCGGCGGCTACGTGGCCGTGCCCGCCGGCCTGGCGGCGAGTTCGCTCGGCGTTCCGCTGGTGCTGATGAACGCCGATGCCGATACGCTGCTGTCGACGAAGATGCTGACGCCGCTGGCGTCGGGCGTGCTGTGCGGCTTCGACGGCGGCGCCGTGCGTGCGGCCGGCGGCAAGGGCCTGGTCACCGGTAATCCGGTGCGCGCGGAGATCGCGGCGATCGCGCCGCCGGCACAGCGCTATGCCGGACGCAGCGGTCCGCTGCAGCTGCTGGTGGTGGGCGGCAGTCTCGGTGCGAAGGTGCTGAACGACACGGTGCCGGTCGCGCTCGCACGGATTCCTGTCGACCGTCGCCCGCGCGTGCTCCACCAGTGCGGTGCGCAGCACATCGACGCCGTGCGCGCCGCCTACGCGGCGGCCGGTGTCGAGGCCGACATCCTGCCCTTCATCGACGACATCGCCGCGCGCTATGCGCAGGCCGACGGGGTGCTGTGCCGCGCCGGCGCGATTACGGTCGCCGAGCTCGCCGCGGCCGGCATCGCGTCGATCCTGGTGCCGCTGCTGGCAAAGACCACGCAGCACCAGCGGGGCAATGCCGAGTTCCTCGCGCAGCGCGGCGCGGCGCTGCATCTGCCGCAGAGTGAGCTGACGGCCGAGCGGCTGGCGCAGGAACTTGAATCGCTGACTCGTGATCGGTTGCTCGCCATGGCCACGGCCGCGCGCGAGCTCGGCAGGCCCGACGCGACGCAGACGGTGGCTGCGGTGATCGAGAGGGTCGCTCAGTGAAGCACGCGATCAAGCACATCCATTTCGTCGGCATCGGCGGCTCTGGCATGAGCGGCATCGCCGAGGTGCTGCTGACGCTCGGCTACCGCGTCAGCGGCTCGGATCTCGCCAGCAGCGCGGTGACGCGCCGCCTCGAGCGCCTCGGCGCGCGCATCGCGCAGGGCCACGATGCGGCGAACATCGCGGGCGCGGACGCGGTCGTCGTGTCGACCGCGGTGTCGCACGGCAATCCCGAGGTGATGGCCGCGCGCGCGCAGCGCGTGCCGGTGGTGCCGCGCGCCGTGATGCTCGCCGAACTGATGCGCCTGAAGCAGGGCATCGCCATCGCCGGCACGCACGGCAAGACGACGACCACCAGCCTGGTCGCGAGCGTGCTGGCCGCGGGCGGACTGGATCCCACTTTCGTCATCGGCGGTCGGCTGAACTCCGCGGGTTCGCACGCGAAGCTCGGCAGCGGCGAATACATCGTGGTCGAGGCCGACGAGTCCGACGCGTCGTTCCTGAACCTGATGCCGGTGATCGCGGTGGTCACCAACATCGACAACGACCACATGGACACCTACGGCCACGACTTCTCGCGGCTGAAGCAGGCGTTCATCGAGTTCCTCGGCCGCCTGCCGTTCTACGGCTCCGCCGTGCTGTGCATCGACGACGCGCACGTGCGCGACATCCTGCCTTTCGTGTCGAAGCCGGTGCTGAGCTACGGCTTCGCGGCCGAGGCGCAGATTCGAGCGGTCGATGCGGTGGCCGACGGCCCGTCGATGCGCTTCACGGTACTGCGTGAAGGCCTGCCGCCGCTGCCGGTGCTGCTCAACCTGCCAGGCCTGCACAACGTCGCCAATGCGCTGGCGGCGGTGGCCGTCGGCACCGAGCTCGGCGTTGCCGATGCCGCGATCGTCGAGGCGCTGGCGGGCTTCACCGGCGTCGGCCGGCGCTTCGCGCGCCACGGCGATGTGACCCTGTCCGGCGGCGGCACCTACACGCTGATCGACGACTACGGCCACCATCCGGTGGAGATGGCCGCGACCATCGCCGCGGCGCGTGGCGCGTATCCGGGTCGGCGGCTGGTGCTGGCCTTCCAGCCGCATCGCTACACCCGTACGCGCGACTGCTTCGAGGACTTCGTCAAGGTGCTGTCGACGGCCGACGCGGTGCTGCTTGCCGAGGTCTACGCGGCCGGCGAAGCGCCGATCGTCGCCGCCGACGGCCGCGCGCTGGCGCGCGCGCTGCGCGTGGCCGGCAAGGTCGAGCCGGTGTTCGTCGAGGCCATCGACGAGCTGCCCGCGATGCTGGCCGACGTAGCGCGCGACGGCGACGTGGTGATCACGATGGGCGCCGGTTCGATCGGCCAGGTGCCGGCGAAGCTCGGCGGGGCGAATGAGCGCAGGCAGGAAAAGCTCGCGCCGCAGCGCGTAGCGCGGAGGCTCCCATGAGCGCAGCGCAGCGCGGAGGCCTACATGAGCGCAGCGCCGACCGCTAACAAGCTCGCGCCGCAGCGCGTAGCGCGGCAAGCTCGCGCCGCAGCGCGTAGCGCGGAGGCTCACATGAGCGCAGCGCCGGGCCGCCCCAAGCAAGCTCGCGCCGCAGCGCGCAGCGCGGAGGCTCACATGAGTGCAGCGCCGGGCCGCCCCAAGCAAGCTCGCGCCGCAGCGCGCAGCGCGGAGGCTCACATATGACCGCAGCGCCTTTCGGCAAGGTCGGCGTCCTGTTCGGCGGCCACTCGTCCGAGCGCGAAGTGTCGATGATGTCCGGCACCGGCGTGCTGAAGGCGCTGCTCGCGCGCGGCGTCGATGCGCACGCCTTCGATCCGGGCACGCAGTCGCTGGCCGAGCTGGAGGCCGCGCGCTTCGATCGCGTGTTCATCGCACTGCACGGCCGCGGCGGCGAGGACGGCGCGATCCAGGGCGTGCTCGAGACGCTGCAGGTGCCCTACACCGGCAGCGGCGTGCAGGCCTCGGCCAACGCGATGGACAAGCACACCACCAAGCAGATCTGGCGGCAGTCGGGCCTGCCGATGCCTTTGCACCGACTGGGCCGTGCCGACACGGACTGGATGCAGATCGTGGCCGAACTCGGCGACCGGCTGATCGTCAAGCCGTCGCACGAAGGCTCGACCATCGGCATCACCAAGGTCACGAGCCACGACCGCAACGAACTCGCGCTGGCCTTCGAGGCCGCGACGAAGTACGACGATTCGGTGCTGATCGAGCAACTCGTCACCGGCCGCGAGCTCACCTGCGCGATCCTCGGTGAAGGCGCGTCGGCCGAAGCGCTGCCGCTGATCGAGATCCGCGCGCCCGAGGCCAATTACGACTATCACAGCAAGTACTTCAGCGACGACACGAAGTACCTGTGTCCGGCCCCGATCGACGCGGGTCTCGCCGCGCGCATCGCGGCGCTGTGCGTCGACGCTTACCGCGCGCTGGGTGCGCGCGGCTGGGGCCGCGTCGACGTGATGCTGCGCGACGACGGCGAGCCCTTCCTGCTGGAACTGAACACCTCGCCCGGCATGACCGGACACTCGCTGGTGCCGATCGCGGCGAAGGCAACCGGCATGGGTTACGAAGACCTTGTGCTGCGCATCCTGGGCATGGCGACGCTGGACTACCGGAGGCCGGCGTGACCAGCACTGTCGCGGCCCCGGGATCCGTACGGCTGATGAATGCGGCCGCGCTGCTGTGCGCGCTCGCGGCCATCGCGCTGCTGCTGGTGTCCGCGGCGCGCTGGGTCGCCAAGCGGCCGGCCTTCGACTTCAAGCGCATCGAGGTGCGCAGTGCCGCGGATGCCGACGGCGCCGATGGCGGCCTGCGTCACGTGACGGCCGCTTCGCTGCGCGCGGCGCTCGCAGGTCGCCTGCGCGGCAACTACTTCACCATGCCCATCGACGACGTGCGCCGGCAGTTCGAGTCCGTGCCCTGGGTTGCGCAGGCCTCGGTGCGCCGCGTCTGGCCGAACCGACTGCAGGTGACGCTGCGCGAACACCGCGCCCTCGGCGCGTGGGCCGATGGGCGCCTGCTGTCCGATGCCGGAACGCTGTTCGTCGCGAACGTCGCGGAGGCCGAGATCGATGGCCCGTTGCCGGAGCTCGAGGGCCCCGACGATGCCGCGCCGGCCATTGCCACACGCTATCGCGATTTCGCTGCGCAGCTCGCGCCGCTGACGCTGACGGTCGATGCCGTCGAAGTGTCCGACCGCCGTTCGTGGGCCGTCGTCGCCAGCGGGGCGGGCGAATCGACGCGCGTCGAACTCGGCCGCGACGACACGCCCGATGCCGTTACACGCCGCATGGCCGACGTCGTCGCCGCCGTGCCGCTGATGATGGTGCGCACCGGCGGCATGCCGGAGCGCATCGATGCGCGCTACGCCAACGGCATCGCCGCCACGTCTGCACGCAAGCCACCGACACCACGAGCCCCGTCGAGCCCGCCACGATGAGAACCGAAACCAAAGACCTGATCGTCGGACTCGACATCGGCACTTCCAAGGTGGTGGTGGCCGTTGCCGAGGCCCTGCCCGACGGCCGCTTCCAGGTCATCGGCCTGGGCCAGGCCGCGTCACAGGGGCTGCGCAAGGGCGTGGTGGTCAACATCGAGTCGACGGTGCAGTCGATACGCCGCGCGCTGGAGGAGGCCGAGCTGATGGCCGCCTGCCAGATCAAGGAGGCCTTCACCGGCATCGCGGGCAGCCACATCAAGAGCTTCAACTCCAGCGGCATGGTGGCGATCAAGGACCGCGAAGTGTCGGCCAGCGACGTCGCGCGCGTGATCGAGACGGCCAAGGCCATCAACATCCCGACCGACCAGCAGGTGCTGCACGTGCTGACGCAGGAGTTCATCGTCGACGGACAGGAGGACATCCGCGAACCGATCGGCATGAGCGGCGTGCGGCTCGAGGTGCGCGTCCACATCGTGACCGGCGCGGTGTCGGCCGCGCAGAACATCATCAAGTGCGTGCGCCGCTGCGGGCTGGAGGTGCAGGACCTGATCCTGCAGCCGCTTGCCTCGTCGCTGTCGGTGCTGACCAGCGACGAGAAGGAACTCGGCGTCGCGCTGATCGACATCGGCGGCGGCACCAGCGACATCGCCATCTTCACCGGTGGCGCGATCCGGCACACCGCGATCATCCCGATCGCCGGCGACATGATCACCAACGACATCGCGATGGCGCTGCGCACGCCGATCCCGGATGCCGAGGAAATCAAGCTGCGCTGGGGCGTGGCCAAGGAAGTGCTGGCCGATCCGAACGAGAAGATCGAGATCCCCGGCCTGGGCGATCGCGGGCCGCGGCTGCTGTCGCGGCAGTCGCTGGCGGCCGTCATCGAGCCGCGCGTCGAGGAACTGTTCACGCTGACCCAGCAGGTGATCCGCGAGTCGGGCTACGAGGAACTGCTGTCGTCGGGGATCGTGCTGACCGGCGGCACCAGTTTGCTGCCGGGCATGACCGAACTCGCCGAAGACGTGTTCCTGAAGCCGGCGCGCATCGGCTGGCCGCAGTACGACGGGGCGCTGGCGGACGTGGTGCGCAACCCGCGCTTCGCGACGGCGATGGGCCTGCTCGCGGAAGCGCACGCGCAGCGCCAGCGGGGCCGGAAGATCGCGCAGGCGACGGGGTCGTTCACCTCGACGCTGAAGCGCATGAAGGAGTGGGTGGTGGGCAATTTCTGAGTGTGGTGAAGAGGCGAGCGTGCAATGCCAAGCGCGTCCATGCAGCAGCGCTTTTGGCCTTGCGCGCTTCGATGAAGCGAAGTCGACGCAATCGAAACCGAAGGAGCCAGGCAGATGAATTTCGAGATACTCGAGACCGAAACGCGCGGGACGATCATCAAGGTGGTGGGCGTGGGCGGGGCCGGCGGCAACGCGGTCGAGCACATGATCCGCCGCGGCGTGCAGGGCGTGGAGTTCGTGTGCGCGAACACGGACCACCAGGCGCTGGCGCGCTCGTCGTCGAAGAACGTGCTGCAGCTCGGCAAGACCGGGCTGGGCGCAGGCAGCCGGCCCGAGGCCGGCCGCCAGTCGGCGGAGGAAGCGCGCGAGCGCATCGCCGACGCGCTGCGCGGCGCTCACATGGTGTTCATCACCGCGGGCATGGGCGGCGGCACCGGCACGGGCGCGGCGCCGGTGGTGGCGGAAATCGCCAAGGAACTCGGCATCCTGACGGTGGCCGTCGTGTCCAAGCCCTTCGAGTTCGAGGGGCCGAAGCGCATGAAGGTCGCCGAGAACGGCCTCGCCGAGCTCGAGGCCTCGGTGCACTCGCTGATCGTCATCCTCAACAACAAGCTGGAAGAGGTGATGGGCGAGGACGCGGAGATGGCCGACTGCTTCCGCGCCGCCGACGACGTGCTGCACAACGCCTGCGCCGGCATCGCCGAGATCATCAACGTGCCGGGCCTGGTCAACGTCGACTTCGAGGACGTGAAGACGGTGATGAGCGAGCACGGCAAGGCGATGATGGGCACGGCGACGTCGTCCGGACTCGACCGCGCGCGCATCGCCGCCGAGCAGGCGGTCGCGAGCCCGCTGCTGGAAGGCGTCGACCTGTCGAACGCGCGCGGCGTGCTGGTCAACATCACCGCGTCGTCGTCGCTGAAGATGAAGGAGACGCGCGAGGTGATGAACACGATCCGCGCCTTCGCTGCAGAGGACGCGACCGTGATCTTCGGCACGGTGTGCGACGAGGCGATCGGCGACGCGCTGCGCGTGACCGTGGTCGCGACCGGGCTGGGACGTTCGTCGGCGAAGAAGCAGAACACGCCGTTCACGGTGGTGCGCACCGGCACCGACAACGTGCCGCTGATGGTGACGCCGGCGAAGGACGCAACGGCTGCTGCGGCCGGCGGCGGCGAATACGCCCACCTCGATACGCCCGCCATCTGGCGCCAGCGCGAAGTGGCGCAGAACCGCATGTCGGCGATCGAGGAGAGCAGCAGTGATCGCTACGACATCCCGGCGTTCCTGCGGAAGCAGGCGGACTGACGCCGGTCGGAAAAATTGGGCCCCGGCCTTCGCCGGGGCGACGGAAGTGTGTCGTCGTCCCCGCGAAGGCGGGGACCCAATTTCCTACTCCACGCTCGACGGCGGCCCGACCAGATCGCGATACGCGTGCCACGTCGCATGGCCGATCAACGGCACCGCGACCACCAGGCCGATGAACGCGGTGGCGAAACCCAGGCCGACGATGACCACGATCAGGAACGCCCACAGGGCCAGCGGCAGCGGGTTGGCAAGCAGCGCGCGCACGCTGGTGATGGCGGCGACGATGGTGTCGGTGCCGCGGTCGAGCATCATCGGCACCGACACGACGCTGACCGCGAAGACGATCGCCGCGAACAGTCCGCCCACCGCCAGATAGGTCAGCACGAAATCGATGTGTTCGATGCTCAGCACCTGCGACAGGAAGCCTTCGAGCGTCGGCATGCCGGTGGAGAAGAACAACGCGAAGGTCACCAGCGCCGCGCGCGCCCAGATCAGCATCAGGATCGTGAGCCCCAGCGCAAACAGGCTGAAGGCGCCGAGGTTGCTGCGCCAGGCGCGGGTCGTGTCCGCGAAGCGCGCCGCGTGTTCGTGCTCCAGGCGGCGGCTGATGTCGTACAGGCCGCGAGGAACGGGCCTACCAGCAGGAATCCGGCAATCAGCGCCGACGTGTACTCGTACGCCCCTGGAACACCACGACGATCATCGCGAGCATCAGCGCGAACACCAGCCTGTACGCGAGGCTGGCGGTGGGGCGCGTCGCAGGTCGGAGGCTCCGCGCGCCAGCCAGCGGAACGGCGCGGCCAGGGGAACTGCGCGGATCGCGGGGAAGGGCGACGCAGCCGGTACGGGGTGTGCCGACGCAGGCAACTCAGAGGGTTCGGGATCGGTCACGGGAGTGCAGGCCGGGCGGCGGGGCGCCGATTCTGACGGCAGAGCCGCTGGCCGGCCAGAGGCAACGCACCATCGATCGGACGATCCGGTCAATGGCTGCAACGGACACGGATAAAATGTCACTCATGCTCAGACAGCGCACCCTGAAGCAGATCGCCCGCACGGTCGGCATCGGCCTGCATTCCGGCACCAAGGTGGAACTGGTGCTGCGGCCGGCCGCCGCCGACACCGGCATCATGTTCCGCCGCGTCGATCTCGATCCGCCGGTGGACATCCGGCTGTCGCCCGAGGCGGTGGTCGACACGCGCATGGCGACCACCCTCGGCGCGCCCGGCCGCCCAGACGTGCGCATCGCCACCATCGAGCACATGATGAGCGCGTTGGCGGGCCTGGGCATCGACAACGCCTACATCGACGTCGATGCCGCCGAGATCCCGATCATGGACGGCAGCGCGGCGAGCTTCGTGTTCCTGCTGCAGGCCGCGGGCATCGAGGAGCTGAATGCGCCGCGCCGCTTCGTGCGCGTGCTGAAGCCCGTGCAGATCGCCGATGGCGACAAGTGGGCGAAGCTCGAGCCGCACTTCGGCTATCGGCTGCGCTTTTCCATCGACTTCCGGCATCCGGCCATCGACGCGACCGAGCAGGTCGTCGAGGTCGATTTCGCACACGACTCGTACGTGAAGGAAGTCGCGCGGGCGCGCACCTTCGGTTTCGTCAACGAAGTGGAAGCGCTGCGCGCCAATGGCCTGGCGATGGGCGGCACCTTCGAGAACGCGATCGTCATGGACGAGTACCGCGTGCTCAACACCGACGGGCTGCGCGCCGGCGACGAGTTCGCCAAGCACAAGATCCTCGACGCGATCGGCGACCTGTCGGCGCTGGGACGGCCGCTGCTCGCCAGCTACTCGGCGCACAAGTCCGGCCATGCGATCAACAACCGGCTGCTGCGCGCGCTGGTGGCCGACGAGACGGCGTGGGACGTGGTCAGCTTCACGGATGAACGCGAAGCGCCCGCCGCATTCCAGCTGCAGGCGCAGCCGGCCTGACAAGGCGACGAATTCGCTCCTGCGTCGTCATCCCGGCGAAGGCCGGGATCCAATTTCGAGGCGCAACGTGAACTTGGGCGCCGGGCCGACGAACTCGAGTGCTGTCTTCCGCGCGATCTTGCCCGCGCGAAAGCGGGTGGCGCGGGAATGACCGCGCCTCAACTCGGACCAACGTCCCCGCTGCGCCGCTTCAAAGTGCGTGCCAGCCGGGCCAGCGCCCGCTGCAGCGGCGAGTCCGCCATCGGCGCCGCCGCTGCAGCGACGGCCTCGGCCGAGCGCCGGGTGATCGGCGGAAAAGGCAGGCCTTGTTGAGCTGCCTCATAACTTGAGGGATCTCCCGTCCCATCCACAGGGTAAGACGTGGAGGCGGGTTGTACGCGCGTGCGCAGTTCGTACACTGCACTCCCGTCGGCACTGAGGGCCGCGAGCAGCCGGGGCGCCGCCTGGCGCAGCTTCGCGGACTCGGCGGCCGAATGCACCGCGATCCACAGCACACCGTCGCGCAGTTCGCAGCGGCCGGGCGCCTGCAGGTCCAGGCCGGGCGCGACCGGACGCAGCAAGGGCTGCAGCAGACGGCCGATGCGTGCGGACGCTTCACAGCGCGCCAGCAGTGCGGCAGCGCCCGGAGCGTCGCGCAGCGCATCGGCAACGGGGCGAGGGTCGCGGGAATGAGGATGGCGGTCAGACATGGGCATGCCTCCGCGCGCAACAGCCGCAACAGCGTGCCGCGGGCAAGGCAGGGCAAGAGGGGGTAGTCGCAGTGCAGATCATCCTGGTCGACCAGCGCCTGTCGCGGGCGCGCACGCTGACGGTCCGTCGCCGGCACCTCGCCGCGCTGGCGTTGCTGCTCGTCGCAGCCGTGCTCGTGCTGTCCACGGCCTTCTCCCTGCTGACGGTGCGCGCAGCGAGCTTCATGCCGCTGCCGATCGTGTCCGATGTTATCGCCCTTGTCACGCGCGACCAGACCGAGCGCAAGGAACAGTTCGTCCGCGACAACGTGCTGGCCATGGCGCGTCAGCTCGGCGAGGTGCAGGCGCAACTGCTGCGGCTGGACGTGCTCGGCGAGCGCGTGGCGCGCGCGGCCGGCATCCGGCCCGAGGAATTCCGCTTCAAGGAACTGCCCGCCGCATTGCCCGGACGGGGCGGCGCACCGGCGCAGGCCGGCGTGGCGATGAGCATCAGCGAACTCGAAGCCGAGCTGCAGGGCCTGACGCGCAGCGTCGAGCAGCGCAGCGATTTCCTGACGGTGGTGGAATCGGAGATGCATGCGCAGCAGGTGCGGCAGGCGCTGCTGCCGGGCAGCGCGCCGGTGGCCGACGGCTACGTCGGCTCGGGCTTCGGCTGGCGCACCGATCCTTTCTCCGGCGAAATGGCGCGCCACGACGGCATCGATTTCGCCGCGCCGGTCGGCACGCCGATCCACGCGGCGGCCGGCGGCGTGGTCGTCGCCGCGGAACTGCACCCGGTCTACGGCAACGTGGTCGAGATCGACCACGGCAACCAGTTGATGACGCGCTATGCGCACGCCAGCCGACTGCTGGTGAAGGCCGGCGAGATCGTCAGGAGCGGCCACAAGATCGCCGAGGTCGGCACCACCGGGCGCTCCACCGGGCCGCACCTGCACTTCGAAGTGCATTCGAAGGGCGTTGCGCAGAACCCGAACAAGTTCCTGTTCGCCAAGGGCGCGCCGCTGCTTGCCAACGTCGGCGCCGCCCCCAAGTAGCCGGCGCCGGGTTCGCGGATTTCCCGCGGATTCGCGGCGGCATCCACAGGAGTTCCGAGGTTTCCACAGGGCGGGGTGATCCACCCCCTGTGACATAATTTCCGTTTTTGCACAACGCCTTAGCGGCTGCTTCGGGTGGTCGGAGCCGGCGTTGGCAAACCGTCCTGACTTCCGGGTGTCGGCGCAGCTGCGCGGCCCCTCTGGCGAATGATCCGCGCATGATCTCCGGTGTATTGACCAAGATTTTCGGCAGCCGCAACGACCGGCTGCTCAAGACCTACCAACGCGACGTCGCGCGCATCAACGCGCTCGAGCCGGAGATCTCGGCGCTCTCCGACGAGGCCCTGCGCGCCAAGACCGACGAATTCCGCCAGCGCGTGGCCGCCGGCACGTCGCTGGACGACCTGCTGCCCGAGGCCTTCGCCGTCGTGCGCGAGGCCGCCAAGCGCGTGCTGGGCATGCGCCACTTCGACGTGCAACTGGTCGGCGGCATGGTGCTGCATGCCGGCAAGATCGCGGAGATGCGCACGGGCGAGGGCAAGACGCTGGTGGCCACGCTGCCGGTGTACCTGAACGCATTGACGGGCAAGGGTGTGCACCTGGTCACGGTCAATGACTACCTGGTCACACGTGACGCCGAGTGGATGGGACGCGTCTATCGCTTCCTGGGCATGACGGTGGGCACGGTCGTCAGCCAGCAATCGGCCCCGGAAAAGCTCGCCGCCTACGCGGCCGACATCACCTACGGCACGAACAACGAGTTCGGCTTCGACTACCTGCGCGACAACATGGAGTACGCGGTGGCCGACCGACGCCAGCGCGGGCTCAGCTACGCCATCGTCGACGAGGTCGACTCGATCCTGATCGACGAGGCGCGCACGCCGCTGATCATCTCCGGCCCGGCCGAGGATCACACCGATACCTACCGCGCCATCAACCAGGTACCGCCGCTGCTGACGCGGCAGGCCGAGGAAAAGGGCGAGGGCGACTACTGGGTCGACGAGAAGGGCCACCAGGTCCACATCTCCGAGGCCGGCCACGAGAAGCTCGAAGGCATCCTGACGCGGCTGGGGCTGCTCACCGAAGGCGAGAGCCTGTACGCGCCCGGCAACATCATCCTGATGCACCACCTGAACGCCGCGCTGCGCGCGCACACGCTGTTCCATCGCGACCAGCAGTACGTGGTGCAGAACGACGAGATCGTCATCGTCGACGAGTTCACGGGCCGGCTGATGCCGGGCCGGCGCTGGTCCGAAGGCCTGCACCAGGCGGTCGAGGCCAAGGAAGGCGTGAAGATCCAGGCGGAGAACCAGACCTACGCCAGCATCACCTTCCAGAACTACTTCCGCATGTACGGCAAGCTCGCCGGCATGACGGGCACGGCCGACACCGAGGCCTACGAGTTCCAGGAGATCTACCGGCTGGAAACCGTCGTGATCCCGACGCACCGGCAGATGATCCGCACCGACTCGCAGGACAAGGTCTATCGCACGCTGAAGGAGAAGTACGCGGCCATCCTCGATGACATCAAGGACTGCTACGAGCGCGGCCAGCCCGTGCTGGTGGGCACGACGTCGATCGAGAGTTCCGAGCTGCTGTCGAACCTGCTGAAGCAGGCGAAGCTGCCGCACCAGGTGCTCAACGCCAAGCAGCACGCGCGCGAGGCCGAGATCGTCGCGCAGGCCGGCCGCCCGAAGATGATCACCATCGCCACCAACATGGCGGGCCGCGGCACCGACATCGTGCTCGGCGGCAACGTCGAGAAGCAGGTGCATTTCGTCGAGGCCGATGCGGCGCTGGCCGACGACGACAAGCAGCAGCGCATCCAGACGCTGCGCGGCGAATGGCAGTCGCTGCACGACCACGTGGTCGGCGCCGGGGGTCTGAAGATCATCGGCTCCGAGCGCCACGAGTCGCGCCGCATCGACAACCAGCTGCGCGGCCGTTCGGGCCGGCAGGGCGACCCGGGCGCGTCGCGCTTCTACCTGTCGATGGAAGACCCGTTGCTGCGCATCTTCGCCGGCGACCGCATGCGCGCGATCATGGACCGGCTGAAGCTGCCCGAGGGCGAGGCCATCGAGGCGGGCATGGTCACGCGCTCGATCGAAAGCGCGCAACGCAAGGTCGAGGCGCGCAACTTCGACATCCGCAAGCAGCTGCTGGAGTACGACGACGTCGCCAACGACCAGCGCCGCGAGATCTATCGGCTGCGCAACGAGATCCTGGAGGCGTCGGACACCCACGACATGGTGACCAGCCTGCGGCACGGCTACTTCACCGACATGTTCCGCAGCTTCGTGCCCGCGGAGTCTGTCGAGGAGCAGTGGGACGTCGCCGGGCTGCAGTCGGCGCTGGCCGCCGACTGGGGCATCGAGCTGCCGCTGAAGCAGATGATCGACGAGTCCGAGTCCACCGATGACGAGGCCGTGCTGAAGCGCATCCTGGATGCGGTCGATGCCTCCTACAACGGCAAGGTCGAGATCGTCGGACGCGACGCCTTCGCGGGCTTCGAGCGCTCGATCATCCTGCAGACACTCGACCAGTCGTGGCGCGAGCACCTGACCGCGCTCGACGCGCTGCGCCAGGGCATCCACCTGCGCGGCTATGCACAGAAGCAGCCGAAGCAGGAATACAAGCGCGAGGCCTTCGAACTGTTCAGCTCGCTGCTGGACCGCGTGCGCGCCGACGTCGTCAAGGTGCTGATGAACGTGCGCATCCAGTCGCAGGAGGAAGCGCAGGCGGCCGAGCAGCAGATCGAGGCCGAGAGCGAACGGCGTGCGGAGCTGGCGCGTGCGCAGCACGCGCAGATGGCGGAGGCCGTCAGCGAGGAACCGGCCGACGTGGCTGCGCTTGCCGTGGCCGACGACGCGGAGTCGAAGGCGCAGCCGTTCAAGCGTTTCGGCGACAAGATCGGCCGCAACGATCCGTGCCCGTGCGGCTCGGGCAAGAAGTACAAACAGTGTCACGGCAAGCTCGCGTAGCCGCTTCACCGACACCATCGCCATGGCCGTCAACCTGAGTGCGCCAAGCCGCGCGGACCTGCTGCCGGTGGCCGGCATCGAACTCGGCTGGGCCGAGGCCGGCATCCGCAAGGCCAATCGCAAGGATTTGCTGCTGATGCGGCTGGCCGAGGGTGCGGCGGTGGCCGGCGTGTTCACGAAGAACCGATTTGCGGCCGCGCCGGTGCAGGTGTGCCGGCAGCACATCGGCGGCGCGATCCGCGCGCTGGTGGTGAACACCGGCAATGCGAATGCGGGCACCGGGGAACCGGGGCTGGCCGCCGCGAACGACACGTGCGCCGCGGTGGGCCGCCTGCTCGGCGTGCCGGCGAGTGCGGTGCTGCCGTTCTCGACCGGCGTGATCATGGAACCGCTGCCGGTCGATCGGCTGATCGCGGGACTGCCGGCGGCACAGCGCGCACTGTCGGCCGATCACTGGCTCGAAGCCGCCGAATCGATCATGACCACCGATACGGTCGCGAAGGCCGCGTCGCGGCGCGTGAAGATCGGCGGGCATGCGGTGACCCTCACCGGCATCGCCAAGGGCGCCGGCATGATCCGGCCCGACATGGCGACGATGCTGGGCTTCATCGCGATGGACTGCCGCGTGCCGCAGGCGGTGCTGCAGGCGCTGACAGCCGGCGCCGCCGAAGCCTCGTTCAATCGCATCACGATCGACGGCGATACGTCGACGAACGACTCGTTCATCGTCATGGCCACCGGCGCCGGCGCGCTGACCATCGACAGCGACGCCGACGCGGCGCTGCCGGAATTGCGGCAGGCCCTGATCGACGTCGCGCGCACGCTGGCGCAGGCCATTGTTCGCGATGGCGAAGGCGCGACCAAG
This sequence comes from Burkholderiaceae bacterium, assembly GCA_044225415.1. GTDB lineage: Bacteria > Pseudomonadota > Gammaproteobacteria > Burkholderiales > Burkholderiaceae_F > JALORV01. The sequence goes on along the minus strand of JBGAIO010000003.1, from coordinate 24,535 downwards.
TTCATCGAAGTGCGCGTCGACGAGGCGGGCAGCGTGCAGGAGGCTGCGCAGGTCGCATACGCGGTTGCGCATTCACCGCTGGTGAAGACCGCGTTCTTCGCTTCCGACCCGAACCTCGGCCGCATCCTCGCCGCGGTGGGCAATGCCGGCATCGCCGACCTCGACCCTGCGCGCGTGCAGCTGCACCTCGACGACGTATGGGTCGTGCGCGATGGCGGCCGGCATCCCGATTACCAGGAGGCCGACGGCCAGCGCGTGATGAAACAGAGCGAGATCCTCGTGCACCTGCAGCTCGGCCGCGGCAAGGCGTCGACGAGCGTGTGGACGACGGACTTCTCGCACGACTACGTGTCGATCAACGCGGACTACAGGTCATGAGCACTGCACGTAGCAGTGCGAAGGTCGCACCCATCGCCATCGGTGATGCCGCGGCGATCGAGCGGCTGGCCGACGCCTTGCAGCGCGTGGCTGCGCAGCTGCCGCCCGCGGAGGCACAGCCCGAAGGCGACGCCATCGCCTTTCGCTGGCGCAAGCGGCGCTACCTCGGCATGGAACAGGGCACGCTGGAGCCGGTTGCCCATCCCGCGCTGATCGCCTTCGACGACCTGCGCCATGTCGATGCGCAGAAAACCACCATCCGCCGCAACACCGAGCAGTTCGTGCGCGGGCTGCCTGCGAACAACGTGCTGCTGACCGGCGCGCGCGGCACCGGCAAATCGTCGCTGATCCGTGCCTGCCTGCAGGCCTATGCCGCGGAGGGCCTGCGGCTCGTCGAAGTCGACAAGCGCGACCTCGTCGATCTCGCCGATCTCGTGGCGCTGCTCGAAGGCCGCCGCGAACGCTTCCTCGTGTTCTGCGACGACCTGTCCTTCGATGCGTCGGAAGCGGGCTACAAGGAACTGAAGGTCGCGCTCGACGGCTCGGTCGCGGGCCGCGCCGACAACGTGCTGATCTACGCCACGTCGAACCGCCGCCACCTGATGCCCGAGTTCATGCGCGACAACCTGGCGGCCCACCACCAGGACGACGGCGAGGTGCATCCCGGCGAGGCGGTCGAGGAGCGCGTGTCGCTGTCGGAGCGCTTCGGCATCTGGCTGACCTTCTATCCGTTCCGCCAGGACGACTATCTCGACATCGTGCGGCACTGGCTGGCCGAACTCGGCGTGCCGGCGGCCGCGCAGGCCGACGCACCGACCGAGGCACTGCAGTTCGCGCTGCAGCGCGGCTCGCGGTCCGGCCGCATCGCGCTGCAGTTCTCGCGCGACTATGCGGGGCGGCACTTCCTCTCGCAGGGTGGCCGCGCGCGCTGACCGCGTGGCGCCGTCGTGTGCCGTGTTGCGCGCGACGACCACCGACAGGGCCGCTGAATCGACATGAACTCGCGCTCGGTGGTCGACGTCGCGGTCGGTGTGCTGCGCCGGCCCGATGGCCGCTTCCTGCTGGCCAGCCGTCCCGAAGGCAAGCCCTACGCGGGCTACTGGGAGTTCCCCGGCGGCAAGCTCGAGCCCGGCGAGAGCGTCGCGCACGCGCTGGCGCGCGAACTGGACGAGGAACTCGGCGTGACCATCGGCGCCGTGCTGCCGTGGGTGGTGCGCGAGTTCGAGTATCCGCATGCGCACGTGCGGCTGCACTTCTGCCGCGTCCATGATTGGGACGGCGAACCGCATCCGCACGAAGGGCAGCAGTTGCGCTTCTGCACATTGGACGAGTTGCCCGAACCGCTGCTCCCGGCGACGATTCCGGTACTGCGTTGGCTGACCATGCCGCCGCTGCTGGCGGTCACCGACGCCGCCGAACTCGGCGCGGACGCATTCCTGCAGCGGCTGCAGTCGAAGCTCGACCAAGGACTGCGGCTGGTGCTGTTCCGTGAACCGCAATTGCCGATGGCGGAAGCAAGAGCACTCTTCGAGGGCGTGCTTGAACGCACCCGTGCGGCCGATGGGCGGCTGCTGGTCAGCAGCCGCCATCCGGTCGACTGGGCGGAGCGCGCCGACGGCAGCCACCTGACCGCGCGCGACCTGCTGTCGGCCCGGCAACGGCCAGAGTTGCCGCGGGTCGGCGCATCGGTGCACGACGCAGCCGAACTGGCGCACGCGGCCGCGCTGAATCTCGACTACGCAATGCTCGGCCCGGTGCAGGCGACGCGCTCGCATCAGGGCGCAGTTCCGTTGCGTTGGGACCGCTTCCGCGCATTGGCGTTGCAGTCGGCCGTGCCGCTGTATGCGCTCGGCGGGCTGTCCGAGGCCGACCTGCGCATTGCCCAGTCGCACGGCGCGCACGGCATCGCCCTGCAGCGCGCGGCCTGGGACGGCCGCTGACGATCACGCATCGTTCGGCCGAGGCCGGCAGGGAGACGGGTCAGTGCTTCGCTGGATCGGCCGGCGGTGGCGCCGCTTCCATCGGATCGACCGGCGCTCCCGCGATCGAGTAGCGATCCGCCGCCCAAGCGCCCAGGTCGATCAGCTTGCAGCGTTCGCTGCAGAACGGTCGAAAGGTGTTGTCGGTGGCCCAGCGGGAGGGTTGCCCGCACGCGGGACACTTCACGCTCTTCACCGCAGTACGCGCCACGCGTTCAGAAGGCGCAGAGCGCAAGTTCGAACGGAATGTCGCGCTCCACCGACCGTGGCTTCAGGTCGCGGTCCTGCGTGGTGAAGCGGATCCACAGCATGTACTTGTTGGCGCTGATCTCGGGGATCGCATTGAGCGAGCCGTCGACGCGCACCTGCAGCAGCGCGTAGGTCCGACCCTGCAGCATCTGCTGGAACGAGCCCTGCGCGGCGGTCTGCCGGCTGCGGTGCGCGGTCTCGCGCAGCAGCTTCAGCACGATGGCCAGCGCCGAATGGAACTGCATCATCGGCTGCACCCAGGCCTGCAGGTCGCGCGTGCGGGTTTCGGCATCGCGCGTGAGCCATGCGTGATAGGACGGCAGGTCGAACTCGCAGGTGCCGCCGGGGATGATCGCGCGGCTGCGGATGCTCATCAGCCATTCGTTGTCGCGGATGTGCTGGCCGGCCTTGCCCGTCGTGGCGTTCAGCGACTGCTGGGCCTGCTCGATGTCGGCCAGCACCGAGGCCAGCGCGGACTCGGACACCTGCGGATTGTTGCGCAGCGCGTTGAGCGTCTGGCGATGCCGCTCCAGTTCCTGCAGCAAGTCGGATTTCAGGTCCGCGCGCGACGTGACTTCGAGGATCTCGAACAGCGTCAGCAGCGCGGTGTGGTGGCAGTAGGCGTGCTGCTGCCCGCAGAAGTACAGCAGCTTGTCGAACAGGTCCTCGATCCGCAGCAGCGTGCGTATCCGTTCGCTGAACGGGTACTCGTAAAGTACCTGGCCGTCGGTCGATTGGGACACGGGGATTCGGTGTCGCGAGGGTGCGCTCGAAGATAACACACGCTGCCCGCCGGACCGCGCCGCGCCTGACTTCAGGCCCCTGCGTGCTACGCGTGGGCGTGCGCCGCCGCCAGCCCGGCGTAGTGGCGATGCAGTTCGTCCACGCGCTCTTCCAGCACTGCGATCGGCGCCTCGTTGAACAGCACGTCGTCGGCCGCCGCCAGCCGCGCGGGCCGCGTGGCCTGCGTGCGCATGATGGCGCGCGCCGTCCGCTCGTCCATGCCGGGACGGGCGCAGACGCGGGCGAGCTGCGTGGCTTCGCTGCAGTCGACCACCAGCACGCGCTGGACGCGACGCTGCCAGTTGCCGGACTCGACCAGCAGCGGCACCACGAAGACGATGTACGGAGCCGTCGCCGCCAGCGCCGCGGCGCGCTCGTCGCCCAGCGCGCGCACGCACGGATGCAGGATTGCTTCGAGCCGCCGCTTCGCCTGCGGGTCAGAAAAGGCCAGCGCTCGCATGCGCGCGCGATCGAGTCCGCCGTCGGTCGCGACGGCCTCTGCGCCGAAGGCCTCGCGCAGCGCGGGGATGGCGGCGCCGCCCGGTGCGATCAGTTCATGCACCAGCGCATCGGCATCGACGATGCCGACGCCGCGACGGTGGAACATCGCGGCGATCGTGCTCTTGCCGCTGCCGATGCCTCCGGTCAGGCCGACGCTGAACATCAGAGTGGAAGGAGTCCCTTGAAGACTTCGCCGGCCATCATGACGATGAAGCCGGCAGCCGCCAGGTACGGGCCGAACGGAATCGGGATCTCGCGGCCGCGGCGGGCCAGCACGATCAGCACGATGCCGACCAGCGCGCCCACCACCGAGGACAGCAGCACGATCGGCAGCAGCGCCTTCCAGCCCATCCAGGCGCCCAGCGCGGCGAGGAGTTTGAAGTCGCCGTAGCCCATGCCTTCCTTGCCGGTGGCCAGCTTGAATGCCCAGTAGATCGTCCACAGCACCAGGTACCCCGCCATCGCGCCCACCACGGCATCTCGCAGGGTGACGCCGGGCAGCCATCCCAGCAGGTTGATCAGCAGCCCCAGCCACAGCAGCGGCAGCGTCAGGTCGTCCGGCAGCAGCGTGGTGTCGGCGTCGATGAAAGTGAGTGCGATCAGCGTCCACGTGAAGACCAGCACCGCAGCGCCGGTCCAGTTTGCGCCGAACTTCCACACCACCAGCGCCGACAGCGCGCCGGTCAGCGCCTCGACGATCGGGTAGCGCGGCGAGATGGGCTTGGCGCACTTCGCGCACTTGCCGCCCAGCAACAGCCAGGACAGCACGGGGATGTTGTCGCGCGCGCGGATGGGCGTGTTGCAGGCCGGGCAGGCCGAGCGCGGCACCATCAGGTTGTAGCGGCCGGACTCCGGCGCTTCCTTGCCGTCGAGTTCCGCGCACTGGGCGCGCCACTCGTTCTCCATCATCTTCGGCAGGCGATGGATGACGACGTTCAGGAAGGAGCCGACGACCAGGCCCAGGATCGCGGCGAAGGGGATGTAAAGCGTGGGTTCCAGCACGGCAAAGCCTCACAAAGCAAGGGCCGCAGACGCGGCCCTCGGGTCGATGTCCTGTCTTATGCCTGTCTGTCGCTAGACGACCTGGCCCAGCTTGAAGATCGGCATGTAGATGGCGATGACGATGCCGCCGATGATCACGCCGAGGATCACCATGATCATCGGCTCGAGCAGGCTGGACAGCGCGTCCACGGTCTCGTCGACTTCGCGCTCGTAGTAGTCGGCCACCTTGGACAGCATCGAGTCCAGCGAGCCGGACTCCTCGCCGATCTGCGTCATCTGCACGGCCATGTTGGGGAACACGCCGGTGTTCTGCATCGCCTGCGCGAGACTGGTGCCGACGTTGACTTCGGTCTGCACCGACTTGGTCGCTTCCTTGTACACGTAGTTGCCGGCTGCCGGACCCACCGAGTCCAGCGCCTCCACCAGCGGCACGCCGGCCGCGAAGGTGGTGGCCAGCGTGCGGCTCCAGCGCGCGATCGAGGCCTTCTGCAGCATCTCGCCCAGCACCGGCAGCTTCAGCAGCGCGCGGTCGATGACCGCCTGCACCTTCGGCGAGCGCCGCCATGCCTGCACCAGGAAGTAGATGCCGCCGAACAGGATGCCGAACACGATGTACCAGTACTTGACGAAGAAGTCGGACATCGCGATGACGATCAGCGTCGGCGCCGGCAGGTCCGCGCCGAAGCTGGTGAACACCGTCTTGAACGACGGGATCACGAAGATCATGATGACCGCGGTGACCAGGATGGCGACCAGGATGATCATCACCGGGTAGAACAGCGCCTTCTTGATCTTGCCCTTCAGCGCGATCGTCTTCTCCTGGTACATCGCCAGGCGATCGAGCAGCGTTTCGAGAATACCGGCCTGCTCGCCCGCGGCCACCAGGTTGCAGAACAGCGGATCGAAGTACAGCGGGTACTTGCGGAACGCCTGGTTCAGGCTGGTGCCGGTCTCGACGTCCATGCGGATGTCGTTCATCAGCCGCGCCATGGAGGGATTGGCGTGGCCACGGCCGACGATGTCGAAGGACTGCATCAGCGGCACGCCGGCCTTCAGCATCGTCGACAGCTGGCGCGTGAAAAGCGCCAGGTCCTTGCCCGTGATCTTGCGGCCGCGCGAGAACGACTGCTTCTTGATCTTGCCGACCATGATGCCACGCCGGCGCAGCGACGCGGCGACGACGGACTCGCCGCCGGCGCGCATCTCGCCCTTGACCACGCGGCCGTTCTTGTCGCGGCCTTCCCAGTGGAAGACGGACTCGCGTACCTCGACGCGTGGTTTGGCTTTCGTCAGTGCTCCGGTGGCCATCTACTCGCTCCCGCCTCGCGTCGTCTTCTGCTTCAGATCCTGCTCGCTACGCATCATTCGTTGGTGCAGCCCAGCACCTCGTCGATCGACGTCGTGCCGGCCTTCGCCTTGATCAGTCCCGACTGGCGCAGGTCGCGCACGCCGTTCTTCGCGGCCTCGCGGCCGATCTCCAGCGCGGTGGCGTTGCGCAGGATCATGTCCTGCATGGTCTCGGTGATCGGCATCACCTGGTAGATGCCGACGCGGCCCTTGTAGCCGCTGCCCTTGCACTTCTCGCAGCCCACCGGCTTGTAGGGCACCCAGTTGCCGTCGAGATCCGCTTCCTTGTAGCCGGCCGCCACCAGCACGTCCTTGCCGAAATCCGCCGGCTGCTTGCAGACGCAGAGCTTGCGCGCCAGGCGCTGCGCGGTGATCAGGATGACGCTGGACGCGACGTTGAACGGCGCCACGCCCATGTTCTGCAGACGCACCAGCGTGGCGGGCGCATCGTTCGTGTGCAGCGTCGACAGCACCATGTGGCCGGTCTGCGCGGCCTTGATCGCGATGTCGGCCGTTTCCAGGTCGCGGATCTCGCCCACCATGATGATGTCGGGATCCTGGCGCAGGAATGCGCGCAGTGCATTGGCGAAGGTGAGTCCGGCCTTCTCGTTGACGTTGACCTGGTTGATGCCGGCGAGCTGGATTTCCGCCGGATCCTCGGCGGTGGAGACATTCACGCCGGGCTGGTTCAGGATGTTCAGGCAGGTGTACAGCGACACCGTCTTGCCGGAACCCGTCGGGCCGGTGACCAGCACCATGCCGTAGGGGCGCTGCACGGCGTCGAGCAGCACCTGTTTCTGGTCCGGCTCGTAGCCCAGCGCGTCGACGCCCAGCTTGGCCTGCGACGGATCGAGAATCCGCATCACGATCTTCTCGCCGAACATGGTCGGCAAGGTGCTGACGCGGAAGTCGATCGCGCGCTGGCCGGACAGCGCCAGCTTCATGCGGCCGTCCTGCGGCACGCGCTTCTCGGAGATGTCCAGCCGCGACACCACTTTGATGCGCGTGGAGAGTCTCTCGCGGATGGCGAGCGGCGGCTGGGCAATCTCGCGCAGCACGCCGTCGACGCGGAAGCGCACCCGATAGAACTTCTCGTACGGTTCGAAGTGCAAATCCGATGCGCCTTCGCCGATCGCATCGAGCAGCAGCTTCTGCAGGAAGCGCACGACCGGCGCGTCGTCGACTTCGGCGGCGCCCGCGTCCTCCGCAGGTCCGGCATCGGGGTCGATCGACTCCAGGTCGCCGAAGTCGACGTCGTCGCCGCCGGCCAGGTCTTCGAGCTTCTGGCTGACCGACTGGCCCTGCACCTCGACCTGCTTCATCAGCTTGTCGTGCTCGACCACCACCACGTCGAGCGCAAGCTGGGTCTGGAACTTCACCTGGTCGAGCGCGGCGAAGTTGGTGGGATCGGACACCGCCACGGCCAGCCGGTTGCCGCGCTTGCGCAACGCCAGCACGCGCAGCGACGTGATCAGCTTCTTGTCGATGATGTCGCGCGGCAGCTGCTCGATGTCCACCGACGACAGGTCGAGCAGCGGATGGCCGAAGGTATCGGCCGCGAACTTGGCGACACCGGCGGCGGTCAGGCCGGTGACTTCCGCGGCACCGACCAACTCGTCGATGAAATGCGTGTTGGCTTGCGCCGCCTTGCGGGCGAAGTTCTCCGCTCGGTCCGGCCTCAGCTTGCTCTGCTGGACAAGCGCGCGGGCGAGGCCGGTAAGGGCTCCCGCGGCGGCGGCAGGACCTTGCGTGACGGCAGACATGGGGTAGAGGTGTCCCTGTTGGTCCCGGAATGTGGCCGAACGGTCCCCTGGGACACGGTCGGTGAAGGACCCAAGTTATAGCGGGCGGGCACTTCTCACGAAGCAAAAAGATACTGCCGATAAGGCCCGGATTTGTAAAGCTTCCTCCCGTGTTGACTCAACAGCCGTCCCATGAATCGGGCAAGCCGAACGAGGCATTGCCACGCGCGCCGGCGCGCCTCTGCGCAAGGCTTGACCGCGGCGCGCGGGAGAACGACGAAGAAGGAGAACGGCGGGAAGGCGGGAAAAGATGGTCGGGGTGAGAGGATTTGAACCTCCGACTCCTGCGTCCCGAACGCAGTACTCTACCAGGCTGAGCTACACCCCGAGGCTGTCTGACGATCTTACTGACGGTCTTGCGGCCGACCTTCGCCGACGCGGTCAACGATCGCGACCGACTGCGAAAGCGAGCAAGTCTAGCAAAGAATCCCGGTATTCCGAGGGCGGCAGCTCACGCAGGTTCTGTTCGGCCGCCGCCACCTCGCGCTGCGCGAGTTCGCCCGAGTAGGCGATCGATCCATTCGCGGTGACGATGCGCGCGATGGCCTCGAAGTCGCCCTGTCCCTCGCGCACGGCCGTGACGACGAGCTCGCGCTGGTCCGCCGTCGCCGAGCGCAGCGCGTGGATCAGCGGCAGCGTGACCTTGCCCTCGCGCAGATCGTCGCCGAGCCGCTTGCCGATGTCCTCGGTCTGGCCCGCGTAGTCGAGCATGTCGTCGACGATCTGGAACGCGCGGCCGAGCGACGCGCCGTAGCGCGCGCACCGCTCCTCGGTGGCGCTGTCGACGTTCGCCAGCACCGCGGCGATGCGCGCGCCGGCTTCGAACAGCGTCGCCGTCTTGCGCTCGACCACGCCGAAGTAGCGTTCCTCGTTGACCGACGGGTCGTGCACGTTCAGCAGCTGCAGCACCTCGCCTTCGGCGATGCGGTTAGTGGCGTCGGCCAGGATGCGCATGACGCGCATGCTCCCGGCATCGACCATCATCTGGAAGGAACGCGAATAGAGGAAGTCGCCGACCAGCACGCTGGCGGCATTGCCGAAGCGTGCATTGGCGGTGGCACGCCCGCGCCGCAGGTCGGACTCGTCGACCACGTCGTCGTGCAGCAGCGTCGCTGTGTGAATGAACTCGACGACGGCGGCGAGCTGCACGTGCAACGTGCCTTTGTAGCCCAGCGCGCGCGCGAGCAGCAGCAGCACCGCCGGCCGCAGCCGCTTGCCGCCGGCGCCGACGATGTACTCGGCGACCGAGTTGACCAGCGCGATGTCCGAGGTCAGCCGCTCGCGGATGACGGCGTCCACCGCCTGCATGTCGGCGGCAATCGGCGCCAGCACGGCCTTCAGGTCGGGCGCCGGACTCTGGACGGGGATGAGAGCCATGGGGGCATTATAGGTGGCGACCCCATGTCGGCCGTTCCCGCCGTACCCGCCCGCGGCGCACTTTCCTGTCCTCGGCCAAGGTTTGACGCATTGCAGTGGAAAGTGTGATAATCCAAGGCTTTCCGTGGGCCAACGCCAAGTCAGTGCGTGGCCCCGACCCCGGCCCTGACCTCACGGCAGCCGGCGCGGCAGGTACGACGCAAGGAGCGTTGCAATGTATGCAGTGATCAAGACGGGCGGCAAGCAGTATCGCGTGGCCGCGGGCGACACGCTGAAGGTCGAGACGCTGACGGCGGACGTGGGCGCGCAGGTGAAGCTGGCCGACGTGCTGGCGGTCGTCGACGGCGACAAGCTGACCTCGGGCAACCCGATCGCCAGCGCAGCGGTGATGGCGACGGTGCTGTCGCATGGCCGCGGTGACAAGGTCACCATCTTCAAGATGCAGCGGCGCAAGCACTTCCAGAAGCACCAGGGGCATCGCCAGAATTACACCGAACTGCGGATTGACTCGATCGCCGCCTGATGGCAGCGAGTGTCGATCGCCGCCTGAGCGCCGATTGAAGTCGATCCAAGAGTAGAAGCGAGAGAGCTATGGCACACAAAAAAGCAGGCGGCTCGTCACGTAACGGCCGCGACTCACAGTCGAAGCGACTGGGCGTGAAGGTCTTCGGCGGGCAGGGCATCTCGGCCGGCGCGATCATCGTGCGCCAGCGCGGCACGCAGTTCCACGCCGGCGACAACGTCGGCATGGGCCGCGACCACACGCTGTTCGCCACCACCAACGGTACCGTGCAGTTCCAGGTGGGCGGTGCGCTGAACCGACGCGTCGTCAACGTCGTGCCTGCACCGTCGAACTGAACGACACGCGGCGCACGGTTTTCCGCAAGCACGAAAGCCCTGCCGTCCGCGGCAGGGCTTTTTTGTTTGTACCCCACTCACTGACTCCATGAAATTCGTCGACGAAGCACGCATCGAAGTCGCGGCCGGCAAGGGCGGCGATGGCGCGGCGTCGTTCCGCCGCGAGAAGTTCATACCGAAGGGCGGGCCGGACGGCGGCGACGGCGGCCGCGGCGGCAGCGTGTGGGCGCGCGCCGATCGCAACATCAACACGCTGATCGACTATCGCTACGCGCGGCGGCACACGGCGAAAAATGGCGCCAACGGCCGCGGTGCGGACTGCTACGGTGCAGGCGCCGACGACATCGAACTGCGCGTACCGGTCGGCACGGTCGTTTTCGACGACGATACCGGCGCCGTCGTGGCCGATCTTGCTGCGCACGATGAACGCGCGCTGCTGGCCGCCGGCGGCAAGGGCGGCCTCGGCAATCTGCACTTCAAGTCGAGCACGAACCGCGCGCCGCGCCAGTTCACGCGCGGCGAACCCGGTGAGCAGCGCTCGCTGCGCCTCGAACTGCGCGTGCTGGCCGACGTCGGACTGCTGGGGATGCCCAACGCCGGCAAGTCGACGCTGATCAGCGCGGTGTCCAATGCGCGTCCGAAGATTGCCGACTATCCCTTCACCACGTTGCATCCTCAGCTCGGCGTGGTGCGCGTCGGCGCCGACCGCAGCTTCGTCATCGCCGACATACCAGGGCTGATCGAAGGCGCGGCCGAAGGCGCGGGTCTCGGTCACCAGTTCCTGCGGCACCTGAGCCGCACCGGGCTGCTGCTGCATGTCGTCGATCCGGTCGGTCCCGAGGGCAACGCCGACCCGGTGCGCGATGCGCGCGCACTCGCCGCCGAGCTGAAGAAGTACAGCCCGGCGCTCGCACGCAAGCCGCGCTGGTTCGTGCTGAACAAGGCCGACCTCGTGCCGCCGGCCGAGCGCGAGGCGCTGGCCGCCGACTTCCGCCGGCGCCTGCGCACGAAGGCACCGGTCTTCGTGGTGTCGGCCGCTACGCGCGAAGGCTGCGACACGCTGGTCAACGCGGTGCAGGTGTTCCTCGAAGAGCAGCGCAGGTCCGTACCTGCCACTGACGCGCCTGCGACGCCATGACCCAGCCGGCCCTCGGCACCGCTGACTCCGCCGCTCGGTCCGCTGCCGTGCAGTCTGCGCGCCGCGTGGTGATGAAGGTCGGCAGCAGCCTGGTGACCAACGAGGGCCGTGGCCTCGATCTGTCGGCCATCGCACGCTGGGTCGAGCAGATCGCCGCGCTGAAGGCAGCGGGCAAGCAGATCGTCGTCGTCTCCAGCGGCGCCATCGCCGAAGGCATGCAGCGGCTGGGCTGGAGTCGTCGCCCGCAGCAGATCCATGAACTGCAGGCGGCCGCGGCCGTGGGACAGATGGGACTGGCCCAGGCCTACGAGTCGCAGTTCAGCCAGCGCGGCCTGCGCAGCGCGCAGGTGCTGCTGACCCACGCCGATCTCGCCGACCGAGCACGCTACCTGAACGCGCGCTCGACGCTGTACACATTGCTGGCGCTCGACGTCGTGCCGGTGATCAACGAGAACGACACCGTCGTCACCGACGAGATCAAGTTCGGCGACAACGACACGCTGGCGGCGCTGGTCACGAATCTCGTCGAGGCCGACGCGCTGGTCATCCTCACCGACCAGGCGGGCCTGCACACGGCGGACCCGCGGCGCGATCCGGCAGCGACGCTGGTCCGCCATGCGGTCGCTGGCGCGCTCGAACTGGAAGCGATGGCCGGCGGCGCCGGTTCGGCGATCGCGCGCGGCGGCATGCTGACCAAGGTGCTGGCCGCCAAGCGCGCCGCGCGCAGCGGCGCGCATACGGTGATTGCATCCGGCCGCGAGCCTGACGTGCTGGTGCGGCTGGCCGCCGGCGAGCCGATCGGCTCGCAGCTCACCGCCTCGACCGCGGTGCTGACCGCGCGCAAGCAGTGGCTGGCCGATCACCTGCAGGTGCGCGGATCGCTGGTCGTCGACGACGGCGCGGCACGCGCGCTGGCGCAGGGCGGCCGCAGCCTGCTGCCGATCGGCGTCGTCGAGGTGCGCGGCGACTTCCAGCGGGGCGACGTGATCGGCTGCTGCGCGCAGGATGGCCGCGAGATCGCGCGCGGACTGGTGAACTACGACAGCGCGCACGCCCGGCTGATCGCCCGCAAGCCCAGCAGCGAGATCCAGGCGACGCTCGGCTTCATCGAAGAGCCCGAGCTCATGCACCGCGACAACCTGGTGCTGCTGTAGCGCGACTCTTCGGCGGCGCCGTTCAGGCGCTGTCGCTGCGTGCCGGCGGCGCGGCCGGCGGGCGCGTGCCGCGGCTCCTGCCGCCGCCCGGCGATGACTTCGCGGCGCGCGGCGCACTGCGGCCGGGCTTCTGGGCCGCGCGGTTCGACTTGAACACGAAGCGCGACAGTTCCAGCAGCGCCTGCTGGTAGACGTCTCGCTTGAACTCGATGACGACGTCGAGCGGCACCCAGTAGTCGTGCCAGCGCCATGCGTCGAACTCCGGATGCGTGGTGGCGCGCAGGCTCACGTCGCAGTCGCGTCCCGTCAGGCGCAGCAGGAACCAGATCTGTTTCTGGCCGCGGTAGTTGCCGCGCAGTTCGCGCCGGATCCACTGGTCCGGCACCTCATAGCGCAGCCAGTCGCGCGTGCGACCGACGATGCGGACATGCTCCTGCCTGAGGCCGACTTCTTCCCACAGTTCCCGGTACATGGCCTGCTCCGGCGACTCGCCGTGCTTGATGCCGCCCTGCGGGAACTGCCATGAATGCTGTCTGACTCGCTTGCCCCAGAACACCTCGTTCTTGTTGTTGAGCAGGATGATGCCGACATTCGGGCGATACCCGTCCTTGTCCAGCATGCCAACCCCTGAACCTATAATCTGCGATCGATTATAGGGGCCGTTGCTCGCGAGTGACACGGTCGCAGTTACATAGCGCTGTTACATCAGAAACGCCTTCCATGCGCGCCTCCGAATTCCTGATCTCCACGCTGAAAGAAACGCCTGCCGACGCCGAAGTCGTCAGCCACTCGCTGATGCTGCGCGCCGGCATGATCAAGCGGCTCGCGGCGGGCATCTACACCTATCTGCCGATGGGCCTGCGCGTCATCCGCAGGATCGAGTCGATCATCCGCGAAGAGATGAACCGCGCCGGCGCCATCGAGATGCTGATGCCCGTCGTGCAGCCGGCGGAGCTGTGGATGGAATCGGGCCGCTGGGACAAGATGGGCCCCGAACTGCTGCGCCTGAAGGATCGTCACGATCGCGATTTCATCGTGCAGCCGACCAGCGAGGAAGTGGTGGTCGATACGGTGCGCGACTGGCTGCGCAGCTACAAGCAGCTGCCCGTCAACCTGTATCACATCCAGACCAAGTTCCGCGACGAGCGCCGCCCCCGCTTCGGCGTGATGCGCGGCCGCGAGTTCACGATGAAGGACGCGTATTCCTTCGATCGCGACGACACCGGCGCCATGGCGAGCTACAAGGCGATGTACGACGCCTACTGCCGCATCTTCGAGCGCATGGGGCTGGGATTCCGCGCGGTGGCGGCCGACACCGGCAACATCGGCGGCCAGGCGAGCCACGAGTTCCAGGTGATCGCCGATACCGGCGAAGACGCGATCGTCTACTGCCCGACGTCGGACTACGCGGCGAACATGGAACTCGCCGAGGCTGTCGCGCCGGCCGCGCCGCGCGCGGCCGCGACACAGCCTCTGACGAAGACGCCGACGCCCGGCAAGGAGAAGTGCGAGGACGTCGCCGCACTGCTGAAGATTCCGCTGTCGGCGACGGTGAAGTCCGTCGTGCTCGCCGTCGAGCGTGAAGGCGGCGGCGCACAGATCTGGCTGCTGCTGATCCGCGGCGATCACGAGTTGAACGAAGTGAAGGTCGGCAAGGTGCCGGGCCTCGACAACGGCTTCCGCTTTGCGACCGAAGCCGAGATCATCGAGACCTTCGGCTGCAAGCCCGGCTATCTCGGTCCGATCGGCATGCGCAAACCCGTCGAGATCGTCGCCGATCGCACTGTCGCTGCAATGAGCGACTTCGTCACCGGCGCCAACGCAGAGGACTTTCACTACACCGGCGTCAACTGGGGTCGCGACATTCCGGAGCCCGCGTATCGGATGTGCGCAACGTCGTCGCGGGCGACGCATCCCCGGACGGCAAGGGCGTGCTCGCCATCCAGCGCGGCATCGAAGTCGGCCACGTGTTCGCAGGCCTGCCGTATCCCGAGAAGATGCACCTCGACTTCGTCGACGAAGACGGCAAGTCGCGCCCCGCGAAGATGGGCTGCTACGGCATCGGCGTCACACGCCTGCTCGGCGCGGCCATCGAACAGAACCACGACGACAAGGGCATCATCTGGCCCGCCGCGCTCGCGCCCTTCACCGTGGCGATCACGCCGGTCGGCCTGCGCAAGTCCGACGCGGTGCGCCAGGCGGCCGAACAGCTCTACGAGGAGCTGCGCGTGGCTGGCGTGGACGTGCTGCTCGACGATCGCGACGAGCGGCCCGGCGTGATGTTCGCGGGAAATGGAGCTGATTGGCATTCCACATCGGCTGACCGTCGGCGAGCGCGCGCTGAAAAATGGTGCGGTGGAATACTTCGATCGTCGCACGCAGCAGACCTCGACGGTGCCGCTCGCCGACGCGGTCGCCTTCGTGCGCGATCGGCTCGCCAGCCCGTGAACCCCGCGACTTCGCCTGCGCGACGCCGGCTCGTCATCGGCGCGGCGGCGTTGGGCTGCGCGCCCTTCCTCGCACCGCGCATGGCGCACGCCGGCGCGCAGCAGTACGAGCCGCTCGCCGACGCCGTGCAACTCGCTCTCGCCGGCCAGATCTCCGACACCCGGCCGCCCCAGCGCAACTTCGCGAACGTCGACGAACGCATGGCCTTCGTCGCCTGGCTCACCGAGATGTCGGAGCGCCTGCACACCCGCATCCCCGACTACAACGCCCGCGTCGATTTCGAAGACGCTCGACTACGAAGTCACGCGCGCCGGCCTCGACCGCCAGCTCGTGCTCGGCCTGATCCAGGTCGAGAGCAACTTCCGCAAGTACGCCGTGTCCATCGCCGGCGCGCGCGGCTACATGCAGGTGATGCCGTTCTGGACGCGGCTGATCGGCGACGGCGAGTCGCGGCGCCTGTTCGAGATGCGATCGAACCTGCGCTACGGCGTCGTCATCCTGCGCCACTACCTCGACATCGAAAACGGCAACCTCTACATGGCGCTCGGCCGCTACAACGGCAGCCGCGGCCGCCCGCAATATCCGAACGCGGTGCTTGCGGCGTGGCATGGCAAGTGGGAATACAAAGTCAGCGACAAGGCGCGACCGGAAGACGCAAGATCAAGCGTTGTGCCGCGAGTTTAGAAAGACCGCGTTCAGGTGTTGTCGCGGCCGTGCCGGGTGGTGGGCCGGGTGCGCTCAACGACAAGCGGCCCGGCGGGCACGCTGCAGTGCTCGGCTCGGCGGCCGCTGCTGCAGACTCTGCGCGGGCGGAGACTTGTACGTGTGGTCACATCTCAGCCGCTTGGTCCGCATTCTCGCGGAAACCCCGCCGATCCTGCGCGCGCTCGCTTGCCGAAATGAGCGCACCCGCCCACCACCCGCGGTCCAGCAGCGCGAGGTGTGCGAGGGAAAGTCTTCAACACGCTCGGTGGTTTGCTTTCTCTGTGAACGCTGTGATGCCTCGACCGCGTGTGTGTGGCGGGCCGGTGCGAGGCAATGGGGGCAAGCGAGCGAAGCGCGGAGAATTGGCGGGGTTTCCGCGAGGCTGCGGACCAAGCGGCTGAGGTGCATCCATTGGCGCTGACCTCCACCCGCGCAGAGTCTGCAGCAGCGGCCGCCAATTCGAGCACTGCAGCGGGCCCGCCGGGCCGCTTGCCCTTGCCGAGCGCCGGCCCGCCACACGCCGCGGCCGCGATGCCACACCGACTGCCACGAAAAGGATCCCCGCTTTCGCGGGGATGACATGCTCCTGCGAGTCGCTTTCGCGGGATGACAAGGCAAGCAGCAAATTGGGCCCCGGCCTTCGCCGGGGCGACGGCGCACGGGTAGGCCTGCTCTTCTACCGCCGGGGCATGCCGGGCAGGCCCTTCATTCCGAGCCCACCCATCGCCCGCATCATCTTCGCAAGCCCGCCCTTCTTCATCTGCTTCATCATCGCCTGCATCTGCTCGAACTGATTGAGCAGGCGGTTCACTTCCTGCACGGGTACGCCCGCGCCCGTGGCGATGCGGCGCTTGCGCGACGCCTTGATGAGATCGGGTTTGCTGCGCTCGGCCGGCGTCATCGACGAGATGATTCCTTCGAGACGCCGTATCTGCTTCTCCGTGTCGGCTGCATTCACCTGGCTCGCCGCCTGCGCGAACTGCGCCGGCAGCTTGTCGAGCATCGATGAGAGCCCGCCCATCTTGCGCATCTGGCCGACCTGCTCGCGGAAATCGTTCAGGTCGAAGCGCTCGCCCGACTGCATGCGCTTCGCGAGCTTCTGCGCGCTTTCGACGTCGACGGCCTTCTTCACGTCCTCGACCAGCGCGACGATGTCGCCCATGCCGAGGATGCGGCTCGCCATGCCGGCGGGGTTGAAGCGTTCGAAGCCCGTGAGCTTTTCGCCGACGCCGACGAACTTGATCGGCCGGCCCGTCACCTGCCGGACCGACAGCGCCGCGCCCCCGCGTGAATCGCCGTCGAGCTTGGTGAGGATCACGCCGGTGAGCGGCAGACGATCGGCAAAGGCCTTGGCCGTATTGACCGCATCCTGTCCGAGCATCGCGTCGACGACGAACAGCGTTTCGATCGGCGACAGGTGCTGCTCGAGGGCCGTCACCTCCTGCATCATCGCTTCGTCGATGGCGAGCCGGCCCGCGGTGTCGACGATCAGCACGTCGAAGAACTGCCGCTTCGCATGGTCGAGCGCGCGTTCCGCGATGGCGAGTGGTGCTTCGCCCGTGGTCGACGGGAAGAACTGCGCGTCGGCCTGCCCTGCGACCGTGCGCAGCTGTTCGATGGCCGCCGGGCGATACACGTCGGTCGATACCAGCAGCACCTTCTTGCGACGCTCCGCGTGCAGCCACTTCGCCAGCTTGCCCGCGGTGGTGGTCTTGCCCGCGCCCTGCAGGCCGGCGAGCAGGATCACCGCCGGCGGCTGCGTGGCCAGGTTGAGTTCGGTCTGTTCCGCCGGCAGGTCGCCGCCGATCAGCGCAGTGAGCTCGCGCTGCACGATGCCGACCAGCGCCTGCCCGGGGGTCAGGCTGCCCACCACCTCCTCGCCCTGCGCCTCGGTCTTGATGCGCGCGACGAAGTCGCGCACCACCGGCAGCGCGACATCGGCCTCGAGCAACGCCACGCGCACTTCGCGCAGCATGTCGGCCATGTTCTGGTCGGTCAGGCGAGCCTGGCCGCGCATGGTCTTGACGACCCGCGCGAGTTTGGTGGTCAGTTGATCCAGCATCAGTACAAGAGAGGAAAGCCGCGGAAAACGAGGAGAAAGCGGCGAGGGCGCGTGGTATAAATTCCGGATGCTCCTGCGCGCCGAATGGCTCATATTGTACGGCGCCATCGCCGCGCTCTACCTCATCGTCGCCTGGCGCGAATGGGGTTCGCTGTCGAGCCCGCGCGGCGCGGTCCCGCGTGGCCCGCCGCGGCCCTGGCCCTGGCCTTTGCGCTGCACGCCGTGCTGCTCTGGCACGTGATCGCCGGCCCGGAGCAGTTCCATTTCGGATTCGCGCATGCACTGTCGGCCACGCTGTGGCTGATGGTGCTGATCGTCTGGACCGAGGGCTATTTCTCGTCGTCGCGCGGCCTGCTGCTGATGATCCTGCCGCTGGCGCGCTCTGTTCCGGCCTGCCGCTGCTGTTCCCGGGCACCATCATCGGGCCGGCCACCGCGTCGATCCTGTTCCGGCTGCACCTGGCCATGGCGATCCTCGCGTACAGCCTGCTCACCATCGCGGCGCTGCAGGCGCTGCTGATGGCGACGATGGACCGGCGGCTGCATGGCGACATCCACGGCGAGGCGGCGCAGACCGGCCTTGGCCGCTTCCTCGACCGCCTGCCGCCGCTGCTGGCCATGGAGCGGGTGCTGTTCCGGCTGATCTTCACAGGCTTCCTGTTGCTCACGGCGACCCTGATCACCGGGGGCTTTTTCACCGAACAGGTGTTCGGCCGTCCGCTACGCTTCGACCACAAGTCCGTGTTCACCATCGCGGCGTGGGTCGTTTTCGGTGGGCTGCTGGTCGGTCGCATGTTCTTCGGCTGGCGGGGCCGCACCGCGCTGCGCTGGACGTTGATCGGCTTCGTCATGCTGATGCTCGCCTACGTCGGCAGCCGCTTCGTGCTCGAAGTGCTGCTGGGCCGCACGTAAGCTTGCGCAGCCGGCGGCGCCGTCTGTGCTGAACGACGGACTTCGGAACACCATCCGGACGCAGACCATGGGACGCATCCTGTTCTTCGTGTTGCTGGCGGTCGCGGCCTACGTCGCATGGACGTGGGCGCGCCGCTCCGCGCCGCGCGGCGGCGCCGCGCCGCGCGTCGATGCGCCGCAGGCGATGGTGGGCTGCGCGCACTGCGGCCTGCACCTGCCGCGGCAGGAGGCGTTGCCGATGGGCGAGCGCTTCTACTGCTGCGAAGATCACCGTCGCCGCGGACCGGCGGCCTGACCGTTTCCGCCGCCGAGTCCCCTGTGGAAGAGGCGCCCGTCCACGACCGGTCGATCGAGGGCCACGAAGAGGCGCCCTGGCGCACGCTCGAGTATTTCGCGACCACGCGCGTCTTCGTGGCCAGCGCGCTGGTGCTGGGTGCCGCGGCTCTCGGCATCAAGCCGCCGGGGGTGAGCGGCGGCCTGCAGGGCAGCGTGCTGATGGCGCTCGTGTACTTCGGCGCGGCGGCGCTGTTTGCCGTGCTCGCGCTGTACGTGCATCGCCACTTCATGCCGCAGGTGTTCGGCCAGCTCGCGCTCGATCTGGCGGCCGTCACCGCGCTGGTGCGCGGCCTCGGGCTGGGTGATCCTGTACCTGCTGCCGCTGGCCGGTGCGTCGCTGCTGCTGCCGCCGTTGCAGGTGTTCTTCGTGTGCTCCGTGGCGGTGATCGCGCTGCTCACCGACGCGGCGCTGCGCACCTTCGCGCACGATGGCGATTCGATGCTGTTCCAGGCGGGCATCTTCGGCGCGGCGCTGTTCGCGGTGTCCGCGCTGCTGCGCGCACTGTCGGCGCGTCTCGCCAGCCAGGAGAAGCTTGCGCGCAGCCGCGGCCGCGACCTGCAGAACCAGCTGGCGATCAACCGGCTGGTGATCGCGCAGATGGACGAAGGCGTGATCGTGGTCGACAAGGCCGGGCGCGTGCGCGCCAACAATCGCGCGGCGCGCTCGATGGTCGGCCTCGATTCGGCCGCGCAGATGACCGGCGAACGCCTCGCCGACATCCCGGCCGCCGCCGAGCTCGCTGCCGCCTTCACTGTGTGGAGCGAAGGCGGACGCAGCGAAGGGCTGTGGTCCAACACCATCGTGCCCACCGCGGAAAGCGGCGCCCCGCTGACCTCCGAGGCGCGGCTGCGCGCGCGCTTCGCGCGGCCCGCGTCGCCGTCCTCCGGCGAGTTTGTCATCTTCATCGAGGACGTGCGCGACGTCGAAGACCGCGCGCAGCAGCTGAAACTGGCCGCGATGGGCCGGCTCACCGCGTCGATCGCGCACGAGATCCGCAATCCGCTCGCGGCGATCAGCAACGCGGGCCAGCTGCTCAACGAGGACGCACGCGATCCGGTGCTGAAGCGGCTGGCGGCGATCGTCCGCGAAAACACGCAGCGGCTGAACCGGCTGGTGGAAGACGTGCTGCGCGTCGCGCGTCGCGAGCCGCCGCTGGGCGACGAGATCGGCCTCGGCGAATTCGTGCGCGAGTTCCTCGACGAGTTCTCGCGCGACCGCGGGCTGGCGGCGTCGACCATTTCGGCACAGATCACGCCGGACCAGCGCGTCAAGTTCGAGCAGTCGCATCTGCGGCAGGTGCTCTACAACCTGGTCGACAACGCGCTGCGTTATGCGACCGGGCGGCCCGGCAGCGTATGCGTGGTGGTCGAGCCCGCGCCCGACGGAGAACGGCCGCAGCTCTGGGTGCTGGACGACGGACCCGGCGTGCCCTTCGAGGCGCGCACGGCGCTCTTCGAGCCGTTCTACACGACGCGCAACCAGGGCACGGGGCTCGGCCTGTACCTGGCGCGCGAGTTCTGCGTGACCAATCGCGCCGAACTCACCTACGCATCGCGCCGCGAGCTGGACGGCGCGACGCGCGACGGCTTCCTGCTGCGCTTCGGCCTCGGTGCGCGCGCCGATGCCAGTCTGCACGGCTTTCTGGATACGATTCCGATCCGCTGAATGCCCCGACCCGTGATTCATCGATGAGCGATCTCCAGTCCATCGGCGATGCCCGCGCAGCGCCGGCCCGGCGTTCGCCGGCCGTGCTGATCGTCGACGACGAGGCCGACCTGCGCGAACTGCTGTCGCTGACGCTGGTGCGGCTCGGCCTCGACGTCGACGCGGCCGATTCGGTGGCGGGCGCCCGCGCGCTGCTGGCGAAGCAGCGCTACGCGCTGTGCCTGACCGACATGCGATTGCCCGACGGCACGGGGCTCGAACTGGTGCGCGAAGTCGGGCAGGGCGCGGGGCCGCCGATCGCGGTCATCACGGCCTACGGCAGCGCCGAGAATGCGGTCGCCGCACTGAAGGCCGGCGCGTTCGACTACCTGACCAAGCCCGTCGACCTGGAGCAGCTTCGCCACCTGGTCCGGTCGGTGGTGCGCGACGTCAATGGCGGCAACGGTGCGGGCGTCGCTGCGGACGAGGAGCCGGCGCTCGTGCGGCTGGTCGGCACGACGCCGGCGATGCAGCAGATGCGCAACCTGATCGTGCGGCTCGCGCGCAGCATGGCGCCGGTGGCGATCTGCGGCGAGTCCGGCAGCGGCAAGGAGCTCGCTGCGCGTGCGATCCACGAGCTCTCGGCGCGGCGCGCGCAGCCCTTCGTCGCGGTCAACTGCGGCGCGATTCCCGAGACGCTGATGGAGGCCGAGTTCTTCGGCTTCCGCAAGGGTGCGTTCACCGGTGCAGACCGCGATCGAGAAGGGTTCTTTCAGGCGGCCGCCGGCGGCACCTGCACGCTGTTCCTCGACGAGGTGGCCGACCTGCCGCTCGCGATGCAGGTGAAGCTGCTGCGCGCGATCCAGGAACGGCGCGTGCGCAGGATCGGCTCGCCGAACGAGGAAACGGTCGACGTGCGTCTGGTCAGCGCCACGCACCAGGACCTGGGCGCGCTGGTGGCGAGCGGGCGCTTCCGGCAGGACCTGTATTACCGGCTCAACGTCATCGAACTGCGCGTGCCGCCGCTGCGCGAGCGACTCGACGACGTCGAGCTGCTGGCCAGCGCCATCCTCGCGCGCATTGCCGAGCGCACCGGCGGACCCGCGACGCGACTGTCGCCGGCAGCCCTGGCCGCGCTGCAGCGGCATCGCTTCCCCGGCAACGTGCGCGAACTCGAAAATGTGCTCGAGCGCGCGGTCGCGCTGGCCGGCGATGACGTGCTGATGGCCGACGACCTGCTGCTGCCCGGGCCTGACGTCGACCTGCCGATCGATGCCGAGCCGCAGGCCGTCGACGATGCTGCCGACGAAGCCGCCGCGGCCGCCGCGTCGGCGGCGGGCGAGGCGACCTACGACATGGTCGAAGGCGTGCCGAGTTCGCTGCCCGCCTTCCTCGACGAGCAGGAACGCAACGCCATCCGCGCCGCGCTGGCTCGACGCGCTACAACCGCACCGCCGCGGCGCAGCTGCTCGGCATCACGTTCCGGCAGCTGCGCTACCGGATGCAGCGGCTGGACATCAAGTGAGCGGCGATCGGGCGGCGCGCAGGGACGCGCCGCCGGCTGAGGCATCCGCTGGCACGCTCCATGTCGCCCCCGACGGCTGGACGTCGCCGCTGCGCCGCCGGGCCTCGCCGAACTTCGATGCGCGTCCGCCGGGCGCGCAGATCACGCTGGTCGTGGTCCACAACATCAGCCTGCCGCCGGGTGTCTACGGCGGCGGCCAGGTCGAGCGTCTGTTCACCAATGCGCTCGCGACGGGTGACGATCCCTTCATCGACCGGTTGAGCGGCGTGCGGGTCTCGTCGCACTTCGTCGTCGACCGCGCCGGGGTCGCCACGCAGTTCGTGTCGTGCCTCGACCGCGCCTGGCATGCGGGTGCGTCGTCGTTCCGTGGGCGCACCGGCTGCAACGACTGGTCGATCGGCATCGAGCTCGAGGGCAGCGACTTCGAGCCCTACACAGCGGCGCAGTACGCGACGCTGAATCGATTGCTCGCCGCGCTGGCGGCGGCGTTTCCGCTCGAGGCGATCGCCGGGCATTCCGACATCGCGCCCGGCCGCAAGACCGATCCCGGCCCGTTCTTCGAATGGCAGCGGCTCGCGCTGCCGGCGCGCGTGCGCATCGCACGCGACTGACCCGCTCGCGGCGTTGCGCCGCCGACCCAGCCTGCAGTGCCGCCGCACGCGGTCCGGTGCCGCTGCGCCGCGCGTTGCTTGCACCGCGTCATCGACGCCAGTTGAACTCCACGATTTCTTTGCCTATGATGCGTGCATACAAAGACTGGTACCCGCGGGACGTGTGGCCACAAGATATTGTGGTTGCTCGAAGCGACCGGAAGTCGTCGTCGCGCGCGGTCACCGGTCGACATCAGCTGGAAAGCGGCGGAAAGCGGGGTCCCGTGTTGCACGACCAGGGTCGGAACGCGGCGGCGTGGCGAGCGAAGTGAGCGGCCGGGGGACTACAGCTTGTGGTGGCAGCGCGGGGGCGCTGTCTCCGCTGACCTGTCCCTGGCGCAGCAAGTAGATACCGGAGGCAAGATGCAGTTTCAGCAGTCCGCACCCCAGACGGCAGCCGGGGTGAGTGGCCATCCATCGGGCACGTCGACCGGTCCCGCAGCGGGGCACAGCGTCACCAACGTGCAGGCCACGTCCTACAGCGAATACAGGATCATCCGGCGCAACGGCGCGGTCGTCGCCTTCGAGCCGTCGAAGATCGCCGTGGCCATGACCAAGGCGTTCATCGCCGTGCGCGGCGGACAGGGCGCGGCGTCGGCTGCCATCCGCGAGCAGGTCGAGAAGCTGACCGGCAGCGTGGTCGGCGCACTGCTGCGCCGCCAGCCGGCCGGCGGCACCTTCCATATAGAAGACGTGCAGGACCAGGTCGAGTTGTCGCTGATGCGCGACGGCGCGCCCGACGTGGCACGGTCCTACGTGCTGTACCGCGAGAAACGCGCGCAGGAGCGTGCGGCCACGCGCCAGGCCGCCGCGCCAGCCGCGGAAGCGCAGCTCGCGATGGTCGAGGACGGCCGCCGCGTGCCGCTCGACATGCCGCGCATCCAGGCGCTGGTCGAAAGCGCCTGCGGCGGACTGCTGGAGTACGTGACGCCGGACGCGATCCTCGCCGAGACGGTGAAGAACCTCTATGACGGCGTGCCGCTGGAAGAGGTCTACAAGTCGGCGATCCTCGCGGCGCGCGCGCTGATCGAGAAGGATCCGGCCTATTCGTACGTCACGGCGCGCCTTCTGCTGCACACGATGCGCCGCGAAGTGCTGGGCGAGGAAGTGACGCAGGCCGCGATGGCCGAGCGCTACGCCGAGTACTTCCCGACCTTCATCCGCTACGGCATCGAGGCCGAACTGCTCGACGAGAAGCTGGCTCTGTACGACCTGCGCCGGCTCGCTGCCGCGCTGCGGCCCGAGCGCGACCTGCAGTTCAACTACCTCGGCCTGCAGACACTGTACGACCGCTACTTCCTGCACCACGAGGGCCGGCGCTTCGAACTGCCGCAGGCCTTCTTCATGCGCGTGGCCATGGGCCTGGCGCTCAACGAGATCGACCGCGAGGCGCGCGCCATCGAGTTCTACGAGGTGCTGTCGACCTTCGATTTCATGAGCTCGACGCCGACGCTGTTCAATTCCGGCACGCGCCATTCGCAGCTGTCGTCGTGCTACCTGTCGACGGTGTCGGACGACCTCGACGGCATCTACGAGGCCATCAAGGAGAACGCGCTGCTCGCCAAGTACGCCGGCGGGCTGGGCAACGACTGGACGCCGGTGCGCGCGCTGGGCTCGCACATCAAGGGCACCAACGGCAAGAGCCAGGGCGTGGTGCCGTTCCTGAAGGTGGTCAACGACACGGC
>JBGAIO010000121.1:0-6159 GCA_044225415.1 Burkholderiaceae bacterium | reverse complement strand
CGGTCGATGCGATCGCGCGTACTTTCTACGCGATGCCGTATCCGGGTGACGCGCGCGGCGCGTCGGCCGCCGGCGGAGCGGGAGAAGCCCTGCGCACCCGCTTCATCTGGGGCGCGACCGCCGCGATCCTGCGCAATCTCTATCACTTTCTGCGCGCGTGACGCGCGCCGGTTCCGGTCGTGGCGCGCCTCTACAATGCGCCGCGAGGAGTACACGGTGGCCTTCCTGTCCCTGGTGATCACATTGCTGCTGGAGCAGCTGCGCGCGCTGCCCGGCCAGAACCCGGTGTACGCGTCGGTGCGGCAGGTGTCGTCGTGGGCCGAGCGCAACCTGAACGCCGGCCAGCCGCGGCACGGCTTCTACGCGTGGCTGTTCGTCGTCGTCGGGCTGACGCTGCTGGTCGGCGCGCTGTGGACGTTGCTGGTGTCGATCAACGTCGTGCTGGGACTGGTGCTGAACGTGCTGGTGCTGTACTTCACGCTCGGCTTCCGGCAGTTCAGCCATCGCGGCACCGAGATCCAGATCGCGCTGGCCAACGGCGACCTGGCCGCGGCGCGCCGCGAACTCAGCGCGTGGAAGCAGTTGAGCGACCCCGCCTACACCGCGGCCGACCTGTCGCCGCAGGAAGTCGTGCGCCAGGCGATCGAGCATGGGCTGCTGCTGTCGCAGCGCCACGTGTTCGGGGTGTTCTTCTGGTTCGTCGTGCTGCCCGGTCCGATGGGCGCGGTGTTCTACCGCCTGGCCGAGCACTCGGCGCGCGTGTGGAGCCGGCCGCCCGCGCCGCCCACGCCGCCCGACCGCTTCGCCGAGTTCGCGCGACGCGCATTCGCCTGGATCGACTGGGCACCGGCGCGACTGAACGCGCTGGGCTATGCGATCGTCGGCGACTTCGAGGGCGCGATCTACTGCTGGCGGCAGGTCAGCCGGCGAATGGCGGTCGCGCCGGCCGAAGGCGTGCCGGTGCCGGACGCCCGCACGCTGATCCTCGCCACGGCGGGCGGTGCGCTGGGCCTGCGGCTGATGTCGACGTCGGAAGCGGCACGCTACTTCGACGAGGCCGGCAACGAAGGCGCTGGACTGGCCGAGCCCGGCCCGGCCTCGGTGCGTGCGGTCGTCGGCCTGGTCTGGCGCGCGCTGCTGCTGTGGCTGTCGATCCTGCTGCTGGTCACGCTCGCGCACTGGTTCGCGTAGCCGGCCCGCGCAGCACTCACTCCGGCCGCGTCGCGCCACACTGCCAGCACGCGCCGAACTGCGCTTCGGACAATTCGCCGCACTGAGCGCAGCGCCAGGCCGCACCCTTCGGCGGGCGACGCAGTTCATCGAGCAGCGCGCTCGCACGGACTTCGTCGGCATCGTCGAGCAGCCACAGCTGCGGCGCGCATTCGAGGTACGGGATCTCGCCCATCGCGCCCGACAGCGCCGTGTTGCGCAGTTCGCAGCGGATGCCGGCGGCGCGCAGCGACTCGGCCCAGATCGATGCCTGCAGCAGGTTGTCGGCACGGACGAGACGCTTCATGTCTATGCGGCCTGCTGCTGCATCAGCGCGCGATAGAACTCGTAGCGATGCGGCGCAATTCGACCGTCCGCCAGCGCGGCACGGATCGCGCAGTCCGGCTCGGCGAGGTGGCGGCAGTCGAGAAAGCGGCATTGCCCGGCGTACGGCGCGAACTCGGGCAGGCCGGCGACGATGTGTACCTGGTCCAGGTGGGCCAGCCCGAACTCCTTGAAGCCCGGCGTGTCGACGATCGCGCCGCCCGCCGGCAGGTCGAACCAGCGCGCCGCAGTGGTCGTCTGCCGGCCCTGGTCGAGCGACGACGAGTACTCCTGCGTCAGCGCCTGTGCCTCCGGCACCAGCAGGTTGAGCAATGTCGACTTGCCCATGCCCGACTGTCCGACGAGCAACGAGGCGCGGCCGCGCGTCAGCGGCTGAAGTTCGCGCAGCGCTGTTTCGGGCTGTGTACGGGCCGACAGCGACAGTGTCCTGCAGCCCAGCGCAGCGAGCTCGGCAAGCACCGTCTGCGCAGCCTCCGCGCTTTCCGCCAGGTCGGTCTTGTTGCGCACGACCAGCGCGTCGATGCCGGCCGCGCCGGCGGCGAGCAGTGCACGCCAGATGAACCAGCGGTCGAAGCTCGGGCGCGACGCGTAGACGACGATCACCTGGTCGACGTTGGCGGCGAGTTCCTTGGTGCGAAACCCATCGGTGCGATACAGCAGGCTCGAACGCGGCTCGATGGATTCGACCGCCGCCTGCCCGTCGGCGGTCGGAGTGGCGCAGACGTGGTCGCCGACCACCAGGTCCGCGCGGCGGCCGCGGCGCACGGCCTCCCACGTGGCCCGCTGCGCATCGCGCAGCAGCGAAGTGCGCCCGTGCGTGGCGATGACGCGCGCCGCGAAGGGCGCAGCGGAGGTCATGGGCCTGGCGAAGATGGGAACGACAGCAGCAGGACGCGCGGGCGTCGATTCACGCCGTCGTCACTCGCCGGGGGCCGTGGCGCGGACCGGTTCGAGCCGTGCATAGATCGCATCGGACTTCGCTGCGCAGATCAGGTCGTTGTCGGTCACGCCGCCTGCCGAATGGGTGGAGTACAGCACCGTGCAATGGCCCCACGCGACCGTCATCTCGGGATGATGGTCCTCGGCATTCGCCATGTCCGCCACCGCGTTGACGAAGGCCATCGTGCGACCATAGTCGTCGAAGGCGTAGCGGCGCACGATGGCGTCGTCCCGCGCGTGCCAGTCCGGCAGGTCGCGCAGTCGCCCGGCGAGCTTCGCGCCCGCCAGCCGTGCGTCGGCGCCCAGGGGTCGGCAATGCGCAGCGGCGAGGGCAGCGTGTGCGGCGGGGGCGCGCATGTCAGGCCGCCGCGGCGCCCATCAGCCGTTCGATGCGCAGCGCCGCCGGTGGATGCGAGTCGTAGAACGCCGAGTGGATCGGATCGGGCGTCAGCGTCGCGGCGTTGTCTTCGTAGAGCTTCACCAGTGCGCTCACCAGGTCCGGCGCCGACGCGTGCTGCGCGGCGAACGCGTCCGCCTCGAACTCGTGACGGCGCGACAGCCGGCTCGCCAGCGGCGCAAACACGAAAGTGAAAACCGGGATGACCAGCATGAACAGGATCAGCGCCAGTCCCTCGTTGCCGCCGTCCAGTGCGGGCGTGGCGCCGAGCCCCGTATAGAACCACGCGCGATTCGCCAGCCAGCCCAGCAGCGCGAGGAACAGCAGGCTGGTGATGAACGACAGCGCCATGCGCTTCGCGATGTGTTTCAGCCTGAAATGGCCCAGCTCGTGCGCGAGCACGGCCTCGATCTCGGTGGGCTGCAGGCGCTCCACCAGCGTGTCGAAGAACACGATGCGCTTGGAACGGCCGAGGCCGGTGAAGTAGGCATTGCCGTGCGCGGAGCGGCGCGAGCCGTCCATGACGAACACGCCCCTGCTGGAAAAGCCGGTGCGCGTGAGCAGCGCGCCGATGCGCTGGGCGAGGCCGGCATCCTTCAACGGTTCGAAGCGGTTGAACAGCGGCGCGATGACGGTGGGATACAGCAGCAGCACGACCGCATTGAACGCGATCCACAACAGCCACGTGTAGACCCACCAGAGGTCGCCGGCGCCGCGCATCAGCGCAATGACCGCGGCGAGCAGCGGCAGACCCAGCGCGCCCGCCAGCAGCGTCGCCTTGACGAGATCCGCCAGCCACAGCTTCTGAGTCATGCGGTTGAAGCCGAAGCGCTGCTCGATGCGGAACTGCCGCACCCACGAGAACGGCAGGTCGATCACCCCCATCAGCATCGCGACGGCGGCGACCAGCGCGATATTGAACAGGTAGTCGCTGTCGATGAAGCTGCGCAGCGTGCCGGCGATCCAGTCCAGGCCGCCCAGCAGCGTCAGTGCCAGCAGGACGGTGGCGCCGACCGCGGTCTCCACCAGCGCGAGGCGTGTCCGCGCAATGGTATACGCCGCGGCGCGGCGATGCGCGTCCAGCGATATGCGATCGGCGAACTGGGCCGGCACGGAGGCCGCGTGCGTCGACACGTGCCGCACCTGCCGCCACGCGAGCCAGTACTTCAGGCCCACCATGACGAGCAGGAAGGCGACGAACAGCAGCGAGAACAGGTTCGACATCGGATAGCGAGCGTTGGCTGGAACGCGAGGTTCGCGCCGGCGCACAGCACGTGGTGGCGCGAGCCGACATGAGACAATCACAGGATCGCCGGAAGGACAATGCACGCTGCGAATCCCCGCTGCCGACGACGCGTGATCAAGCGGAAATTATGTCACAGCCCCCTCTGGAAACCGATCCCTCTGCCGCGCGTTCGCAGCGCCATGCGGACACCAACCTGGTGTGGCTGGACATGGAAATGTCCGGCCTGAATCCCGACTGCGACCGCGTGCTGGAGATCGCAGTGGTGGTCACCGATGCCGAGCTCGCGGTGATCGCCGAAGGTCCGGTGCTGGCCATCGCGCAGAGCGAACGCGTGCTGCAGGGCATGGACAGCTGGAACACGGCCACGCACGGCCGCTCAGGCCTGACCGCGCGCGTGCGCGAATCGCGCATCGACGAGGACGCGGCCACCGACACCGTGCTCGACTTCCTGGCGCAGTACGTGCCGCGCGGCAAGTCGCCGATGTGCGGCAACTCGATCTGCCAGGACCGCCGCTTCATGGCGCGCTGGATGCCGCGGCTCGAAGCGTACTTCCACTATCGCAATCTCGACGTCAGCACGCTGAAGGAACTCGCGCGGCGCTGGAATCCGGCGGTATACCGGTCGTTCGAGAAGAAGAGCCGCCACGAGGCGCTCGCCGACATCTACGAGTCGATCGACGAGCTGAAGCACTACCGGACGCACTGGCTGGGCGTCGCGCCGACCTTTGCCGGCTGACAGTCCCTACGGCGCGCGCGGCGGCAGCAGCGAGTCGCCGCCGTTGCGGGCGTGCATCGATGGCGCGTCGCGAGGGCCCTGCGCGTTGATCCACGCGCGGAACAGCGCCACGCCCAGGGCGAGCAGCACCGGGCCGAGGATGACGCCGATGAATCCGAAAGCGATGACGCCGCCGAGCACGCCGATGAAGATCAGCCCGAGCGACAGCGTCGAACCGCGCGCGATCAGGATCGGCTTGACGAAGTTGTCGATGCTGCTGATGACCACCGCGCCCCACACCACCATGAAGATGGCCCAGCCCGGCTCGCCCTGCGCGTAGAGCCAGATCGCCGCGCCGCCCCACAGCACGACCGGGCCCATCGGCACGACCGACAGCACGAAGGTCGCCACCGACAGCAGGAATGCCGCCGGCACGCCGGCGATCAGGAAGCCGATCAGCGCGACCACGGCCTGCGCGGCGGCGGTGCCGACGAGGCCGATGAACACGCTGCGTGTCGTGCCGGTCACGATGGACATCACTTCCGCGCTCAGGCGGCCCGACAGCCGGTCGGCGACGCGATGGCCCATCGCGATGAAGCGCTCGCCGTCGCGGTAGTAGAAGAAGACGATGAACGCGACCAGCAGCAGCTGCAGGATGCCTTCGCCGAGGGTACGCACCGCCGCGATCGAGAACTTGCCCGCCGGCTCCAGAAGGCGCTGCACCAGGGCGCCGAGCTGGGCCTGGTCGCCGAGCACGTTCTGCACGGTGGTGTACAGGCGCTCGCCGAACATCGGGATCGACTTCAGCGCTTCGGGCGCATGCAGGCCCTGCGACATGTAGCTCTTGAACAGTCCCGACAGCGCGGGCACCTGCTCGGCGGCGGCGGCCGACAGCAGCGCGATCGGGATGATGACCAGCACCAGGATCATCGCCAGCATCACGCTCGCGGCGATCGTCGAGCTGCCGCCGACGGCACGACGCACCCGCTGGAACAGCGGCCACGTCGCGATCGCCAGCACGCCGGCGAACAGCAGCGCCGACATGAACGGCTGCACCACCATGAAGATGCCGACGACGATCAGCGCGGCGCCGCCGAAGCGGAGGACGGAGTCGAAGTTGGCCTGGAAGGAGGGCATGGTGACGTCGGAATCGAAGGGTGGCGCAGCTTATACTGCGCGCGCTCCCCGTAGTTCAACGGATAGAACAAGTGCCTCCTAAGCGCTAGATCTGGGTTCAATTCCCGGCGGGGGGACGCGCGTGGCAACCGCCGCCGCCAATGTCCGGACTTCCCACTGATGGCAAGCAAG
>JBGAIO010000120.1:0-6189 GCA_044225415.1 Burkholderiaceae bacterium | reverse complement strand
GCCGGAGGACCCCACCTCCCATCCTTCCAAACGCATCGGCGCTGGCTCCGGCTGGCTGCTGTCGTCGATCACTGCCGACACTCGTGGGTACTCCGGATCCAGCCACAAGGGAACGGCCACTCGGTCTACGCAGATGACGGCCAGTACCGCAAAGGCAACGTTCGACCCCGCGCGCCGAACGTACGCGATGTGCGTAAGGTGAACGCTCAAGCGCGAGGGCCGTGCGTCGGTGGACGGCCAGTTCCGGGCGTTCACGCTGTCCACATTTCCCGCGCAAATGCCGGGTACTCGAAGTACAGCAGACGTGCGCGGGCGACCGATAGCAGGGAGCAAGTCCCCAGCAGGGTCGTTCAAGACCTTGCTCATGCGAGTGGCCGTCGGAGGCCTCTCAGATTTCTGCAGCTCGAGGGAACGAGCTGGCGCTCCCGATCCACCAGCAGCGCCCGGAAGAAGTGCTCTGGCCACCAGAAGCGTGGCGATGAACACGTTGCGGACCCTCTCTGCGCGGTTGCCCGCGAAGGAAGCGACAGTAGGCGATCATCTTGGGCTCTCGCAAAGCTGGTACTTTGGGGCCGCGCTATCGCACCCGCGGCCGGCCATGGTTGCGTGGGGCCGGTGTTGTTGTGGTCTCTGATCGAAGTGGAAGCTCACCTTGGAGAACAGAGATGGCACAGACTCATACGCAGTCGGGACAGGTCGTCAGTGTGCTGCCCTTGGGCGATCGGCTGAGCAGCTCCAGGACGACGGCCATCATCAAGGCCGACCAGCTCGAGGTTGTGCGCATCGTGCTCGCGGCGGGCAAGCAGTTGCGCGAGCACAGTGCACCCGGCGAAATCACCGTCCAGTGCATCGAAGGGCGCATCGAGTTCCGCACACCCGAAGCCCGGCACGTGCTCGAAGCGGGCGACTTCATCCACCTGCGTCGCAACGAGCCCCATGCGCTCGAGGCGATCGTCGACTCGTCGGCGCTGCTAACCCTGTGCGTCGCCAAACCGTCCTGACCGGCATGGCGGCGCGCTCACGCGTCCGGGCCGGCGCGGTCAGGTCGCGCGGCGGACCATCATGGCCTTGATCAGACCGATCGCCCGCGCCGGGTTCAGTCCCTTGGGGCAAACGTCGGTGCAGTTGAGGATCGTGCGACAACGGAACAGCCGATATGGGTCGTGCAGGTCGTCGAGACGCGCGGCGCTGGCTTGGTCACGGCTGTCGACCAGGAAGCGGTAGGCCTGCAGCAACCCGGCCGGTCCGACGTACTTGTCGGGGTTCCACCAGAAGCTCGGGCAGGCGCTCGAGCAGCAGGCGCACAGGATGCATTCGTACAACCCATCGAGCTCCTCGCGCGCCTCGGGCGACTGCAGACGTTCCCGCTCGGGCGGAGGGTCATCGTTGACGAGCCAGGGCTTGATCGAGTGGTACTGTTTGAAGAAGCCGCTCATGTCGACGATCAGGTCGCGGATCACCGGCAGGCCGGGCAGTGGCTTGAGCACCACCTCGGACGGCAGCGCGCGCAGATTGGTAACGCAGGCCAGGCCGTTCTTGCCGTTGATGTTCATCGCGTCGGAACCGCACACGCCTTCGCGGCACGAACGGCGGAACGACACGCTGTCGTCGAAGTCGCTCTTGATGCGCATCAGCGCGTCCAGCAGCATCTTGTCGGTGGGCGCGAGCCGCACCTCCAGCTTCTGCATGTAGGGCTTCGCGTCCCTGTCCGGGTCGTAGCGGTAGATCTCGAAGCGCAGCGTGCGCGTGCCCTGCGCAGCCTCGGCGACGGCGCCGGTCTCGACGGGATGCCCTGCTGTCATGTCGTCTCCACGCGCCTCAGAACGTGCGCTTCTTGGGCTCGAAGGTCGGCACCGTCAACGGCTTCATGTTGACGGGCTTGTAGTCGAGGCGGTTGCCGTCCGTATAGAACAGCGAGTGGCGGATCCACTGCACGTCGTCGCGCTCGGGGAAGTCTTCGCGCGCATGCGCACCGCGGCTTTCGGTGCGCGCCGCCGCGGACACGATGGTGGCCTTGGCAGTCTCGACCAGATTGTCGAGTTCCAGCGCCTCGACGCGCGCGGTGTTGAAGACCTTCGACTTGTCGGCGATCGCGACATGCCGCGCACGCTCGGCCAGCGCCATGATCTGCCGCACGCCCTCGTCGAGCAGCGCGGCGGTGCGGAACACGCCGCAGTGCGCCTGCATCGTCTTGCGGATGGCGTTGGCAACGTCCTGCACGCGCTCGCCGCTGACGCGGCCGTCCAGCGCGGCAACACGCGCGGCGGTCGCCTCGCCCGCGTGGGCGGGCAGTTCGCGGAAGCCCTGCGCCTTGTAGTTGGCCTCGACAATGTGGTTGCCGGCCGCGCGGCCGAACACCACCAGGTCGAGCAGCGAATTGGTGCCGAGCCGGTTCGCGCCGTGCACCGACACGCACGCGCACTCGCCGATCGCATAGAGCCCCGGCACCACGGCGTTCGGGTTGCCGTTCTTCGGCGCCACCACCTGGCCGTGATAGTTGGTCGGAATGCCACCCATCTGGTAGTTGATGGTCGGCACGACCGGGATCGGCTCGCGGATCGGATCGACGTTGGCGAACTTGATCGCGATCTCGCGGATCGACGGCAGCCGCTTCATGATCGTGTCGGCGCCGAGGTGATCGAGCTTCAGCAGCACGTGGTCCTTGTGCGGACCGCAGCCGCGGCCTTCCTTGATCTCCTGGTCCATGCTGCGCGACACGAAGTCGCGCGGCGCCAGGTCCTTCAGCGTCGGCGCATAGCGCTCCATGAAGCGCTCGCCGTTGCAGTTGAGCAGGATGCCGCCCTCGCCGCGCACGCCCTCGGTGATCAGCACGCCGGCACCGGCCACGCCGGTCGGGTGGAACTGCCAGAACTCCATGTCCTCGAGCGGGATGCCGGCGCGCGCCACCATGCCCAGCCCGTCGCCGGTATTGATGTAGGCGTTGGTCGACGCGTCGAAGATGCGGCCCGCGCCGCCGGTGGCCAGCACCGCGACCTTCGACTCGAAGATCATCAGATCGCCGGTTTCCATCTCCAGCGCCACGACGCCGACGACCGCGCCCTCCGCATCGCGCACGAGGTCGAGCGCCATCCACTCGACGAAGAACTGCGTGCGGCTGCGCACGTTGCGCTGGTACAGCGTGTGCAACAGCGCATGGCCGGTGCGGTCGGCGGCCGCGCAGGCGCGCGGCACGGGCTTCTCGCCGAAGTTCGCGGAGTGGCCGCCGAAGGGCCGCTGGTAGATCGTGCCGTCCGGGTTGCGGTCGAAGGGCATGCCGAAATGCTCGAGCTCGTACACGACTTCAGGCGCCTGGCGGCACATGAACTCGATCGCGTCCTGGTCGCCGAGGTAGTCGGAGCCCTTGACCGTGTCGAACATGTGCCACAGCCAGTTGTCCTCGGTCATGTTGCCCAGCGAAGCGCCGATGCCGCCCTGCGCGGCTACCGTATGAGAGCGCGTCGGGAACACCTTCGACAGCACCGCGACGTTGAGTCCTGCCTGGGCGAGTTGCAGCGAGCAGCGCATGCCCGAGCCGCCGGCACCGACGATCACCGCGTCGAAGCGGCGGCGGACGATATTGCCGGCGTTGTTGCCCATCGATGCGGCGGCCATCACACGCTCCACAGGATCTGCACCGACCACACGGCACAGCCGACCAGCCACAGCACCGTCAGCATCTGCAGCGTCAGCCGGACCCAGGTGGGCTTGACGTAGTCCATCCAGATGTCGCGCACGCCGATCCACGCGTGATACAGCAGCGCGAGGATGGCGATCAGCGCGAACACCTTCATCCACAGCGCAGCGAAGATCGACGCCCAGCCGACGTAGCCGGCGTCGGCGAACAGCACGCGCGCGACCAGCACGACCGCGAAGACAGCGATGACCACCGCGGTCAGCCGCTGCATCAGGAAGCTGCCGGCGCCGTAGTGCGCGCCGACGACCAGGCGATGGGCGCCGATGCCGGAAGAAGGTTGGGCGGACATCAGAACACTCCGAAGATGCGCAGGCCGACGAGCAGCGTCAGCGGCAGGCTGACGGCGAACACCGCGAGCGCGCTGGTGCGGGCCGTGTGCTTGTCGACGCCGATATCGAGATCCAGCAGCAGGTAGCGCACGCCGGCGACCAGGTGATGGATGAAGGCCCACGCCAGCGCCAGAAGCACGAGCTTCACCAGCCCATGCGAGGCGATCACCTGTAGCTGTTCCCAGGTGTTCTCGGACAGCAGGCTGCGCTCGAACAGCCACAGCACCAGCGGCAGCGTCAGGAACAGCAGCGCACCGCTGACACGATGCAGGATCGACACCATGCCCGGCGGCGGCAGCCGGTACTGCGTGATCTGGGAGACGTGGATGTTGCGGAACTGCGGACGCGGCTTGCGCACGGCTGGCGAGTTCATGTTCTGGGCGTCGGGCTCTTGGAACCGGCGTGGTGCCGAGTGGGTACGACG
The DNA here is from genome assembly GCA_044225415.1 of Burkholderiaceae bacterium. Taxonomy (GTDB): domain Bacteria; phylum Pseudomonadota; class Gammaproteobacteria; order Burkholderiales; family Burkholderiaceae_F; genus JALORV01. Next base: position 1,742 of record JBGAIO010000120.1, on the reverse strand, counting down.
AAACCGTTCGGTACCTGATCACCGGCACCGATCAGCAAAACTTCGCTATTTTGAACGAATCGCGCGCGCCATCCAAATCAGCCGACGCGCATCACGTCAGGATCACGACAGCGTGTTGCGGTAGTGGTAGTGCTCGGTGACGTACTGGCCGCGCCGCACTTCCACGGCGCGCTCGCCGTAGGAGTAGGAGACTCGCTCCACCAGCAGCAGCGGGCTGCCGGCGGCCACCTGCAGCGCCGCCACCGCGGCTGCGTCGGCGGCCACGGCGCGCAGGCTCTCCTCGGCGCGGATCATGTGCGTGCCGAATTCCGTCTCGAACAGGCCGTAGAGCGGCCCCTTGTACTCGGCCAGCCGCTCGGCGGTCAGCCCGCGGAACAGCGTGCCCGGCAGCCAGATCTCCTCCAGCACGATCGGCGCGCCGCCGAAGTTCAGCACGCGCCGCAGGTAGACCACGGAGTCACCAGTGCGCAGGTCGAGCTGGCGCGCGATGTCGGCCGGGGCGCGCACGCGCCGGCATTCGAGAAAGCGGCTCTGCGGCGCGGCGGCCTCGCCCTCGTCGGGCAGCACGCGCAGGAAGCGGAACTGCGCGCGCGGCTCGTGGTGGGTGGCGACGAAGGTGCCCTTGCCCTGCCGGCGCACCAGCATGTTTTCGGCCGCGAGTTCGTCGACCGCCTTGCGCACCGTGCCCTGGCTCACCTGGAAGCGGACGGCGAGGTCGATCTCGCTGGGAATCATCTCGCCCGGCTTCCATTCGCCGGCATCGAGGCCTTTCACCAGCAGTTCGCGGATCTGCCGGTACAGCGGCAGGAAGACCGCGGACTTGCCGTCCCGGGCGGCGGCGGGCGGCTGGGCGGAAGACTGGGCGGAGGATTGGGCTGACACGGTCACGAGCATATCCCAAAGCACGGGCCGGATGACTAATTCTTATGTCTTATATAAGATATAGGCCGACCGTGTAGCCTGGGCGTGCGACAGGAAGGGCCGCGCGGGTGGATTTGGCTCACCGTCGAAGCCTGCGCCGCACGGGCCGCGGCAGTAGACTTCCGCGGTTGGGCCGCGCGATCTGCACCCTGACCACCGCAGCACCCTGCTTCGCCACTGCATGCATCCCGCCTTCTTCCTCACGTCACACTGCTCCAGGAGAGTCCCGTCATGAGCAAAGCCCCCGTCCGTGTCGCCGTCACCGGCGCCGCGGGTCAGATCGGTTACTCGCTGCTGTTCCGCATCGCCTCGGGCGAAATGCTGGGCAAGGACCAGCCGGTGGTGCTGCAGCTGCTCGAGATTCCCGACGAGAAGGCGCAGAAGGCGCTCAAGGGCGTGATGATGGAGCTGGAGGATTGCGCCTTCCCGCTGCTCGCCGGCATGGAAGCCGCCAGCGATCCAGCCGTCGCGTTCAAGGACGTGGACGTCGCGCTGCTGGTCGGCGCCCGCCCGCGCGGCCCCGGCATGGAGCGCAAGGACCTGCTGGCCGCCAACGCGCAGATCTTCACGGCGCAGGGCAAGGCACTCGACGCCGCGGCCAGCCGCAACGTCAAGGTGCTGGTGGTCGGCAATCCGGCCAACACCAACGCCTACATCGCGATGAAGTCCGCGCCGTCGCTGCCGAAGACCGCCTTCACCGCGATGATGCGGCTCGACCACAACCGCGCGCTATCGCAGCTGGCGGCGAAGACCGGCAAGCCGGTCGCCTCGATCGAGAAGCTGGTCGTGTGGGGCAACCACTCGCCGACGATGTACCCCGA
>JBGAIO010000119.1:0-6357 GCA_044225415.1 Burkholderiaceae bacterium | reverse complement strand
AACTGATCGGCGAGAATGTTACGGAATCGAACGGCGCCTGGAGCATTGTGTGGGCCGTGATCTGGGACGCGTTACAAGGCTGACCCGAAGACTGCCCAGCCGTTTCCTCCCATGACGCGAGTCGATGTCAGCTAGCTGTACGGACCGTCATCGGCTTCAACGATCGGTACTTCGTGGTCAACAGCCGCCGTCGACGAATCCTGGCGAATTGGCCCTCTTGCGGACTTCGATGACCAATCTCAGAATGCCTGACAGCGGTCTTCGGAGGCGCTCGTTGTGAGTTTCATTGCGCATGCTTGGAAGGGCTGGACGCCTCGGGAGCGGCGGACGTGCGTGGGCATCAGCGCATTCTCTGTGGTGGTGCTTGCTTTCCTGTTCCGCGATCCGGCAGTGCATACGGTTGGGGGTGCCGCGAAGGCGCTCGGCCTTGTGTCATTTCTGGTTGGCAGCGCATTGAGTCCGTCCTTCTTCCTCTCGAAGCTCAGCGAACTGAGAAACCCGCCAACGCCGATGCTTGCAGGTTTCCTGGCGCTACTCGCTTTCTTTACTCTCGGAAGCAGCATCAATTTCGTGCGCTCGCTACTAGCGAGTTGATGACGGCCAGTAGGTGTTCGCGGCCAATTGCGGTAGCGCTCTGGCCTCGCCAGAATGGAGCAGAAGCAGACCTCTCGCGGTTTGGCCCGCTGTACCCATCATGACTATGCGACCGCCATTCATTGTCTCGAGTAGCGATGTGCCCGAGCGAACACATGTTTATCCGCAAAGCAGCGAGCCCATGGGGCCAGTTCGGCGAGTTGGCAAGGCGGCGGGCTTAGTACGCATGGGGATCAACGTCCAGCGCCTGCCGCCGGGCACTCGGTCGTCGTGGCCTCACGCCGAGGAGAAAGAAGAGGAATTCGTCTACGTGATCGAGGGGGAGGTCGACGCCTGGATCGATGGAAACCTGCACCGTATGGCAGCAGGAGATCTGGCGGCGTTTCCTGCCGGGACCGGGATCTGCCATTGCTTCATCAACAATGGAGACCGTGAGGTATTACTCCTGGTAGGAGGCGAGGCTGCGAAGGTCGGAAGCCGCATCGTCTATCCGGTCAACCATTCGAGACGGCAGGACATGCAGGCGACGGATTGGTGGGAAGATGCACCGTCTCGATTGCTGGGCCCGCACGACGGTTTGCCGGATGCTCGGCGCCGGTGACGGCCGGGAGCGATCCGCGGGTCGATCGGGCGATTGACCTAATAGCTGTCGCGCGCTGGAATATGCGGCGAACGCGAACTCGTTATGCTGGTACTCCGCCACGCCATGATCGCTGCTGACCTCCAATTCGCCGGATCCGGGCCAGGAACACAGACAAATGACGGATGCTCGGTGGAGTTCTACCGCCAGCTTCCGTATGCAGGGGAGATACCTGCGGGCTTGCGGTAGTACAGGATCTCAGGTGCTTGAGCTGGGCTGCGAGGTGCAGGCCGACTCACGCGCCCCTTGCTCGACTGGGGCTGCGAAGTGACGGCCGTCGATGACTCGCTGGAGATGCTAGGCCATTTACCCGCCGGCGCAAGGGCCGTGCGGTCGAGCATCGAATCGTTGCAGCTGAGTTGCTCATTCGACTACGTGCTGCTTGCCAGCTGTCTCATCAACCATCCAACGCCGGTTGCCCGGGCCGCATTCCTGAATTGCGCCGCGCGCCATCTGAAGCCTAGAGGCAATCTCTTCTTGCAGCGTCATGACGCGGACTGGCTCTCGGGCGCCAAGGAGGGAAATGTTGCGAGGATTGGGACCGTACAGATACGAACCGTCTCCGTATCTCGTGGCAACGGGTTGGTTCAAATCGAACTGGCCTACGAGGCGGGAGGTGCCGCTTGGCGGCACCGCTTCGCGGTCGTGTCACTGGACGAAGGGTCCATAGAATCTGAACTTCTTGCAGCGGGCTTCGCGCGGCCAATTTGGCTCGACTCAAAACGACGATGGGTCAAGGCGGAGTGGCGCGGGTAGACCGGCCGCAACCTTCCATAACTACTAGCCAGTTGACCTGCCAGCTAACCGTTATGGAACTGCGCTCTGCGACTTTCGAAGATTCTGACGCGATTGCGGAGCTTCACGCTGACAGTTGGAGATTCGCCTACAGAGGCGCCCTTTGCGACGCATTCCTGGATCGGGAGGCGGACGACGATCGTCGGAATTTCTGGACTGAGCGTTTCCTTCGGCCGCCAGCGAATCAGGAGATTATCGTCGCCACAGACGACGCAGTACTCCTTGGGTTCGCGAGTCTGTATCTGGACGAAGATGCGACATACGGATCGTTCTTGAACAACCTGCATGTGCGCAGCGATGCTCTACGCAGAGGGATAGGGCGCCGTCTGTTTTCGAGAGTCCGGGAACTCTGCCTGACGCGTTCACCAAACTCGCCGCTTTACCTATGGGTCGTGAGCTCCAATGAGCGAGCGAAGGCGTTCTACTGGCGTCTTGGAGGTCAGGTTGTGGGAACTGAGGACTGGGAACCACCTGGCGGTGGCCACACTTCGATCGATCGAATGGCGTGGGGATCGCCCAATGCGATTCGTATAGATCAGTAAATCGACATTCGACGCCTAATGCATGTCGAACACGATTCGACGTCGTCGTCGTACGTCAGCTATTGACGGAAATTTCACGACTGCCTTCGTACATCGCTGACGGCCGCAACCGGTCGACAACAGTCAATCCAGCCGCAGCGCGCGGTCGAGCGACAGCCGGCCCGGCCCGCCCGCAGCCAGGTACAGCAGCGCGGTGGCCCACGTCAGGTGCGTGGGCCAGGCGTCCGGATAGACGAAGAGCTGGATGACCGCCGTCATGCCGAGCAGCGCCAGCGCAGCCAGGCGCGTCCCGAAGCCCAGCACCAGCAATACCGGGAACAGGTGTTCGGCATACGCAGCGAGATGAGCCGCGACGGCCGGCGCCAGCAGCGGCAGCCGATACTCGTCGGCGAACAGCGCGACCGCGTTGTCGCTGATGCTGAGCCAGCCTTCGACCTTGGTGCGGCCCGACAGCCAGAACACCGCGCCGATGCCGATGCGGGCGGTTAGCGCGATCAGGTCGTGGCCGATGCAGCGTGACAGCAGCGCGGTCACGCGGGCATAGGTGGCGCGCAAAGTGCCGCGTGCTTCACTCGCCTCGACGGGTATCGAATTCATGTCGCCCTCCGTGAATCGCTGAGGTCCACCAGCGGCGCGATGCCGCAGAACGCGCCGGCCGACACGCACTGTCCGATCAGCACGCCGACGTCCTCGGCCTGATCGGCCGACAGTGCGGCTTCGACGGCTTCTTCGATGCTGTGGCCCTGCGCGCACGCGTCGAGCAGCGCGGCGCCGGCGCGTGACAGCGGCTGGGCGAGCACCACACCCAGCGGGCGCGTCAGCAGCACGCCTTCGCCGTGCCAGTCGATGGACGGGTCGTCCGGCGAGGCCGCATCGCTGCGGTTGCGCGTCCACAGCGCGTGCAGCGGCAGATCATCGGACCACGCCCAGCGCGTCGCAGGATGCAACTGCAGCGAGCAGCGCGAGACCTCGTCCGGCCTCAGCGCCCGCAGCCCGTCGGCGTCCAGCGGCGTTGCATCCGCCGCTACGTGAGCTTCGCTCCACAACCGGTCGATGCGTGCGACGGCGGGCAGGTAGGGCAGTTCCGCGGCCGGTTCGAAGCGCGCGAGAAAGTCCGGAAAGCTCGCACCGTACGTCGCCAGCATCGGTGCGGACGGCCGCTCCGCGCGCGCATACACCGCGGCCGCCGCACGGAACCATTCGTCGCCGACGATGCGCGCGACGCTCGGAAAATTCGCGTGCAGCGCGTCGATGCAGCCTTTCATCACGGTGTTGCGATACACCGCGAAGCCGGGCTGCCCGACCAGTCGCGCAAACGACGGCGGCAGTGGCCCATCCGGATGACGCAGCGCACGCGCGAAGGCGGACTGGAACCCCGCGAGCGAGTTGATCTCGGCGGTGCTCATGCCGCCTCCGCCAGCGCCGGCCGCAACACGCGCTGCGCGCGCTCGCGCTCGGCCAGCAGGTCGGAAAAGGGCGGCAGCGCATCGTCTCGTTCGATCAGCGTCGGCTTCGGGCCGACGCGCGCGATGAGCCGCTCGTAGAGCGTCCATACGGATTCGGCGATCGGCGCATCGTGGCTGTCGATCAGCAGTGCGCCGCCGGTGGCGGCGTCGGCATGATGGCCGGCCAGGTGCACCTCGGCGATCAGCGTCGGCGGTATCGCGTCGATGAACGCGGCGGCATCGGTGCCGAGGTTGTGCGCGCTGACGAAGGCATTGTTCACGTCGACGAGCAGCGTGCAGCCCGCGCAATGCGCGATCTCGGCGAGGAACTCGGCATCGCCATAGGCGTGCTCGTCGAAGTGCAGGTAGTGCGACGGGTTCTCGAGCGCGATGGCGCGGCGCAGCCGCTGCTGCACGCGGTCGATGTTGTCGATCACGCGCTGGAGAACCGCACGCGTGCGCGGCACCGGCAGCAGATCCGGGTGATACGCGCCCTGCCATTGGCTCCACGCCAGGTGCTCGGACACGCGCACCGGCTGCAGAAGCTCGACCAGCGTGGCCAGGCGCTCGAGATGCGCGGCGTCGGGCGCGCAATCGGCGGCGAGCGACAGCGCCACGCCGTGCAGCGACAGTTCATGCTGCCCGCGGATCGCCTGCAGCCAGGCCAGGCGCGGCCCGCCGTCGACCATGTAGTTCTCGGGATGGACTTCCAGCCACAGCCCGGCCACGCGACAGTGCAGCGCGTCGTCAAAGTGTTGCGGCTTCAGAGTCAGTCCGGCATTCATCGTCGATCTCCCGGCACGCGGGCGGTGAACGGCGCAACGCCGTCCACCGCCGTTTTGCGCACGCAGCTCTTCAGCGCCCTCAGCTCTTCATCGGTTCCAGAGAGCCCTTGCCCTTCGGCGTCGTCATCGTGGTGCAGGTGCCCTTCGGCACGTACTTCCACGCGTTGCCCTGGTAGTCGACCTTCGACGTGCCCGCGCAGCTCGTGCCGGGGCCGGCCGCGCAGTCGTTCTGTCCGGCCTTGGCCACGCCGTAGCAGCGTTCCTTCTCGCCCTTGATCGACGCGCCCTTGTCCTGCGCCAGTGCGGCGCCGGCAGTCACGGCGGCGAAGGCGACGGCGGTCAGCGCCAGTGTGTGCTTCATGCGGAATCTCCTGGAGGTGGGTTTGGTGTGGGAAGCAGCAGGACGCGGCGCGTCCTGGGTGCGTATTCGCCGCCGGGTCGCGGCGGGTTACAGTGCCCGCGCAGCCACTTCTGCAACCGCGCTGTAACCGATCCGTCCTTCGCCACGAACACTGAACGGGTACCCGTGAATCCGGCGCCTTCGCCTGACGCGCGCGAACTGCGGCTGTCGTCGCTGATGGTCGCTGCGCAACGGGGCGATGCGCCGGCCTACGCGCTGTTCCTGCGCGAGACCGCGGCACTGCTGCGCCCGTTCTTCCGCCGCCGCCTGCTGCAGTGGACCGATGAAGTCGAGGATCTTGTGCAGGAAACGCTGCTCGCCGTGCACAACAAACGCGAGACCTACGATCCGGCTCAGCCCGTGACGGCGTGGATGTATGCGATCGCGCGCTACAAGCTGGTCGATCTGCTGCGCGCACGTGGGGCGCAGCGCTTCGACCAGCCGCTCGACGACGAGCACGCCGAACTCGCCGCCTTCGACGATGCGCCCGCGCAGGAGGCGCGTCGCGACCTTGCCGTGCTGCTGGCGACGCTGCCGGACAAGCAGCGGCTGCCGATCGAGTACGTGAAGATCGAAGGCCTGTCGGTGGCGGAAACCGCGCAGCGCACGGGCCTGTCGGAATCCGCGGTCAAGGTCGGCGTGCACCGCGGGCTGAAGGTGCTGGCCGCGCGGCTGCGGGGTGAGCGATGAAGACCGACGCCTGGATCGGCGTGCTCGCGTCGCAGGTGACGCCGGTGGACCCGCGCGCCCCGCGCCGCCGCCTGGCGCTGGCCGCGGCGGCGGGCGTTTTGCTCGCCGTGCCGCTGGTGCTGTGGCTGCTCGGCAGGAATCCGCATCTGGCCGCCGACCTGCAGCAGCCGGCGGGATGGATCAAGTGGGGCTTCGTGATCGCGGTCGTTGCTGCCAGCGGCGCATGGCTCGCGCGCGCGGCGCGGCCCGCAGCCCGCACGATGCCGCTGCTGATCGTGCTCGTGGCGGTATACGCGGCGCTGTGGGTCGTGGCCGCGCTGCAGCTGGCCGGGGCCGCACCGCCCCAGCGTGCGGAACTGCTGATGGGGTCGAGCTGGCGCACCTGCCCGTTCAACATCGCGCTGCTGTCGCTGCCGGCGCTGGCGCTGCTGCTGGCGGCGATGCGCGCGCTGGCGCCGGTGCGGCC
>JBGAIO010000118.1:0-6282 GCA_044225415.1 Burkholderiaceae bacterium | reverse complement strand
CGCCCGCGGCTGCACCATCGCCCGCGGCTGCACCATCGCCCGCGGCTGCACCATCGCCCGCGGCTGCACCATCGCCCGCGGCCGCGGCGCCTGCACCTGCCGCGCCGGCCGCGCGCACGGCCAGCGCTGCGCCGGCGTCGTCCGGCGCGCGCGGCAGCCAGCCTGTCGACCGCATCGTCGCGGTGGTCAACGACGAAGTCATCACCGTCAACGAACTGCGTGCGCGCACGGCCTCCGCGCAGGTGCAGCTGCAGCGCCAGCGCATCCAGCCGCCGCCGGCCGACGTGCTCGAACGGCAGGTGCTGGAACGCATGATCGTCGACCGAGCGCAGCTGCAGCTCGCTCGCGAGACCGGCGTGCGCGTCGATGACGCCACCGTCAATGCCGCCATGCTGCGCATCGCGGAGGCCAACAACATGACGGTGCCCGCGCTGCGCCAGCGGCTGGAAACCGAAGGCGTGTCGTTCAACCAGTTCCGCGAGGATGTTCGCCAGGACATCCTGCTCAACCGCCTGCGCGAACGCGAAGTCGACGGCAAGCTGCAGATTTCCGAGAGCGAGCTCGACAGCTTCCTCGCCGACCAGGCCGGTGTCTCGGGCGATGCCGAGGAAATCAACCTCGCGCAGATCCTGTTGCGCGTACCGGAGAGCGCCACGCCGCAGCGACTCGACGAAATGCGCACGCGTGCCGACGAACTGGTGGCGCAGGCGCGCGGCGGGGCCGACTTCGCGCGGCTGGCGGCGAGCTACTCGAATGCGTCCGAGGCGCTGCAGGGCGGCGACCTGGGATGGCGCAGCATCGACCGGCTGCCGGCGCTGTTCGTCGACGCGGTCAAGGACGTCAAGGTCGGCGACATCGCGCCCGTGGTGCGCAGCCCGAACGGCTTCCACATCCTCAAGGTGCTCGGCCGGCGCAACGCCGTCCAGGCGAAGCTCGCCGGCGCGCCGCAGCAGCAGACGCACGTCCGGCACATCCTGCTGCGCGTGTCGGACTCGATGCCCGAGGCTGAAGTCCGTCGCCGGCTGGAGGAGTTCAAGGCGCGCATCCAGAACGGCCAGATCGAGTTCAGTTCGCTGGCCCGCCTGCACTCGCTCGACCCGAGCGGCAGCCGCGGCGGCGATCTCGGCTGGGTGTATGCGGGCGACACCGTCCCCGAATTCGAACGCGCGATGAATGCGCTGAAGCTCATGGAACTCAGCGACCCGGTGCAGTCACCCTTCGGTTGGCACCTGATCCAGGTGCTGGAGCGACGCACCGAGCCCGCGTCGGCCGAACGCGCGCGCCAGCGTGCGCGCCAGGCGCTGCGCGAGCGCAAGAGCGACGAGGCCTTCCAGGACTGGCTGCGCCAGCTGCGCGATCGCACGTACGTCGAGTACCGCATCGAAGATCGCAGCTAGGACCTGTCAACGCCCTGGCGCACGCTCGACAGAGGCAGCATGCGACCGCGGCTCGCGCTGACCACCGGAGAACCCGCGGGCATCGGTCCGGAGATCGCTGTCGCGGCCCTCGCCCGGCTGCGCGCGTCGCTCGATGCCGACGTCACGCTGATCGGCAACGCAGAGCTCCTGCGCGCACGCGCGGGCAGGCTTGAATTGCCCTGGACTGGCGTCGAGTTGCTCGACCTGCCGCTCGCTGCCGCGGCGCAGGCCGGACAGCTCGATGTGCGCAATGCCGGCTACGTCCTGGGGACGCTCGACGCAGCGATCGACGGCTGCCGCACCGGTCGGTTTGACGCGATCGTCACCGCGCCCGTGCACAAGGGCATCATCAACGATGCCGGCGTGCCGTTCAGCGGTCACACCGAGTATCTCGCGGAGCGCACGGGCACCGGCCCGGTCGTGATGATGCTGGCAGGCGACACGCCGCACGGCCCGTTGCGCGTGGCGCTCGCGACCACGCACCTGCCGCTGGCCGCCGTGCCTGCCGCACTGACCATCGAAGGACTGGTACGCACGCTGCACATCGTGCACGGATCGTTGCGCTCGCGATTCGGCATCGCCGCGCCCCGCATCGCGGTCAGCGGACTGAACCCGCACGCGGGCGAAGGCGGCCACATGGGCCGCGAGGAGATCGACGTCATCGCGCCCGCGCTGGACTGTGCGCGCCTCGAAGGCATGGCCGTCGACGGACCGCTGCCGGCCGACACGCTGTTCGTGCCCGATCTGGTCCGGCGCTACGACGCGGTGCTGGCAATGTTCCACGACCAGGGCCTGCCGGTGCTGAAGTACGCCACCTTCGGCCACGGCGTCAACGTCACGCTCGGGCTGCCCTTCGTGCGCACGTCGGTCGACCACGGCACGGCGCTCGACATCGCCGGCACCGGCCGCGCCGATGCCGGCAGCATGGTCGCGGCGCTGCAGATGGCCTGCGCTCTCGCGGTGAAATGAGCCTCCGCGCTTCACGCTGCGGCGCCCGGCGCCTCCGGAACGGCCGCGCGGCGCCGGCGCGAGGCTGAGCGTATGGCCGACGCGCTGGCCGGACATCGCGCGCGCAAGCGCTTCGGCCAGAACTTCCTGCACGATCCGCGTGTCATCGCGCGCATCGTCGATGCGATCGCGCCGCAGCCCGGCGAGCGCGTGCTCGAAATCGGTCCCGGCCAGGCCGCGCTGACGCGCGCCATCGTGGCCCGCGGCGTGCAAGTGACCGCGCTGGAGATCGACCGCGATCTCGCCGCGTGGTTACGCACGCAGTTCACGTCGGAGGAACTCACGCTGGTCGAGGGCGACGCCCTGGCCTTCGACTGGCAGGCCTTTGCCGATGCCGCACCCGCGCCATTGCGCGTCGTGGGCAACCTGCCCTACAACATCTCTTCGCCGCTGCTCTTCGCCCTGCTGCCGATCGCCCACCGCGTGCGCGACCAGCACTTCATGCTGCAGAAAGAAGTGGTCGAGCGCATGGTCGCGCCACCGGGCAGCCGCACCTACGGGCGCCTGTCGGTGATGCTGCAGTTCCGCTACCGGATGGCGCGGCTGTTCGACGTGCCGCGCGGCGCGTTCAATCCGCCGCCGCAGGTGACGTCGAGCATCGTGCGCATGCAACCGCTGCCGGTTGCCGACGTGCCCGCAGTCGACTTTGCGACGTTCTCGACAGTGGTCGCGGCCGCCTTCGGCCAGCGCCGCAAGACACTGCGCAACGCGCTGCTGGCACTGCTCGATGCCGATGCCATCGCCGCAGCCGGCATTGATCCGCAGGCGCGCGCCGAAACGCTGGGGGTCGCGGAGTTCGTCCGGCTTGCGCAGGGACTCGCGGCGACGTAGCGCTGCCCCGCTCCTGGAAGCCGTTCAGATTGCCGGAGTCGAAGTCGACTGGATCAGCTCGATCTTGTAGCCGTCGGGATCGGTGACGAAGGCGATCACCGTCGTGCCGCCCTTCACCGGGCCAGCCTCGCGCGTCACCTGCCCGCCGGCGGCGCGGATGCGTTCGCACGCCGCATACGCATCGGGCACAGCGATCGCGACGTGGCCGTAGGCCGTGCCCAGTTCGTAGCGATCGACGCCGTCGTTGTACGTCAGTTCGAGGACCGCGTGCTCGCTTTCGTCGCCGTAGCCCACGAAGGCGAGCGAATACTTCTGCTCGGGTCGATGTGTCGTTCGCAGCAGTTGCATGCCGAGCACGCACGTATAGAAGTCCACCGAGCGCTGCAGGTCGCCGACCCGAAGCATGGTGTGCAGGATTCTCATCGCGATTCCCTTACAGCGGCAGCGCGCCCATGTCCACGCCCCGGATCTCGTCGCGCGCCGGCTCGAAGCCCGGCAGCAGCGCATCGACCGCGCGCCAGAAGCGCGGGCCGTGGTTCAGTTCCTGCAGATGCGCGAGCTCGTGCGCAACGACGTAGTCGATCACGGGCAGCGAGAAGTGGATCAGCCGCCAGCTCAGCCGGATGCGCCCGTCATGCGTACACGAGCCCCACTGCGAGCGCGCCGACGACAGGCGCCAGCCGGCATAGCGCGGACTGATGCGGTCGGCGAAGCGCGCGATGCGCTCGTCGAAGACACGGCGGGCTTCGCCCTGCAGCCATGCCTGCACCGCGTCGCGCACCTGCGATTCCGATGCCGGCAGCGGCAAGGCCAGTGCGAGCGCGGCGCCGTCGCGCCGCGTCTGCGGCGCGCCGAGCCGCAGCGTCAGGTGCGTGCCGAGGTAAGGCAGCGCCGAACCGTCGACGAAACGCATGGCGGGCACGTGGTTCTTCTGCCGCCACTGCAGCCACTGCTGCTGGCGGCTGGCGATCCAGCGCCGCTTCTCCGCGATCGCTGCCTCGATGTCGCGCAACGACACCCAGCGCGGCGCGCTCACCGTCAGTCCGCGATCGTCGATCTGGAATCCGATGGTGCGCCGGCGCGCCCGGCGCAGGTGATAGGTGAACAGTTCCGCACCGACCTGCAGCCGACGGGGGGCGGGCGCGTGCGGTGCCGACTGCGTGACTGGCGCGGGCTCGATGGCCGCCGGCGCCTCCTCCAGCAGCAGCGCCAGCTGTCTTTCGTCCGCGCTCATGGACGAGCCTTCACAGCACGCCTTCCCGCGCCGCCGCCGAATCCAGCGCAGCGGCCGCGCGCGCACCCGGCACATGGGGACCGCTGTAGCGATGCGGCGCGAGCCGGCGCATTTCCGTCTCGATCCACGCCTCGACGCGCGCCGCGATTTCCTCGGGGCTGCGACCTGCGGGATCGATCGGCGGACCAATGGACACCGTGATCAGCCCGGGGCGCTTGATGAACGCATTGCGCGGCCACAGTTCGCCCGAGTTCACCGCGATCGGCACGGCCAGCGCGCCGGTGCGCGACGCGAGGCGCGCACCGCCCGTCTTGTAGCGCTTCGTGGAACCCGGCGGCGTGCGCGTGCCTTCGGGAAAGATGACGATCCACCAGCCGCGCGCCAGCCGGTCCTTGCCCTGCTCGACCACCTGCTCGAACGCGTCCTGTCCCTTGCGGCGATCGATGCTGATCATCTGCGCCGAGGCGAGTCCCCAGCCGAAGAACGGCAGCCAGTTCAGCTCGCGCTTGTAGACGAATGTCAGGTCGCGCGGCATCACCGACGGCAGCCACATCGTCTCCCACGACGACTGGTGCTTGGGCAGCAGGATCGCCGGGCCGTCGGGCAGGTTCTCCCGGCCTTCGATCTTCCACTCGATGCCGCAGATGACGCGCGCGCCCCAGATCGCCATCTTCGTGTAGCAGGCGCACAGCATGTAGCGCACGTGCACCGGGAACAGCCAGCCGGACAACACGACGAAGGCCCACGGAATGACCACCGCGATCAGGAAGGCGAGGTACAGCGCGGAGCGCAGCGCCAGCACACTACCCCGCCGTCAGCTTCGAGATATCCGCGACGCGGTTCATCGTTGTGTGCAGGTCGCGCAGCAGGGCCAGGCGATTGGCGCGCAGGCGCTCGTCGTCGACATTGACCATCACGTCGTCGAAGAAGCGGTCCACCGGCACCTTCAGCGGCGCCAGCGCGCGCAGCATGCCGGTGTAGTCGCCCTGCGCGTACAGCGCTTCGGCAGCCGGCGACACTTCGGTGACGGCGCTGCCGAGCGCCTGCTCGGCCGGCTCCAGCAGCAGCGCGCGATCGATCGCAGCGGCCTTCGCGTCGGACTTCTTCAGGATGTTGCCGATGCGCTTGTTCGCGGCCGCGAGGCTCGCCGCCTCGGGCAGTTCGAGAAAGGCGCGCACGGCGGCGAGCCGGCGCGGCACCTGGTCGACGCGCGTGGCGCCTTCCGACAGCACCGCGTCGATCTCCTGCGCTGCGAACCCCTCGTCGCGCAGCAGCCCGGCGAGTCGATCCTGGAAGAATGACAGCAGGGCGCTGCGCGCCGCCGGCGCCTCCTTGACGACGCCGGGCTGGAATGCGGCCAGCGCGGTGTCCACCAGCGCGCCCAGGTCCAGCGGCAGCGCACCTTCCTTCAGCATGCGCAGCACGCCGAGCGCATGCCGGCGCAACGCGTAGGGATCGCGCTCGCCGCTCGGCTTCTCGCCGATGCCGAACAGGCCCGCCAGCGTCTCGAGCTTGTCGGCCAGCGCGAGGCAGGTGCCGACCGCGCTCGACGGCACTGCATCGCCGGCGAAGCGCGGCTGGTAGTGCTCGCGGATCGCGAGCGCGACATCGGGCGCTTCGCCGTCATGGCGCGCGTAGTACTCGCCCATGATGCCCTGCAGTTCGGGAAACTCGCCCACCATCAGCGTGCGCAGGTCGGCCTTGGCCAGCCGCGCCGCGCGCTCGACGTGCGTGACGTCGAGCTTCAGCCGGCGCGCAATGTCCACCGCGATGCCGGTCACGCGCTCGACG
>JBGAIO010000117.1:0-6349 GCA_044225415.1 Burkholderiaceae bacterium | reverse complement strand
CGGTCGCGGCCGCTTCGCGATCACGCTCGACCCGCGCGATCCCGCGCCGGGCCAGCAGCCCTACCAGGGCATCGTGCCGCTCGACGGCGACTCGATGGCCGACGTGCTGCAGCACTACATGAGGCAGTCGGAGCAGCTCGAAACGCGGCTGGTGCTCGCGGCCGATGCCGACGTGGCCGCCGGACTGCTGCTGCAGAAGCTGCCCGACGAGGGGGGCGGCGCCGAATCGCACGTCGACGACGATGCGTGGGACCGCGCCACCACGCTGGCGGCGACATTGCGCCGCGATGAACTGCTGTCGCTACCGCTGGACACGATCGTGCGACGGCTCTACAGCCAGGAGCGCCTCGATCCGCAGGCCACGCTGACGCCGCGCTTCGCGTGCAACTGTTCGCGCGAGCGCATCGGACGCATGCTGGTGTCGCTCGGCCGCGACGAAGTGGACTCGATCATCGAGGAGCTGCAGACCGTGACGGTCACCTGCGACTTCTGCGGGCGTCAGTACGTGTTCGACGCGATCGACGTTGCGCAGCTCTTCGTCAGCGGACAGACGGCAACGGCCGATCACGGCCGGCGGCACTGAGCAGCGCCGCGACCACGGCCGCGGCGGGACACCCGACTACAGGTGTCCCGTGTACTCCGGCGCACTCTGCCAGCGGTCCTGCAGACCGTCGACGAACGTGACCGGGATGGCCGACAGCTCCTGCTCCGACACGCCCTCCAGGCAT
Organism: Burkholderiaceae bacterium; assembly: GCA_044225415.1. GTDB lineage: Bacteria > Pseudomonadota > Gammaproteobacteria > Burkholderiales > Burkholderiaceae_F > JALORV01. Next base: position 5,621 of record JBGAIO010000117.1, on the reverse strand, counting down.
CCGAGATTGACGCCGTACATCCTGCCGATGGGCGTCTCGGTTCCGATCCCGAACGGACGCACGCCGCAGACCTTGCAGAAGCAGTGCTGGTTCTTCCGCGTGTTGAACAGGTACCGCGTCAGGTGATCCTCGCCGGCCAGTATCCGCACGCCGCCTTCGCGGGCGACCGCGGCCCAGAAGCGGTTGCGGCGACAGATGGAGCAGTTGCAGCGATACGTCGGCTGGGCGAGATCCAGGTCGGCCTCGAAGCGGACGGCGCCGCAGTGGCAGGAACCGCGATAGGTCTTGAGCACGGCTTTGACGCGGGCTGAGAGAATTAGTGCGGGACCGGCGTCAGCGTTCCGCTGCGACGCGGCCCTCGAGGCACACTTCACCGGCGTTGACGGCCCTGGCCCGCGGGCCAAAGCTCTCGATGTTGCACAGGGTCTCGGTGTGATGCGCGCTGATCTGCGCTGCGCTCAGCACGCCATTGGCGATGGTGGAGTGGCCGTCGGCCACGAGCGTCACCGGGTAGCCGAGCGCCAGCGCCCGGCGGACCGTGGTGTCCACGCAGAACTCGCTTTGCATCCCGCACACGATCAGCTCGGTCGTGCCCAGGCGTTGCAGCATCGCCTGCAGTTCGGTCTGATGAAACGAGTCAGTCGCCCGCTTGCGGAGGCGGATATCGTCCGGATCAACCTCCAGGCCCGGGGCGAGCTGCCATCCGTCCGACCCGTGGATCAGCACACCATCGTCGGACTCGTGCTGGATCACGATCACCGGCACCTTCGCGGCGCGGGCACGGCGCGACAGCTGATTGATCCGGTCGATCACACGGTCGGCCTCGAAGACCGCGTACCGGCCCGAGCACAGCACCTGCTGCACGTCGATGATGAGCATTGCGTAGGGCATGGTGTGCTATTCCCCTGTCGCGACGGTCGCGCTTTCCATTTCACGGCGGAACTCGACCGCCGGCGATGCGGCGTCGATCTCCACGTCGTTCCAGCTCAGCGACTGGCCCGCCGCCACCGGCCGCTGCACGCGCACGCGATGCGCGAGCCCGAGCGGCAGTCCGTGCAGGCGCAGCGATTCCTCGGCCGGCATCACGCGGCCATAGACCGTTGCGCCGCCTTCCCCGTCGAGCAGGTCGCCGACGGCCAGGTCGCGCTTCGCCGTTGCCACCACGTCGGCGTTGAACCCGACCGGCGCGCCGGTCGGCTCGCCCCGCAGGCCGACGCTGGCCACGCTGATGCCGAGCTCGAGACCGATCAGGTGATAGGGTTTGTGCAGCGCCGTGTACTGCCCGCTCGGATCGGTGACCAGGCCGTACTCCTTGAAGCAGCGCTCGACGTAGCTGCTGCCGCCGGCGAAGACCACGTACACGCCCCACCGAAGATCCCGCACAACGGGAGAACCGTCGCGGTTCAGGCTGGAGATGACTTCCACCTGTCCGCGCTGGTGCAGCACCCCGCCGTCGGTCGCCGGACGCAGGATGGTCGCCAGATCATCGACCCCACACGGCGGAAACGACAGGCCATCGGGCGCGTGCAGGCCGGTGGCATTGGCCACCGCGCACATCTCGATCGCACTTTTGGTGCCATCGAGGAAGGAATTGAACATCTGCGCGTTCAGTCCGCCGACCTTCGCCTGCTCCTCGGTCAGGCCATAGTGGCGCCACACGGTGGCCGGCGTCGAGGCGTGATACTCGGGCAGGTACTTGGTGCCCTTGCCCGCCGCGATCACCTCGAAGCCCGCGGCGCGCGCCCAGTCGACCATCTCGCAGATCAGCGCAGGCTGGTCGCCATAGGCCAGCGAATAGACGATGCCGGCTTCCTGCGCGCGCTGCGCGAGCAGGGGCCCGGCCAGCGCGTCGGCCTCGACGTTGACCATGACGATGTGCTTGCGGTGTTCGCAGCAGGCCAGCACGTGCGCAATGCCGGCGGCGGGCGACCCGGTGGCGTCGATGACGATGTCCACGTCCGGCTCCGCGATCATGCGGCGCGCATCGTCGTAGAAGCGCAGCGTCGCGATGGCCGCATCGCTCCAGGCGACCGCGCGCAGCGCATCGCGGGCGCGCTGCGGCGACAGGTCGGCGATCGCGACGATGCGCACACCCGGCGTGTGGCGCGCCTGCGCGAGATACATGCTGCCGAACTTGCCGGCGCCGATCAGCGCCACGCGCAGCGGCGCGCCGCGCTCCTCGCGCTGCTTCAGCAGCCGGTGCAGGTTCATGAAATGCCCTTCCTCGATCGACTAACGCGGCGGCGGCGCGTCGGCGGGCGGCGTGGCGACGGGCCGGCCGACGAACTGGAAGAACACCTCGCCGTCGCGCACCATGTTGAGCTGCATGCGCGCGCGTTCCTCGATGGCCTCGCGTCCTTCCCGCAGGCTGGCCACTTCGGCCCGCGCGGCCGCGTTGCGCACGACGAGCGCGGCGTTGACCTCGCGCTGCGCGGCGAGCTGATGCTCGAGCTCGCGCGCACGCAGCCAGCCGCCCTTGCCGAACCACAGCGGATACTGGATCGCGACCAGCAGTACAGCCAGCACGACGCCGAGTATCCGCATCGATCAGCCCTGGCGCAGGTTGTAGTACGCGCCGCGCCCCGGGTAACTCGCGATGTCGCCCAGGTCTTCCTCGATGCGCAGCAACTGGTTGTACTTGGCGATGCGGTCCGAGCGGGACAGCGAACCCGTCTTGATCTGCATCGCGTTGGTGCCCACCGCAATGTCGGCGATGGTCGCGTCCTCGGTCTCGCCGGAGCGGTGGCTGACCACCGACGTGTAGCCCGCGCACTTGGCCATCTCGATGGCCGCGAAGGTCTCGGTCAGCGTGCCGATCTGGTTGATCTTGATGAGGATGGAATTGGCGATGCCCTTGCGGATGCCCTCGCGCAGGATGGCCGTGTTGGTGACGAACAGATCGTCGCCCACCAGCTGCACCTTGCGGCCCAGCGCGGAGGTGAGCTGCGCCCAGCCGTCCCAGTCGTTCTCGGCCATGCCGTCCTCGATGGACACGATCGGATACTTGTCGCACCAGGTCTCGAGCACGTTGATCCAGTCGGCCGGCGACAGCACCAGTCCTTCGCCGTCGAGGCGATAGGCACCGTCCCTGTAGAACTCGCTGGCTGCGCAATCGAGCGCGATCGCGATCTGTGAACCGGCGGTGTAACCGGCGGCATCGATCGCCTGCAGGATCATCTGGATTGCGGCCTCGTGGCTGGCCACGCTCGGCGCGAAGCCGCCCTCGTCGCCGACCGCGGTGCTCATGCCGCCCTTGTCGATGATCTTCTTCAGCGCGTGGAACACTTCGGCGCCGTAGCGCAGCGCCTCGGAAAAGCTCGGCGCGCCCACCGGCACGATCATGAATTCCTGCAGGTCGAGCGTGTTGTTGGCGTGCGCGCCGCCGTTGACGACGTTCATCATCGGCACCGGCATCGACATGGTGCCGCTGCCGCCGAAGTAGCGATACAGCGGCAGGCCCGCTTCCTCGGCGGCCGCCTTGGCCACCGCCATCGACACGGCCAGCGTCGCATTGGCGCCGAGCCGCGCCTTGTTCTCGGTGCCGTCGAGCTCGATCAGCGTGCGATCGAGGAACGCCTGCTCGTTCGCCTCCAGGCCCATCACGGCCTCAGAGATCTCGGTGTTGATGTGCTCGACCGCGCGCAGCACACCCTTGCCGCCGTAGCGGCCGGCATCGCCGTCACGCAGCTCGATGGCCTCGCGCGAGCCGGTGGAGGCGCCCGACGGCACCGCGGCGCGGCCCATGACGCCGGATTCGAGCAGCACGTCGCATTCGACGGTGGGATTGCCGCGCGAATCCATGATTTCGCGGCCGATGATGTCAACGATGGAGGACATGGGTTCTACTTGTGATTGAAAGGAATCAGGGGCGCGCCATGCCTTCGACCAGCACCATGTTGAAGTACTCGGTGGTGCCGAGCCGCTTGTCGCGCGCCGTCTGGTAGAGCTCGCTCGCATACCACGCGCGCGCCGCGTCCATCGACGGAAAGCGCACCACGGCCATGCGCGCGGGCTGCCAGTCGCCCTCCAGCACTTCGTGCGGCCCGCCGCGCACGACGTACTCGCCGCCGTAGGCCGCCAGCGACGCAGGCGCCGCGGCCATGTATTGCCGGTAGCGCTCCATGTCGGTGATCTGCATCTCGACGACGAGGTAGGCGTCGGGCATGGGAGGCTCCGCGGCGGGCGATTGGGCCAGTGGGGCGGTCAGTTGAACTGCGCTTCCAGGAAACCGTTCTGCTTGGTCACGCGGTCGAGCGCGACGAGCGTTTCGAGCAGCTCGCGCATGCGCGGCAGCGGCACCGCATTGGGCCCGTCGCTCAGCGCCTTCGCAGGATCGGGATGCGTCTCCATGAAGACGCCGGCCACGCCCACCGCGATGGCCGCGCGCGCCAGCACCGGCACGAATTCACGCTGCCCGCCGCTCGACGTGCCCTGCCCGCCCGGCAGTTGCACCGAGTGCGTGGCATCGAACACCACCGGCGCGCCGGTGTCGCGCATGATCGCCAGCGATCGCATGTCGGACACGAGGTTGTTGTAGCCGAAGCTCGCACCGCGTTCGCAGGCCAGGAAACGGTCCTCGCTCAGTCCCGCCTCGCGCGCGGCGTCGCGGGCCTTGTCGATGACGTTCTTTATGTCGCCGGGCGCGAGGAACTGGCCCTTCTTGATGTTGACCGGCTTGCCGCTGATGGCGCAGGCGCGGATGAAGTCGGTCTGCCGGCACAGGAAGGCCGGCGTCTGCAGGACATCCACCACCGCAGCAACGGTCGGGATCTCGTCTTCCGCATGGACGTCGGTCAGCACGGGCACGCCGATCTGCGTGCGCACCGTCTGCAGGATCTTCAGGCCGGTGTCCATGCCCAGCCCGCGGAAGCTGCGCCCCGACGAGCGATTGGCCTTGTCATAGCTCGATTTGTAGATGAACGGGATGCCGAGTTCGCGCGTCAGGTCGCGCAGCCGGCCCGCCGTGTCGAGCGCCATGCCCTCGCTCTCGATGACGCACGGACCCGCGATCAGGAAGAACGGCTGGTCCAGCCCGACGTCGAAACCGGCGAGCTTCACGCGGCCGCCCGCGTCAGCGTGGGCGCCACGTCCGCGACGTCGGTGGCGACCCGCTCGTGGTGCGCCAGCGCCGCCTCGATGAAGGCACGGAACAGCGGATGGCCGCCGCGCGGCGTCGACGTGAACTCGGGGTGGAACTGAACGCCGACGAAGAACGGATGGCCGGGCAGTTCCATCATCTCGGGCAGGTTCTCGGTGGGCGTGCGCGCCGACACCCGGTAGCCCTTCGCCTCGAGCTGCGGCACATAGACGTTGTTCACTTCATAGCGGTGGCGGTGGCGCTCGGCGACTTCGTTGCCGTAGATGCGGTTGGCCAGCGTGCCCGCCTGCACCGGCACGCGCTGCGTGCCCAGGCGCATCGTGCCGCCGAGGTCGGAGTTCGCGTCGCGCCGCTCAATGCGGCCGGTGTGGTCCATCCACTCGGTGATCAGCGCGACCACCGGATGCGGCGTGTCGGGATCGAATTCGGTGGAATTGGCGCCGGCGAGGCCGACGACGTTGCGCGCGAATTCGATGGTCGCGAGCTGCATGCCGAGGCAGATGCCCAGGTACGGAATGCCCTG
>JBGAIO010000116.1:0-6443 GCA_044225415.1 Burkholderiaceae bacterium | reverse complement strand
CGTGGAGCTTCTCGATCTGGATCTCGATCGGCATGCCGTGGCAGTCCCAGCCCGGCACGTAGGGCGCGTCGAACCCGGCCATCGCGTGGCTCTTCACCACGATGTCCTTGAGGATCTTGTTGATCGCCGTGCCCATGTGGATGTCGTTGTTGGCATACGGCGGCCCGTCGTGCAGCACCCAGCGCGGGCGACCCACCGACGCACGGCGGATCTGCTCGTAGACGTGCTGCTCGTCCCATTCGGCGATCCACTGCGGCTCGCGCTTCGCGAGGTCGCCGCGCATCGGGAACGGCGTGTCGGGCAGGTTCAGCGGGTACTTGCGCGTCGCGGGATCGGGCGCAGGTTTCTTCTTGGCGTCGGCGTCAGCCATGGCGTGGCACTCCTTGGCCCCCTCGGGCTCTTCAAGAGGTGTCGATGATGCGCAGCGCCGATATCCGGCGCCGCGATGCTGCGGAAGGCGTGAGTTTAGCCTGTGGCGGCCGCGGCAAGGGCCGCGCGCGCCTGCGCAGCATCGTCGGCGATCGCGACGCGCAACTCGTCGAGGGTCGCGAAGTGTCGTTCGTCGCGCAGCTTGCGCACGAAGTCGACGCTGACGCAGCGGCCGTAGGCGTCGCCGTCGTAGTCGAACAGGTGCACCTCGAGGTGCCAGCGGCCGCTTGCGTCCACCGTCGGACGCTGTCCGATGCTGGCGACGCCATCGCGCGGCGCGCCGAGGCCGTGCACGCGGACGGCGCAGATGCCCTGCAGCGCGGGGTGCCTCGCGATGCGCAGGTTCAACGTCGGAAATCCCAGCGCGCGGCCGAGCTTGCGTCCGTGCAGCACATGGCCCGACATCGCATACGGACGGCCGAGCAGCTGCTGCGCGCGGGCGAGTTCACCGCGGCCCAGCGCATCGCGGATGGCCGAGCTCGAGATGCGCTCGTGGCCCTCGGCGACCGTCGACATCTGCTCGAGCTCGAAGTCGCCGCGTGCCGCGTGCTGCGCCAGCAGCGCGAAGTCGCCCGCACGCCGCGCGCCGAAGCGGAAGTCGTCGCCCACCAGCAGCCAGCGCGCGCGGCAGCCTTCGACCAGCGTCGCGATGAACGCCTCCGGCGACTGCGACGCGAAGGCTCCGTTGAAGTGCTGGACGATGACGCGTTCGATGCCGGCCGCGCGCATCGCGTCGAGCTTGTCGCGCAGGCTGGCGATGCGCGGCGGCGCGTGCTGCGGGGCGAAGAGCTCGCGTGGATGCGGCTCGAAAGTCATGACGGCCGACGCGACACCGCGCGCGGCCGCGGCGGCCACCACGCGCGCGAGCAGCGCCTGGTGTCCGCGATGCACGCCGTCGAAGTTGCCGATGGTCAGCGCACAGGGCACGCGTGCCGCGCTGCGTGGCAATCCGCGGAACACCTGCATGCGTTGCCTGGTGAGAGAGGTGGAAACGGGGAAGAGGGAGAGCGCGCGATTATAGGTTCGCCATCGCAGGGTCACGCGATGCCCGCCGCTACAATCGCCGCATGCGCAACATCGTCGTGCTGATCTCGGGCCGCGGCAGCAATCTGGCCGCGCTGATGGACGCCGCGCGCCATGAGCGCTGGCACGACACGCTCGATGCCGGCATCGTCGCCGTCGTCAGCAACCGTCCGCAGGCCGCGGGCCTCGACGTCGCGCGTGCGGCCGGCGTGGCCACGGCGATCGTCGATCATCGCGGCTACGCGGGGCGCGCCGAGTTCGATGCGGCGCTCGCCGACGAGATCGACCGGCACGCACCGTCGCTGGTCGTGCTGGCGGGTTTCATGCGCGTGCTGACGCCGGCCTTCGTGCGGCGTTATGCCGGGCGCCTGGTCAACATCCATCCGTCGCTGCTGCCGCTGTTCCCGGGGTTGCGCACGCACGCGCAGGCGCTGGCGGCGGGCGTGCGCGTGCACGGCGCGACCGTGCACTACGTGACCGACGACGTGGATGCCGGCGGCATCATCGCGCAGTGCGTCGTGCCGGTACTGCCCGGCGACGACGAGGCCGCGCTGTCCGCGCGCGTGCTGGTGCAGGAACATCGGCTGCTGCCGCGCGCGATCCGCTTGCTGCTGCAGCGGCGCGTGCGCTGGGACGACGGCCGCGTCGTGGCACAGGAAGCGGCCGGCGCCGAGCTCGCGCTGCTCGCATCATGAGCGTCTCGAAGAAACGCGCCGGCAACGCGCGACCGGCGCCGCGCAATGGTCGCGGCTCGTCTGCCTCCGCGCGGGGCCGGGCGCCCTCTGCGCCCGTGCGCAAGGGTCCGCGGCCTGCCGGTGCCGACCGAGCCCCGCGCGCATCGGGGTCGGCTGCGCCACGAGAACGCGTCCCCGCTCCGCCGCGCGGTCCGGCACGCGTGACTACGCTGGTCGTTGACGCGCTGGCCCACGCGCTGGCGCAGGTGTTCCGCTTCGAAGGTCCAGCCGACGCGGTGATGTCGCGCTACTTCCGCGAGAACCGCACGCTGGGTCCGCGCGACCGCAGTCTCGTCGCCGAGGCGATCTTCCACGCGCTGCGGCGCTATGCCACGCTGGGCTGGGTGATGCAGCCCGCCGTGCCGGTGCGCGCGCCGCGGCTGGCGGCACTGATCACGCTGGCGCGCCAGCATGGAATCGAGTCGCTCGAGGAACGCGCGCTGCGTGGCGATGCCACGGCGGTGAAGCATGCGCTCGCCGTCGACCTGTCGCGCGCGCCCGCGTCGGTGCGCGCCGAGCTGCCGCACTGGCTGTACGTCGCGGTCGAACGGCAGTACGACGATGCGCAGGCGCTGCTGGCCGCGCTCACCGAGCCGGCGCCGCTCGACCTGCGCGTCAACCTGATCAAGGCGCAGCGCGACGCCGTGCTCGAGGAACTGGTCGCGCACCACGTGCCCGCCGTCGCGACGCGCTGGTCGCCCGACGGCATCCGTCTCGCGACCAAGCCCGCGCTGGTGCAATGGCCCGCCTATCGCGAAGGCCGCATCGAAGTGCAGGACGAGGGCAGCCAGCTGATCGCACGCCTGGTGCAGCCGCGGCGCGGCGAGATGATCGTCGACTTCTGCGCGGGCGCCGGCGGCAAGACGCTCGCATTGGGCGCGCTGATGCGCTCGAGCGGCCGGCTGTACGCCCTCGACATCAACCAGCGGCGGCTGGAAGGACTCGGCCCGCGGCTGAAGCGCAGCGGGCTGTCGAACGTGCATCCCGTCGCGATCCGCAGCGAGAGCGACGTCCGCGTGAAGCGGCTGGCCGGCAAGTGCGATCGCGTGCTGGTCGATGCGCCGTGCTCGGGCTCGGGCACGCTGCGGCGCAATCCCGACCTGAAGTGGCGCTTCGACGAGACCGAACTCGCGCGCGTCAACGACGTGCAGCGCGCGGTGCTCTCCGCCGCCGCGCGCCTGCCGAAGCCCGGCGGCCGGCTGGTCTACGCGACCTGCTCGCTGCTGGCGCGCGAGAACCAGCAGGTGATCGAACAGTTCCTCGCCGCACATCCGGACTACGCGCTGCTGCCGGCACACGACGTACTGGCGGCGCAGGGCGTGGAGCTGCCGGACGCGGCGCGCTTCGCGCCTTACTTCGTGATGCTGCCGCACCTCGAAGGCACTGACGGATTCTTCGCGGCGGTGCTGCAACGAAACTGAACATGGCCGAGCCGACGCTGCTGCAGGAAACCCTCGACTTCGTCCGCAACGGGCTCACGCAGCCGAAGCTGCTGTGGCAACTGGGCATCATCGGTGCGGGCCTGGTGGCGGGAACGCTCGTGTCGCGGCGCGTGCAGGCGCGCTTCGAGTCCCACGCCGCCACCGTCGGCGCGCCCGGGGGGCTGCGTACCGACGTGCTGCGCTTTTCGATGGGCAGCGCGCGCCGCCTCGCGTTTCCGCTGGGTGCGTTCATCACCATGCTGACGGGACTGGTCGTGCTGCTGGCCACCGGCACGGCGTCGCGGGGCGACGTGCACCTGCTGCGCATCGCATTGACGCTGCTGGCGGCGATGGCCGGGATCCGTCTCGTGGTCTACGTCCTGCGCCGCTCACTGCACAACGCGACGTGGCTGAAGTCCGCCGAACGCTGGATCGCGGGACTGGTCTGGCTCGGGATCGCGCTGCACCTGACCGGCCTGCTCGGCGACGTGACCGAGATTCTGGAGAGCGTACGCATCCCGATCGGACGCTCGCAGATGACGCTGTTCGACCTGCTGCTGGGCGCGGTGTCGGTGGTGATCACGGGGCTGGTCGCGTTGTGGCTGGGCTCGCTGATCGAGTCGAAGCTGATGAATGCGCAGAGCCTGACGCCGAACTCGCGCGTCGTGCTGGTGCGCTTCGTCAAGTCGGTCCTGATGGTGGTGGCGGTGCTGATCGCGCTGGCCTCGGTCGGCATCGACCTCACGGTGCTGTCGGTGTTTGGCGGCGCGCTCGGCGTGGGGCTGGGCCTGGGCCTGCAGCGCATCGCCAGCAACTACGTCAGCGGCTTCATCATCCTGCTCGAGCGCAGCCTGTCGATCGGCGACCGCGTCACGGTCGATGCCTACAACGGCACGGTCACGCGCATCAATACGCGCTACACCGTGCTCGACCTGCTCAATGGCACAGAGGCGATCCTGCCTAACGAGATGCTGGTGTCCCAGCCGGTCGTCAACCACTCGCTGACCTGGCAGCGGGTCAAGCTCGTGCTGAAGGTGACCGTCGCCCAGGTCGCCGACATCGAGCGCGCGTTGGCGCTGCTCGTGGAGTGCGCCGCTGCCCAGCCGCGGGTGCTGAAGGAGCCGGCGCCCGGTGCCTCGGTCAGCGCACTCGGTGTGGATGGCATCGAACTCGAACTCGGCTTCTGGGTGCCGGACGTCACCTCCGGCGGGCTGCGCTCGGACGTGGCCAGGACAGTGCTCAAGCGGTTAGCGGAGGAACGCATCGCGCTGGCTTCACCACAGCGGAACGTGCGGCTCGTGACGGTGTCCGATGGCGTTGCCGCGTCCGGACTTTCCAGCGCAGGCGAGGGTAAACCCCCAACAGCGGCGGCCTGACGCGGCGGGCGGGCGGCCGCCGCCGGTCGTCGGCGAAAGGGCTTGATGCCGGGCAAAGCGCCCGGATCTTCCCGTATCTGCACGGGCCGCGGGCACCATTACAATCGCACAGCGTTTCTCCGTGCGCGCTCCGCGCACCCGGCGCAAGGACCAAGGACTTCTTCGACATGTATCTGCTCGACTTCCTCAACGGCGGCCTGCTGCAGCTTTCCTGGTGGCAACTGATCGTCGCGGCGCTGCTGATGACGCACGTCACCATCGCGGCGGTGACGATCTACCTGCACCGCAGCCAGGCGCACCGTGCGCTCGACCTGCATCCGGCGGTGTCCAACTTCTTCCGCGCGTGGCTGTGGCTTACCACGGGGATGGTGACCAGGGAGTGGGTAGCCATCCACCGCAAGCACCACGCGAAATGCGAGACCGCCGAGGACCCGCACAGCCCGCAGACGCGTGGGCTGAAGACGGTGCTGTGGACGGGCGCCGAGCTCTACAAGGCGGAAGCCGGCAACGCCGAGACGCTGCAGCGCTACAGCCATGGCACGCCCAACGACTGGGTCGAGCGCAATGTCTATTCGAAGTATTCGTGGCAGGGCGTGGGCCTGATGCTGGGCATCAACCTCGTGCTCTTCGGCGCCGCCGGCATCGCGATCTGGGCGGTGCAGATGATCTGGATCCCGTTCCACGCCGCCGGCGTGATCAACGGCCTGGGCCACTTCTGGGGCTATCGCAACTACGATTCGCCGGATGCCAGCACCAACCTGACGCCGTGGGCGTTCTGGATCGGCGGCGAGGAACTGCACAACAACCACCACACGCATCCCACGTCCGCGAAGTTCTCGCTGAAGTGGTTCGAGTTCGACCTGGGCTGGCAGTACATCCGCGCGATGCAGGCCGTCGGGCTGGCGAAGGTGCTGCGCGTCGCGCCGGTGCCGAAGGTCGACGAGCCCAAGCACGCGATCGACCTGGACACGTTGCAGGCCGTCATCGCCAACCGCTACGACCTGCTCGCGAAGTACGCGCGCAACCTGCGCAAGACCTTTGCGGCCGAACTCGGCTCGCTGCAGCTGCCGGCCGCCGAGCGCGCCCGCTTCGCGCGCCTGAAGGGCTGGCTGCGCAAGGGCGACGTGCAGCAGCTGCCTGCCGAACAGCAGCATTCGCTGCGCGAGCTGATGGCGCATTCGGGCGTGATGAAGACGCTGGTCGAGATGCGCGCTGAACTCGCGGCCATCTGGGAAAAGAGCTCGGCGTCGCGCGAACAGATGCTGGCCCAGCTGCAGGACTGGATCGCCCGCGCCGAAGCCAGCGGCATCCGCGCGCTGGAAGAGGCGGCGCTGCGCATCCGCAGCTATCGCATTGCGCACGCGGCCGCGTAGTCTCCGCACGCACGACGTCTGCACGCACGAAAAAAAGGCCCGGCAATGCCGGGCCTTTTTCATTGAGGCTGAAGCAGTGCTACTTCA
>JBGAIO010000115.1:0-7031 GCA_044225415.1 Burkholderiaceae bacterium | reverse complement strand
GCGTCGAACACGTCGAGTTGCCCTTCGAGCCCGAGGCCGGCGCGTACGACGCCGCGCATGGGCACTCACACGGGCACTCGCACGGCAGTACGCACGCAGGCGATGTCGACGAAGTGTCCGCGACCATCGGCGAGCAGCTGTCGATTGCCGCCCATCGCGGTGGCCCCGAACGATGATCCCGCTCGCGCTGCTGCAGCTCGCCAGTCCCGCACTGCCGGTAGGCGGCTTCGCGTATTCGCAGGGCCTGGAGGCGGCCATCGCCGCGGGTACCGTGCACGACGCCGCCTCCGCGCAGCGCTGGATCGAGGACGTGCTGGCGCTGTCGCTGGCGCGGCTGGAAGCACCGCTGTGGCTGCGCGTGTACGACGCGGCGGAAGCCGGCGATGACTCAGCGGTCGCACACTGGAACAACGAGCTGCTCGCCGCGCGCGAGACCGCCGAGCTGCGCGCCGAGACCCTGCAGATGGGCACCTCGCTGCTGCGCGTGTTTCCCGCGCTGGGGATCGAGGCGCCTACGCTGGAGCAGCCCACCTATCCGGCTGCCTTCGCGCTGGCCTGCGCGCGCCTGTCCATCGCGCGCAGCGACGCGCTGACGGCTTACCTGTGGGCGTGGGCCGAGAACCAGGTGCTGGTTGCGGTGAAGACGATCCCGCTGGGCCAGCAGGCCGGCCAGTTCATGCTGACCGCGCTGCACGCCGCCATCGCGCGCGCGGCCGACGATGCAGACCAACTCGCCGATGATGAGCTCGGCTCCGCCGCGGTGGGCCTCGCGCTGGCGAGTGCGCAGCACGAAGCGCAGTACTCGCGACTGTTCCGATCCTGATCACACGCCACGGACACCATGCTGACCGACGCCCCGATCACCGCTTCCTCCCCCACGACCACGCCCGGCCCGCTGCGCATCGGCGTCGGGGGCCCGGTGGGTTCGGGCAAGACGACCCTGGTCGAAGTGCTGTGCAAGCGCATGCGCGACCGCTACCGGCTGGCGGTCATCACCAACGACATCTACACGAAGGAAGATGAGCGCCTGCTCGTCACCGCGAAGGCATTGACGCCCGACCGCATCATGGGTGTCGAGACCGGCGGCTGCCCGCACACCGCGATCCGCGAGGACGCGTCGATCAACCTGGAAGCGGTGGACCGCATGTGCGCGCGCTTCCCGGACCTGCAGCTGATCTTCATCGAGTCCGGCGGCGACAACCTCGCCGCGACCTTCAGCCCGGAGCTGTCGGACCTGACGATCTACGTCATCGACGTCGCCGGCGGCGAGAAGATTCCGCGCAAGGGCGGCCCGGGCATCACCAAGAGCGACCTGCTGGTCATCAACAAGATCGACCTCGCGCCGCACGTCGGCGCCAGCCTCTCCGTGATGAAGCACGACACCGAGCGCATGCGCGGCGGCCGGCCGTGGGTGATGACCAACCTGAAGAGCGGCACGGGGCTCGACGAGGTGATCGGCTTCATCGAGAAGCGCGGGCTGCTGGTCGCGGCCTGATCAGTCCTCGCGCACGAGTTCGCCCGTTGCGTTGAACGCGTAGCGGAAGCCGAACCATTTCTTGGTCGGCGACTCGGACTCGATCTTGAAGGCCACCATCAGGCGTTCGCCGTCGGTCTTCAGGTAGATCGCGCCGTAGACCTCGACGTTGCTGCGGCCGAGCGTCCGCACGTCGGCCTTCACCTTCGCGAGCAGATCCGGCGTGGCGCTCGCCGCCAGCTTGTCGACGTTGGCGAGCAGCCGGTCGACGAGCGCCTTGTCCTCGCGTGCGCGCGACGAGCGCTGCAGCTCGGTGGACAGGATCACCGGCGCGCCGCCGCGCCCGAAACCGCCCAGCCGCCCAAGCAGGTCGGGCCGCGGATGCACGTGGCCTTCGCTGTCGCCCGACGAGATGACGAAGGCTGCTGGATTCACGGCAGCGAGGAATTCGTCGGTGACCTTCTCGGAGCCGTGATGGCAGGACTTCATCACTTCCGAGCGGAAGATGGCCCGCGCCGCGACGATCATGGCGTCGTAGGCGGGCGTGCCTTTCTTCGGATACGAAGTGAGCCCGGTGTAGTGCTGCAGCAGGAACTTCTCGGCGAGCTCGTTCAGGTCGCCGCCCATCAGCACACTGAAACGGCCGTACTGCAGCCGCAGGATCACCGAGTGGCCGTTCTTGGTTTCGCTGTACGAGCCCAGCTTGCGCAGCCGCGCCTTGCTGCCCGTGCCGCCTTCGACGACCGGACCCAGCACCTGGATGGTGTAGCCGCGCGCATCAGCCGGCGCGAAGCCGGGCATCCACGCGCGCCCGCCTGCCAGGTCCGCGTGCTGCGTCGACAGCATGCGGATGTCGCGGATCTTCGCGTTCTCCACCGCCGAGCGCATCACTCGCGCATACGAGAAGCTGCGGTCCGCATTCTTGAAGATCGTTGCCACTGCCGTTCGCGTCGCGGGCAGTTGCCCGATGTACGCGACGCCCGTCGCCGGATCCTTCACCGGGTCGCCGCCCAGCTTTTCCCAATCACCCGCGACCGGCCGCTCGACCAGGCCGTTGTGATAGACCACGTCGAAGCCGATCTTCGGATCCGCGAAGATGGCATCGAAGCCGTCGTAGTGATCGCTGTCCGGATGCGTGATGACGGCGGCGTGAAAATCGAAGCCGCGATACGTCTGGAAGCGTGCCGCGAGAAACGCGCGCATGTTGCCGGCTTCGCCGGCGTCGATGACCATGATGCGCTCGCGCTCGCCTTCCTCCGGCGAGATCAGCACGGCGCCATCACCCTGGCCGACGTCGACGAAGATGATCTCCAGCGGACGCCGCTCGACCGTGTCTTCCGCCGGGATGCACAGCGTCTTGCGCTGCGTGGGCGAGCGCGCGGCCCAGTCCACCTCGAGCCAGCCGTCGGGCAGCTCGCGCGTGATCTTCAGGTAGTCGCCCCAGATCACTTCGCGGAACTTCTTCCGGTCGGCCGTGTAGAGGTACGTCTTCTTCCCGTCAGCGCGCAGCGCGACGAACCGGTGGTCCATGCGGCCTCCCAGTGGCGAAGATGCGCGTCGATGCTACGCCGCGCTCAGGCAGAATGCCCGCCGATGAGCCACGATTCACCCGCCGCCACCGACTGGACCGTCGTGTGCCTGTGCGCCGAGTGGTGCGACACCTGCCGCGACTATCGCCGCGCCTTCGACGCGCGCGCGCAGCGCGCCGGCGACGCGCGGCACCTGTGGGTGGACATCGAGGACGAGGCCGATCACCTCGGCGAACTCGACATCGAAACGTTCCCGACGCTGCTGCTGCTGCACGGCGACGCGGTGCGCTTCTTCGGCCCGGTGCTGCCGCAGACCGATGTCATCGACGGCATGCTGCGCTCGCTGCCTGCGAACGCGCCCGCCATTGGTGTCGCGCCGGAGAACCGCGCAGCAGTGGAGTGGATCCGCTCGACCCTGCGTCGGCGCTGATCCACGAATGCCGTCGCCCCGGCGAAGGCCGGGGCCCAATTTGAAGTCAAGAGCGCCACGCCCCCGCTTGCGACAATGTGCGCATGACACTGCTCACCGTTCTCGACGCCGAACTCGCCTTCGGGCTGCAGCCGCTGCTCGACGGCGCCAGCCTGACGGTGCTGGAAGGCGACCGCATCGGCCTGATCGGCCGCAATGGCACCGGCAAGAGTTCGCTGCTGGCCGTGATCGCCGGCCGGCAGGAGCTCGACGAAGGCCGCGTGAAGCGCCGCGACGGCCTGCGCATCGCGCTCGTGGAACAGGAACCCGCGCTACCGCCCGCGCCCACGCTGCGCGCAAGCCTGGCGCAGCGCGGCGGACTCGACACATTGGCCGACGAGCGCGAGCGCTGGCGCATCGAGGCGCGCCTGGTCGAGGCCCACCGATCCCGACTGGACGAGGCGCCGTGACCCCGCGAAGCTCTCCGGCGGCGAGCGCAAGCGCGGCGCGCTGGCGCTGGCCTTTGCGCTCGACCCCGAAATGCTGCTGCTGGACGAGCCCACCAACCATCTCGACATCGACGGCATCGCGCTGCTGGAAAGCCTGCTGCTGAAGGGGCCGGCGCTGATCGTCATCACGCACGACCGCAGCTTCCTCGACCGCGTGGCCACGCGCATCGTCGAACTGGATCGCGGCCTGCTGCGTTCCTACCCCGGCAACTACAGCGCATGGGAATCGCGCCGCGCGGTGGAACTCGCCGCCGAAGCGACGGCGGCGCGCAAGTTCGACACCTTCTGGGCGCAGGAAGAAGCGTGGATACGCAAGGGCATCGAGGCGCTCCGCACGCGCAACGCCGGCCGCGTGGCGCGGCTGGAAGCGCTGCGCACCGAACGCAGCGCGCGCCGCGAACGCCTGGGCAACGTGAAGATGTCGATCGACGCGGGCGAGCGCTCGGGCAAGCTGGTCGCGGAACTGACGCGCGTGCGCAAGCACTTTGGCGACACCGTCGTCGTAGACGACTTCAGCGCGCGCATCATGCGCGGCGACCGGCTGGCGCTGATCGGCCCCAACGGCGCGGGCAAGAGCACGATGCTGCGGCTGATCCTGGGCACGCTGGAACCCGACAGCGGCAGCATCCGTCGCGGCACCAACCTGCAGGTGGCGTACTTCGACCAGATGCGCGACGCGCTGGACCCGGCGAAGACCGTCGCCGAGACGATCAGCCCCGGCTCCGACTGGATCGAGATCGGCGATACGCGCAAGCATGTGCTGAGCTATCTCGGCGACTTCCTGTTCGCGCCCCAGCGGGCCAATGCGCCGATCCGCGTGCTGTCCGGCGGCGAGCGCAACCGGCTGCTGCTGGCGAGACTGTTTGCACGGCCGGCGAACCTGCTGGTGCTGGATGAGCCGACCAACGACCTGGATATCGAGTCGCTGGAACTGCTGGAGGCGACGCTGCAGGGGTATGCGGGGACGTTGCTGCTGGTGAGCCACGACCGGGCATTCCTGGACAACGTGGTGACGCAGTCGTGGGTGGCGGAAGGTGATGGGCGGTGGGTGGAGTATCCGGGTGGGTACAGCGACTGGGCGGCGTTGCGGCCGAAGGCATTGGAGCCAGTTTCCACTGCTCCAACGCCCACAGCAGCGCCAACGCGCGCGCCGCGCACGTCGACGAAGCTCACCTTCAACGAGAAGCGCGAGCTCGAAGCATTGCCCCGGCAGATCGAAGCGCTGGAGACCGAGCAGCGCGCGATCAGCGATCGCATGAGTCAGCCGGACTATCACCGCGTGGGCGGGGAACAGATCAAGGCGGATCGATTGCGGGTGGTGGCGATCGAAGAGGAACTGGTGGGCAGGTTCGAAAGGTGGGCGGCGCTGGAACAACGGGCGACGGAGGGGCGAGTCTGACCTGACAAGCCGAGCCCGTTCCTTCGCATACCGATCGGTCTATCGAGACCGGCAGTCAACGCCTAAGCTGTGTTGCGCGCTGCCGTCTTTGCGGCCCGGCCGCTTCGGCGAGAATCAAGCCTGACTTCATTCTTCACAAGTCGGATCTGCAAGCGATAGCCGAGCGCCTTTGCGTACTTCTGCAGCGTTGCGATCGACGGCGAATGCCTGGGCTCGGCCGACTCCAGTCGCGCGATCGCCGACTGAGTGGTACCGACTCGCGCAGCCACCTCGGCTTGCGTGAGCCCCGCGTCCGCCCGAGCCTTGAGCACCTCGTCCAGGAACGAGAACTCCTCATCGAGATCGTCGTAAGCATTCTTCACGTCGGGCTGCGCAAGCGCCTTGGCCCGAAACCGCTTCAGAGAGCTAGACACTCGTTACCTCCTTCATTCTCAGCCGTGCGACCTGCAGCTCCTTCAGCGGTGTCTTGTCGGTCTTCTTCACGAACTGATGGAGAAAGATGATCCGCCGACTAACAACCGTGCAATAGAAGACTCGTGCCACTCCTTCGGGAGCCTTGATCCGCAGTTCAAAGAGCCCATCACCCATCGCACGGGTATGCGGCATTCCAAGATCCGGACCATAGATCTCCATGCGCTCCGCGTACCGAATGAAGCGGGCGATAAAGCCGGTCGAGAGCGCGAGGATCTCGCCCTCGACGCGTCGGCTATGGAAAGAAACGGTCCAGCTCTCAATCATGATATAGCATTCTCGCTATATCGAGCAACGCTATGTTGTCAGGGCTACTGCGTTGCTCACTGAGGCAGTCTCTCGGATCGTCGCGACCTTCAGTTCTTTTCTTGCCAGCATGAGGCAATGACTGGTTCCTCGCGCACTAGGATCGTCGATGGCTTTGCCTGGCCCGTTTAGTTCGCCGTGAAAATTGTCGTCGTGTAGCTATGCGAAGTAGAGTTTCCGCACCCGACGATGCCGTTGATCGTGACCGAGATTCTGGTGTCCGCCGTCGGCGACAGGCTGCCGGGGTCCCAGACGCTTTGAGGCGAAGCCGTGAGGTCCACTCGCCAGACCAGAGAGTTATCACCGACGGAATCGGTACGGCTCTCCACGATCACAGTGATGGGACGATTCTGCTCGTCGCGCATATCGACGGCGGCCGTCCTGAAGTCGGCATTCGGGCAGGAATACGACCAGCGATAGCGCGGGTTGAACAATGTTCTCGGTATGAATCCTCGATTGGGCCAGGCAACGCCTGTCAGGGCCTTCGGATCGGTCGTTGTCATTGCTGCGGACAAAACGTTTATGGCAGACGCTGTCTCAGCTTCTCCGACTGCGATCTGTGCGAGTTGCGAAAACAGGAGCCAACGGCGATGGCCTACGCGCTTGTTGTCATCACCCTCGTCCCATATGAAGACATCCACGGCGACGAGCGGATCTGCAACGGCACAGCCAAGGCATAAATTGGATTTTGACGCTCCAGTAGCACCGAGCGTCGAGTAGCACTTCCATGTACTCGGCGGAGTGTGACTTAGCGCCGAATTGGCATCCATCAGCAAAGCGGCAGCCTGCGTTTCGGAGTTTGCCGCTTCATTCTCTCTGAGCCCCCCCGACAATCCGGCCATCGCTCGAAAGTAGTTGACTCTCCTGACAAGCGCGGCTCGATACTCGGCATTCAGCGTGCCCGCTCGACAATCCTGAACACTGCCACCGCTCC
>JBGAIO010000114.1:0-7508 GCA_044225415.1 Burkholderiaceae bacterium | reverse complement strand
CCTTCCACACGCTGAAGGGCTCGAGCCGCATGGTCGGCTTCAAGCACATCGGCGAAGGCGCGTGGGGTGTCGAGCAATGCTTCAACCTGTGGCTGGCGCAGGAACGCCCCGCCACGGACGACCTGATCGGGCTGGCCGATGGCGCCCAGCGCGTGATCCGCCGGTGGGTGGACACGATCCGACCGCGATCCGCTGGCCCAGATCGACCGGCGCCGCTGGTCAAGGCCACACAGCGCGTGCGCGAAGGCGCGGTGTTCGACGGCACCGGGCTGCCGGGCGCGAGCGAAGCCGAGGAAGCACCGCCCCCAAAAGCTGACGGCAGCGCGCCGGTAGTGCACGGCGTCGCGCTGCCGGTCACTCCCCCGCTGGTCCCGACACCGACGGTGCTGGACTTCGACCTCGACTTCCTGCTCGGCGAGCCGGCATCCGAAGACGAGATCGTCGTGGAGCCTGCCGACCTGCCCGGCGACATCGAGGCCTCCACGCTCGACGAGTCCGTGCTGGCGATGCAGTTCGAGCTGCCCGAGCTTGCGCCCGCCGCATGAAACATGCAGAGCCGTCGCTCCCGAGCCTTCCAGGGCTACGCCGGCCGCAGAGGTCCGAAACGCGCATCGGCCCGCTGGAGATCAGCCACGGCCTGTATTCGGTGTTCCTGAACGAAGCCGACGAGTGCGTGCGCGTGCTGGCGCACGACATCAACGAATGGCGCTACGAGCCGGCGCGGCAGGTGTCCGCGCAGGTGGTGCGGCGCGCGCATTCGCTGAGCGGCATTTCGAAGACCATCGGCCTGACGCCGGTCATCGCGATTGCCGATCCGCTCGACGACCTGATGCACACGCTGTCGATGCTGTCGGGCGTGCGGCACTACGACCTGACGGCGGCGCAGTTCGACACGCTGGAGCGCGTGATCGAGCGCATGCGCGGCATGCTGCATCAGTTCGCGGCTGGCCTGTATCCGGACGAGGCTCCGCTGGAAGCGGGCGCGCTGCAGGACCTGGTGTCGGTGGTGCGGGCAGAGCGCGCTGCACGAGGAACTGGCGCCTGGTGGTCATCAGCCTGCGGCGGAGGTCGAGATGCCGTTGCGGAATTGGCGCCGGACGATATGCCCCCCGAGCCGGTCGCTTCGGCCGAGGTCGTTGAGCCTGACGCGCCGGTGGTGTCGAGCGAGCCGGAACTGCCTGCGCTGTCCTTCGAAGACGACGCCGCGGAGCCGGTCGAAGAGCCGGTGGTGCTCCCACTGGAAGATCTGACCCCCATCACCGCCGATGCGCCCGACGAGGAGTCGAATGAAGTCCACGCCGACACGGACGCCGAGGCCGCGGAGGCCGAAGCGGCGGCACCGCGCGTGCGTGACGAGATCGATCCCGATCTGCTGGAAGTGTTCCTGGCCGAGGCGGCGGACCTGCTGCCCGCGGTCGGCACGGCTTTGCGCGGGCTGGAAGACAACCCCAACGATGCCGAGCTGGCGCGCGACCTGATGCGCCGGCTGCACACCGTCAAGGGCAGCGCGCGCATGGCCGGCGCGATGCGCCTGGGCGAACTCGTGCACGACATGGAAACGCGCATGGAAGCGGCGATGCAGCTGTCCACGTGCCGGGCATCATCATCGAGGACCTGCAGGGCCAGTACGACCAGGCGATGGTGCTGTACGAGGAGCTGCAGGATCCGGTCGGGTGCGGTTGCGGCCGCCGCCGCAGCGCTGGCCAGCGCTGCCGCGACGTCGGCCGCAGCGACGCCGCAGGGCGCCAGCGCCTGCGCCGAAGCACCGCGGGCGCCGGTCATCGACCTCGCCGCCGCGCGCGGCGATGCGAAGCCCGAGACGCGTGCTCCGGCGCTGCCGACCTCCGTCGAAGCGACGCTCCCGGCCGCGCCAGCCGAAAAGCAGGCCGCACCGTTCATTCGTGTGCGGGCCGACGTGCTCGACAAGCTGGTGGACCAGGCCGGTGAAGTCTCGATCGCGCGCTCGAAGCTCGAAAACGAGGTGTCGACGATCAAGGGCTCGCTGACGGACCTCACGGAAAACATCCAGCGCCTGCGTGCGCAGCTGCGCGAAGTCGAGATCCAGGCCGAAGCGCAGGTGCAGGCGCGCGGGGCGTCGCTGTCGCGCGAATCGTCCGATTTCGATCCGCTCGAGTTCGACCGCTACACGCGGCTGCAGGAACTGACGCGCATGCTCGCCGAGTCGGTGGAAGACGTGGCGATGGTCCAGAGCAACATGGTGAAGGGCCTGCAGATGGCCGACACCGACCTGACCTCGCAGTCCCGCCTGACGCGTGACCTGCAGCAACAGCTGATGCGCGTGCGGCTGGTGCCGTTTTCGAACGTGTCCGAGCGGCTGTATCGCGTGGCGCGCCAGACCGCGAAGGAGCTCGACAAGCGCGTCAACGTCGACGTGCGCGGCGGCAGCACCGAAATCGATCGCGGCGTGCTGGAGAAGATGGTCGGTCCCTTCGAGCACCTGATCCGCAACGCGATCGTGCACGGGCTGGAGCTGCCGGCCGAGCGGCGCGCCGCGGGCAAGGCCGAGACCGGCGAACTGAAGCTCGACGTGCGCCAGGAGGCCAACGAAATCATCGTCGTGCTGAGCGACGACGGCGCCGGCCTGAACCTCGAGCGCATCCGCGAGCGCGCACTCGAGCGCGAACTGATCAGCCCGATGCAGGAACTCGGCGATCGCGAACTGATGGACCTGATCTTCCTGCCGGGCTTCACGACGGCGACGGAGGTGACCGAGCTCGCCGGCCGCGGCGTCGGCATGGACGTGGTGCGGGCCGAGCTGGCTTCGTTCGGCGGCCGCATCGCGGTGTCGAGCGAAAGCGGGCGCGGCACGCGCTTCACGCTGTACCTGCCGATGACGCTGGCCGTGGCACAGGTGGTGCTGGTGCGCATCGGCACGCGTCGCTACGCGCTGCCGGCCGGCATGGTCGAGCAGGTGCGGCGCTATCGCCCGATCGCGCTGCTGCCGTCGCTGGCCGAGGGCATGATCGACATTCCGCCGGTCGGCACCGTCGTGCTGCGGCCGCTGTCGCAGCTGGTCGGCGAAGAGACGAGCGGCACCTGTCCAAGCAGACACCGGTGATCCTGCTGCGTTCCGGCGACGACCACATGGCGATCGCCGTCGAGGACGTGACGTCGAACCAGGAAGTGGTGGTCAAGAACGTCGGCCCTCAGGTCGCGCGTCTCGCGGGTGTGCTGGGCGCGACGATCCTCGGCGATGGCGAGATCGTGCTGATCATCAACCCGGTGCAGCTGATCACCCGCGCGCCGGAGCCGCCGGCGATCTTCGAGGAAGAGCTGCGGGCCGAGGCGAAGCTCGCGCCGACCCGCACCGAGCCGCTGGCGGAAATCGGCGCGGCGGCCACGGCGACGGTGATGGTGGTCGACGATTCACTGACGGTGCGCCGCGTGACGCAGCGGCTGCTCGAGCGCAACAACTACACGGTGCTGCTGGCCAAGGATGGCGTCGACGCGCTGCGCCAGCTGCAGGACACGCGGCCCGACGTCATGCTGGTGGACATCGAGATGCCGCGCATGGACGGCTACGACCTGACGCGCAACGTGCGTTCGTCGCCGCTCACCGCGACGATCCCGATCATCATGA
The DNA here is from genome assembly GCA_044225415.1 of Burkholderiaceae bacterium. Taxonomy (GTDB): domain Bacteria; phylum Pseudomonadota; class Gammaproteobacteria; order Burkholderiales; family Burkholderiaceae_F; genus JALORV01. The sequence continues at coordinate 3,907 of JBGAIO010000114.1, read as the reverse complement.
TCACGTCGCGCACGGCGGAGAAGCATCGGAGCATGGCCTTCGACCTGGGCGTCAACGAGTACCTGGGCAAGCCGTACCAGGAAGACGAGCTGATGAAGCTGGTGAGGCACTACGTCGGGGAAAAGGCGCCGGCGTAGGAAATTAGCCCCGGCCTGCGCCGGGGCGACGATGCAGTTTGCCGTCGTCGCGGCGCAGGCCGGGACCCAATTTGACCTTTTTGCCAACTCTTCGCGCCGCGACCGCTCTCCCGCGCGGTTTACAATGTCGCCCATGCCGAGCGCCCTGGACCTGAGGCATCAGTTCCTGATTGCCATGCCAGCCATGGCGGACCCCAACTTTTCGGACTCGGTCGTCTACATCTGCGATCACAACGAGCGCGGCGCGCTCGGGCTGATCATCAATCGCCCCACGGAACTGCTGCTCGCCACGCTGTTCGACCGCATCGAGCTGAAGCTCGAGATCGCGCCGTGGAAAGACACGCCGGTGTTCTTCGGCGGTCCGGTGCAGACCGAGCGTGGCTTCGTGCTGCACGAGCCGGCCGGCTCCTACGGTTCGACGCTGCCGGTCACCGAGCAGATCTCGCTCACCACGTCCAAGGACGTGCTCGAAGCCATCGCCACGGGTGCCGGGCCGCACAAGGCGGTGGTGACACTCGGCTGCGCGAGCTGGGGCGCGGGCCAGCTCGAAGGCGAGATCGCGCAGAACGCATGGCTGACGGTCGACGCATCCCAACAGATCCTGTTCGACCTGCCGGCCGAGCAGCGTTACGGGGCGGCGCTGAAGCTGCTGGGCGTCGATGCGAACCAGCTGTCGGGCCAGGTCGGCCATGCTTAGGCAGGCGACTGTCCACACCGTCGCAGCGTCCCGCTTTCCAGTTTCCGGTTTCCCGATGACGACCGACGTGGTGCTGGCCTTCGATGTCGGCACGCGCCGCACCGGCGTGGCGATCGGCAATGGCGTGACGCGCACCGCGCGACCGCTGTCGAGCTTCGACTCGACCACGCAGGCCGCGCGCTGGGTCGCGGTGCAGGCGCTGCTCGACGAATGGCAGCCCGGTGCGCTGGTGGTCGGCGTTCCGCGCCATCCCGACGGCGCGCCGCATGAAATGACCGAACGCTGCGAACGCTTCGCCCGGCAGCTCGAAGGCCGCTTCCGACTGCCGGTGGCGCGCGTGGACGAGCGCTACAGCTCGACGGCGGCAGAAGGCGAGGACGTCGACGCCGGCGCCGCGGCGATCATCCTGCAGCAATGGCTGGACGAAGGGCAGCCGACTCCATGAGCATGCTCGAACTCGATGCCGAGGCGCTGTACCGCACACTGCTGGCACGCGCGCGTGAAACCTACGCTGGCAAGGCGCTGAAGCTGGTCGGCGTTCACACCGGCGGCGTCTGGCTGGCCGAACGGCTGCGGCGCGACCTGAAGATCGATGCGCCGGTGGGCATCCTCGACGTGTCGTTCTACCGCGACGACTTCGACCGCAGCGGGCTGAAGGCCGGCGTGCAGCCGTCGCAGATCGCCTTCGATGTCGCCGACAGCCACATCCTGCTGGTGGACGACGTGCTGGCGAGCGGCCGCACCGTGCGCGCGGCGATGAACGAGATCTTCGACTACGGTCGGCCCGCGTGCATCGATCTGGCGGTGCTGATCGATCGCGGCGGGCGCGAACTGCCGGTGGCTGCGACGATCGTCGGCGCGACGATCCAGGTGCCGGCGAATGTGATGGTCGTGCTGACGCGCGACGACGACGAGAGGCTGCACCTGACGATGGAGATGCGCGGTGAATGACGTGGCCGATGTTGTGACGGAAGCGCGCGCGGGCCAGCGCGGAAGGCATCCGCAGCTCAATGCCCATGGCGAACTGCACCACCTGCTGACCATCGAAGGGCTGCCGCGCAGCGTGATCGAGCGCATCCTGACAACGGCCGACAGTTTCATCAACGTCGCTGCGCGCGAAGTGAAGTCGGTGCCGCTGCTGCGCGGCAAGAGCGTGTTCAACCTGTTCTTCGAGAACAGCACGCGCACACGCACCACCTTCGAGATCGCGGCGCGCCGGCTGTCGGCCGACGTGTTCAACCTGGACATCACGCGCTCGAGCACCGCGAAGGGCGAAACGCTGCTCGACACCATCGACAACCTGACGGCGATGCAGGCGGACCTGTTCGTCGTGCGCCACGCCTCCAGCGGCGCGCCGTACCTGATCGCGCAGCACACCTCGAAGCACGCTCCGCACATCCACGTCGTCAATGCCGGCGACGGGCGCCATGCGCACCCGACGCAGGGCCTGCTCGACATGTACACGATCCGCCACTACAAGAAGGACTTCCGCAACCTGACGGTCGCGATCGTCGGCGACATCCTGCATTCGCGCGTCGCGCGCTCCGACATCCACGCGCTGACCACGCTCGGCGTGCCCGAGGTGCGCGCGGTGGGCCCGCTGACGCTGCTGCCGGCGGGACTGGAGCAGATGGGCGTGCGGGTGTGCACGAAGCTCGACGAGGGCATCAGGGATGCCGACGTCATCATCATGCTGCGATTGCAGAACGAGCGCATGCGCGGCGCGCTGCTGCCCTCCGCGCAGGAGTATTTCGCCAACTACGGCCTGACGCCCGAGCGGCTCGCGCAGGCAAAGCCGGACGCGATCGTCATGCACCCGGGCCCGATGAACCGCGGCGTGGAGATCGATTCGCGCGTGGCCGACGGATCGGCGGCAGTGATCCTGCCGCAGGTGACCTTCGGCATCGCCGTGCGCATGGCGGTGCTGTCGATCGTGGCCTCGTCACCGAAGATGCAGTGAGCACCATGACGAACATCGCAATCACCGGCGGCCGCATCGTCGATCCCGCCAGCGGCCTCGACACGGAGGGCAGCCTCTACATCGCGGGCAACCGCATCGCGGGCATCGGCAGGGCGCCGGATGGGTTCAAGGCGGAGCGCACGCTCGACGCAAGGGGCGCCGTGGTCGCGCCCGGGCTGGTGGACCTGTGCGCGCGACTGCGCGAGCCCGGCTCGGAAGGCGCGCTGAAGGTGGAGATGCGCGCCGCACTGGCCGGCGGCGTGACCGGCGTGGTGTGCCCGCCCGACACCGATCCGCCGCTCGACGAACCCGGGCTGGTGCGCATGCTGCGCCAGCGCTCCCGTGAATCGGCCGGCGCGCGTACCTATCCCCTGGGCGCGCTGACGGTGCAGTTGAAGGGCGAAGCACTGGCCGAAATCGAGACGCTGGCCGAAACGGGTTGTGTGGCGTTCATGCAGACCGGCAGCCTGCCGCACGACAACGGCCTGCTGCTGCAGGCGATGCGCTATGCACGCACTTTCGACCTGCCGCTGTGGCTGCGGCCGGTGGAGGACACACTCGCCGGCAGTGGGGTTGCGGCGGCCGGTCCTGTCGCGGGCCGTCTCGGCTTGCCGTCGATACCGGTGGTGGCGGAAACGGTCGCGCTGCAGACCATCTTCGAACTGCAGCGCGCGACCGGTGCCCGCATCCACATCTGCCGCCTGTCATCGGCGGCGGGAGTCGCGGCAGTGCGCGCCGCGAAGCGCGAAGGCCTGCCGGTCACGGCCGACGTGGCGATCCATCACGTGCATCTGACCGACGTCGACATCGGCTTCTTCGATTCCGCGTTCCGGCTCGACCCGCCGCTGCGCTCGCAGCGCGACCGCGATGCGATCGTCGTCGGACTGGCCGACGGCACGATCGACGCGATCTGCTCGGATCACGCGCCGCTGTCGGTGGAGGAGAAGCTGCTGCCCTTCGGCGAAGCCGAACCCGGCGCAACTGCGCTGGAGACGCTGCTGCCGCTGACGCTGAAGTGGGCGAAGGAGAATGGCGTGACGATGCCGCAGGCGCTGGCGAAGGTGACGAGCGCGGCCGCCGGCATCCTCGGCGAAGACACGGGCCGACTCGCCG
>JBGAIO010000113.1:0-9503 GCA_044225415.1 Burkholderiaceae bacterium | reverse complement strand
GATGTACGCGCTGGCGCTGCTGATCGTTTCCAAGCTGGTCATCCCGCAGGCTGCCGCGCTGGCCGCCATGGTGCCGGTGGCGCTGCAGATCGGCGTGCCGCCCGGCATCATCGTGGCCTTCGCTGCCGCCTGCTACGGCTACTACATCCCGCCGACCTACCCGTCCGACCTCGCGGCCATCCAGTTCGATCGCTCGGGAACTACCCTGGGTGATCGGCAAGTTCGTCATCAACCACAGCTTATCCTGCCGGGGCTGATCGGCGTGATCACTTCGTGCATCGTCGGCTATTTCCTGGCCGGCGTGCGCGGCCTGCTGTAGCCGGACTCGAGGCAGCGTCATCCGCGGCCGTCTGCAAGGGGTGGCGGCCGTGCCGCATTGCGGCAGCGCTTTGCGGCCGTTGACACGGGTCAATCCGGCACGCGCCGGCTCGGCTAGCGTAGACCGCCACATGTGAAGCGCAGGGGTGACCATGTTCTCGCAACCGGTCAGAAGCATCATGGACCCGCAGAAGCTCATCCTCGTGCCGGGGGCACTGACGGTGCGCGCCGCCGCCGAGCTGATGAAGGCGAGGCACTACGGTGCCGTGCTGATCACCGACGGCGACGAGCTGCTGGGCATCTTCACCGAGCGCGATGCGTTGTTCCGCGTCATCGCCGTCGGCAAGGACCCGCAGACCACGGCCGTGTCGGCCGTGATGACCAAGAAACCGAAGACGATCTCACCCGAGAAGACCTTCGGGCATGCGATGCTGATGATGCACAAGGGCGGCTTCCGCCATGTGCCGGTCGTCCAGGGCGGCAAGCTGGTCGGCATGGTCTCCTCGCGCAACGCCCTCGACCCCGACCTCGAAGAGTTCGTCTTCGAAGAGCGGCGCCGCAAGCGGCTGATCGAAACCAGCTGAGCCTTCCCGCGTCGCGATCGGTTGCGTGCCCTTCGCTTCGGCGGAGCGCGTTTGCTCCGAGCGAGCCGACCATTCAGTGGGAGTGGCTCGCGCAGTGCCGTCGTCGCGAGTGCACGTGCGATCGCGCAGCGATCGCGTACACGAGCGACGCCTAATATCTTCCGTGCTGCTTGTAGATGTAGTTCGACAGCTCGTACGACTGGATCGACAGCCTGCGCTGGATGGTGTGCGCGGTGCGCACGATGGCGCGCATGACGCGGTAGACCACGTGCGGATCGCTGTCCAGCAGCGACTCGAGCTGCGGACGGCGCAGAGACAGCACGCGCGTCGGACCCACGGCGACCAGCGCGGCGTAGCGCTCGGTGCCGTCGATGAACGACAGTTCGCCGGCAAAGTCCCCGGCGACCAGCGTGTGCAGCGTCACCGGTGTCGCCCTGCGGCCGTGTCGCCCAGAGAGCCGCTGACGACGATGAACAGGTGGTCGTCCGCCGAACCTTGATCAGCACGTCGCCGTCCTTCAGATCGACGAGATCGGTTACGGCCGCCGCACAGTGGTGGCACTGGTCGTCGTCGAGCTCTGCTGCGAGCCGCGAGCCGCGCAGCGCGGCAAAGCTTTCCTGTGACATGTTCACGCTCCCCGGATGGATCGGATCGCCCTGCGATCCTGTAACGCACACCGTAACACCCTGTACAGGCCATTCGGGTATTCTTCCGTGGGGCGGCCCGGCCCCCGTTGATGTTCGTCAACGGTGCCAGCCACCAAAGGGACAGCATTCGCGCATCGATGCCGCAGGCCCTGAGCGTCTGTGGCACCCCGAGTTCCAGGGAGGGAACCACCATGCTCGAGACGTCCTACGAGGTGATGCGGCGGCAGGGAATCACACGCCGGAGCTTCCTCAAGTTCTGCAGCCTGACCGCGGCATCGCTCGGTCTCGGCGAGGCCGGCGCGCAGGAAATCGCGAAGGCGCTGGAAACGAAGCCGCGCACGCCGGTCGTGTGGCTGCATGGCCTCGAGTGCACCTGCTGCACCGAGTCGTTCATCCGTTCCGCGCACCCGCTGGCCAAGGACGTCGTGCTGTCGATGATCTCGCTCGACTACGACGACACGATCATGGCCGCCGCCGGCCACCAGGCCGAGGAAGCGCTCGAGCAGACGATCGCCAAGTACAAGGGCAACTACATCCTGGCGGTGGAAGGCAACCCGCCGCTGGCCGACGACGGCGTCTACTGCATCCCCGGCGGCAAGCCCTTCGTCGAGAAGCTGAAGCACGTCGCCAAGGACGCCAAGGCGATCATCTCCTCCGCCTCGTGCGCTTGGGCTGCGTAGTCAAGCCGAATCCGACGCAGGCCGTGCCGGTGCACAAGGTCATCTTCGACAAACCGATCATCAAGGTGCCGGGCTGCCCGCCCATTGCCGAAGTCATGACCGGCGTCGTCACCTACATCCTGACCTTCGACCGGCTGCCCGCAATGGACGCGCAGGGCCGGCCGAAGATGTTCTACAGCCAGCGCGTGCACGACAAGTGCTATCGCCGGCCGCACTTCGACGCGGGCCAGTTCGTCGAGCGTTTCGACGACGAAGGCGCGCGCATGGGCTACTGCCTGTACAAGGTCGGCTGCAAGGGCCCGGTCACCTACAACGCCTGCTCGGCCGTGCGCTGGAACGAAGGCCTGAGCTTCCCGATCCAGTCCGGACATGGCTGCTTCGCCTGCTCCGAGGACGATTTCTGGGACAAGGGCTCGTTCTACGACCACCTGACGACGATCCGTCCGCCGGGTGTCGCAGGCCTCGGCATCGAGGGCACGGCGACGGCCGCCGGCGTCACGGCGCTGGCCGTGACCGGCGCCGCGCTCGCCGCGCACGCCGCGCTGAGCGCGCTGAAGCAGGCGCGCAGCCATTCGCGCAACGACAAGATCGCCGACCAGGTCAACGAGACGGTGGAGAAGTAAGCCATGGCAACCATCCAGACACAGGGCTTCACGCTCGACAACAGCGGCCAACGCATCGTCGTCGACCCCATCACCCGCATCGAAGGCCACCTGCGCATCGAGGTGAACGTCGACAAGGACAACGTCATCCGCAATGCCGTCTCCACCGGCACGATGTGGCGCGGGCTGGAAGTGATCCTCAAGGGTCGCGACCCGCGCGACGCATGGGCTTTCGTCGAACGCATCTGCGGCGTGTGCACCGGCGTGCACGCGCTGGCGGCGGTTCGCTCGGTCGAGGACGCGCTCGGGATCAAGATTCCGAAGAACGCGAACATCATCCGCAACCTGATGCACTCGACGCTGTACGCTCAGGACCACCTCGTGCACTTCTACCACCTGCACGCGCTGGACTGGGTGGACATCGCCTCCGCGCTGAAGGCCGACCCGAAGAAGACCTCCGAGATCCAGCAGTCGATCTCGCGCTGGCCGAACAGCTCTCCGGGCTACTTCCGCGAGGTGCAGAGCCGGCTGAAGAAGTTCGTCGACAGCGGCCAGCTGGGCATCTTCCAGAACGCCTACTGGGGCAGCCCGGCGTACAAGCTGCCGCCGGAAGTCAACCTGCTTGCCACCACGCACTACCTGGAGGCGCTCGACTTCCAGAAGGAGATCGTCAAGATCCAGACCATCTTCGGCGGCAAGAATCCGCACCCGAACTGGCTGGTCGGCGGCGTGCCCTCGCCCATCAACCTGGACAACACCGGGGCGATCGGCGCGATCAACATGACGCAGCTGAACATGGTGAAGGACATCATCGACCGCACCATCGAGTTCATCGACCAGGTCTACATCCCCGACCTCGTCGCCATCGCCGGCTTCTACAAGGACTGGGCCAAGTGGGGCGGCGGCCTGTCGAGCCAGAACGTCATGTCCTACGGCGAGTTCCCGGACATCCCGAACGACTACAGCAACAACAGCATGCTGATTCCGTCGGGCGTGATCCTGGGCGGCGACCTGAAGAAGGTGATGGACGTCGACCTGAAGGACCCGACGCAGGTGCAGGAGTGGGTCAGCCACAGCTGGTACAAGTACGCCGACGAGTCCAAGGGGCTGCATCCCTTCGACGGCGTCACCGATCCGAACTTCGTGCTCGGTGCCGCCACCAAGGGCACGCGCACCGACATCAAGCAGCTCGACGAGTCCGCCAAGTATTCGTGGGTGAAGTCGCCGCGCTGGAAGGGCCAGCCGGTCGAGGTCGGTCCGCTGGCGCGTTACATCATCGGCTATGCGCGTGGCCACAAGGAGATCACCGAACAGGTGACCGGCCTGCTGAAGGCGCTGGACGTGCCGGTGACGGCACTGTTCTCGACGCTGGGCCGCACCGCGGCGCGCGGGCTCGAGTGCCAGTGGGCCGCGCACAAGATGCGCTACTTCTACGACCAGCTGATCGCCAACCTCAAGGCGGGCGATTTCGCGACGGCCAACATGGAGCGCTGGGAACCTTCGACCTGGCCATCCGAGAGCAAGGGTGTGGCGCCGGTCGAGGCGCCGCGCGGCGCGCTCGCGCACTGGGTGAAGATCCGCAACGGCCGCATCGACACGTGGCAGGCGGTGGTACCGACGACGTGGAATGCCGGCCCACGCGATGCCAAGGGCCTGATCGGGCCGTACGAAGCGTCGCTGCTGAACACGCCGATGGTGAAGCCCGAGCAGCCGGTGGAGATCCTGCGCACGATCCACAGCTTCGACCCGTGTCTCGCGTGCGCCACGCACGTGATGTCGGAAGAAGGCGAAGAGATCGTGTCGGTCAAGGTCCGCTGAACCGACGCAACGCGACGAGGAGTGCGATATGGCAAGTCACAATCGACATGACCCGCACGGCTACGGCGACATGACGGTGGACCCGGTCAGCGGTGCGGTGCTGGCCGGCCCCCTGCGGCAGGTGTACGTCTACGAAGCGCCGGTGCGCATCTGGCACTGGGTCATGGTCATCTGCATGATCGTGCTGGTCGCCACCGGCTACCTGATCGGTTCGCCGTGGTCGGGCTCGCGGCAGGAAGCGACCTACGTCTACTGGTTTGCCGACGTGCGCGTGATCCATTTCATCGCGGGCATGATCTTCGCGGTGCTGTTCGCGATGCGCGCGTACTGGGCGATCGTCGGCAATCACCACGCACGCGCGATCTTCCTGCCGCCGGTATGGAACGCCAACTGGTGGAAGGGCCTGATCGGTCAGGCCGGCTACTACCTGTTCCTGCGCAAGGAGTCCGCGCTCTGGATCGGGCACAACCCGCTCGCGCAGTTCGCGATGTTCCTGATGTACGTGCTGGGCGCGATCGTCGTCATCCTGACGGGCCTGGCCCTGTTCGCCGAGCAGTTCGGCTGGGGGTCGGCATGGATGGGCGCCTTCGGCTGGGTCATCGGGCTGCTCGGCAGTTCGCAGATGGTGCGCACCGTGCATCACCTCGCGATGTACTACCTGCTGATCTTCGCCGTCGTGCACATGTACATGGCGACGCGCGAGGACATCATGGGCGGCCAGAGCGTGATCGGCACGATGATCAACGGCGTGCGCACCTTCAAGACGGGCGCGAAGATCGAGAAGGTCTTGTAGCGGCGCGGGCCGAAGGGAAGCAGGAGTGCACGTGGCGACGCAGAACCCCCGCAACTTCCAGCCGAACACACTGGGGGTTTCTGCTCGCCGTCCACCGCAGCCGGGCGAGTTCCTCGAAAGCCGGTTCCTCAAGCCGCTCGGCATCACGCAGACCGAACTCGCCAGGGCGCTGGGCGTTTCGCGCCGGCGCGTCAACGAACTGATCAACGGCCGGCGCGCCATCACGCCCGACACCGCCGTGCGGCTGGCGATGTACTTCGGCAACGAGGCGGCGTTCTGGATGCACCTGCAGGTCGCGTGGGACATGCACAGCGCCGTGCGCACCGTTCGCGCCGCGCAGCGCACGCGTTGATCTTCCGCAAGCGGCACTGACGCCGCTTCCGATACTGTCCATGTAACCCAAGCGGTTACAAGGACGATGGAAACTCCCGTCGAGGTATCGAGACGGGCATCGGCAACATTCTGTGGGCCGATGAAGCGTGCGGGCCACGGAAGCCCTGCACGCCGGCTGGCGCTGTCCCGACGGCGTCGTGCTGATGGATGGCGGCACGCTCGGACTGAACCTGCTGCCGCATGTCGAAGCCGCGCCGGCGCGTTCGACGTCGTCGACTATATTCGCTGCCCGGCTCGCTGAAGTTGCGCGACGACGAGGTGTAGCGTGGGCGCGCAAGCCCGCACCAGAACGGCTTCAACGACGTGTTCGCGCTCGCGCAGCTGCATGGCCGCGCGCCTGCTCGCGTGGTGGCGATCGGCGTGCAGCCGCAGACGCTCGACGATTTCGTTTCACGGCACCGGTGCGCGCGAGGCTCGACGAGGCCGTGCGGCTCGCCGTGGCGCAGCTCTCCGACTGGGGTTTCACGCCCCTGCCCTGCACCGCAGGCGAGCCGGTGGCGCCGCTGAACGCCTCGTCCAGATCGATGTGTACGAGGCCCAGTTCCTCCGCCGACGACGCGCGCCGCATCGGCGCGTGCTTCGGCCCGCCGGGACGCGGACGACTGACATGCACGCATCTGCTGCAGGTATCCTGCCGGGCAGAGCGCCGAATGCGCCGCCGGGCCGCAGCGAGCACCTGAACATGCTGCTGGTGGGCGCCCAGCCACCGGGCACCTGGGTGCTGGCCTTCCAGGGCCTGGCGCTGCGCGATGACGCCGGACGATGCCGCGCAGACGCGCGCCGCACTCGCCGCGCTCGATGCCGCACTCAACGCGGCAGCAGCGCCGATCTCGACCTGTATTTCGCGGACCTCGCCGGGCGCGAGCCGCAGCTGCCGCCGCATCTGCGTTCCCTCGAAGGACTCACAGCCAGACTTTGGCGACGACCACGGTGATCCGCATCACCGCCGCGCCGCCCGCCGAGCACGCTGCCACGCTGCATCCGCTGCTGCAGCAGCCCGTCACCCGCCACGGCTTCACCGCCTCGACAGCCGCTCGGTGGATGCATTTGCCGCCGAAGGCCACGTGCTGCTGGCCTTCCTCGAGGATCCGGTGCGCTACAAGGAAACACTCGACCTTGCCGTGATCGCGCCCGAAATCGCGCGCGCCTTCGCAGGCCGGTTGCGTGCCGGCGCGTCTTCATGCCCGACGTGTCGCGCAAGGCTGCCGCGCGCTACGGACGGTGCGCTGGCCAGCACTCGTGGTGCTGAAGGACGGCGAATACGTGGGCGCAATCGACGGCCTGCGCAACTGGGACGAGTACCTGACCGAGACACAGCAACTGCTGGCGGCGGCGCCGCGGCGCGCGCCCTCGGTGGGCATCGCGGTGAAGTCGGCTGCCGACGGCAGTTCCGGCTGTGGACATTGACCCTCACTGGGCATGACTGAGCATGACTGAGCAAAGACGACCAGGACACACGATGAAGACCATTCCGGTTCCGGTGCGCATGGTGGGCGCGGGTTCGCACGTCGAGGAAGAAGAGCTGCAGTACCTGGACATGCCGCGCGAGGCGTGCACGTTTTCCATGCCCGACGCCCGAGCATGCCGATGGGGAGGCCCTCGCGGGAGCAGCGCGACCTGCTGGCCGCGTTCCTCACCCAGCTCAACCGCTGGTCGCCCGGCGTGGGCGCCAACCCGCGCCTGGACCTCACGGGCGTATCGGCCGCGGCGCTGAAGATCGTCGCCGAAATGCTCGGCGACGGCGAAGTGCAGGTGCGGGTCACCGGCGCGCGCTGCTTCGACATCCAGGAAAGCGTGTTCACCGGACTTTGGCGCGTCGTCGAGCTCGACGCCGGCGGGCGCGCGATCGCCGACTGGCTCGAGGCCGGGCCGTTGCCGCAGGTCGTGCTGGAGGCCGCGCACCAGGGCGCGACCGCCGCGCTCGCCCCGGTCGCCATGCCGGCCGGCGCAATGAATTCTCCGGCGCTGCTGCACGAGATCTCCGCGCGCATCGCGCCCCGTCGCGGCAAGGACAAGCCGCACGTGCTGAACCTGACGTTGTTCCCGCTGACGCCCGACGACCACCAGGTGCTGGAGGCTGCACTGGCGCGCGGCCCGGTGTCGATCAACTCGCGCGGCTTCGGCAACTGCCGCATCACGTCGACCGTCGCACGCCGCGTGTGGCGCGTGCAGTACTTCAACAGCATGAACACGCTGATCCTGAACACCATCGAGGTCGTCGACGTGCCCGAAGTTGCGCTGGCGGCACCCGAAGACCTTGCCGACACGCGCGGCCGCCTGGCCGAGCTCATCGACTGGATGAGCGAGACCTGCCCGGCCTGAGCGACGATCGAGCCCGCGATGCCGGACATGAATGCCCCTGCCGTCCTGCGCTACGAGTGCAAGGTGTGCTGGCACGTCTACGACCCGGTTGACGGCGACGCGCACTGGCAGGTGCCGGCCGGCACGCCCTTCGACGCGCTGCCGGCGCACTGGAGCTGCCCGAACTGCTCCACGCCGAAGGACGGCTTCCTCGTCAAGTCCGCGGCCTCGAAGGTGACGCCAGGGGCAGCGCCGGAATCCACGTCGGCGTTGCTGCCCGATCCTTCGTCGCGCCTCGAAGCGGCGTTTCGCGCCACCGCACAGCGCATGCATGGGCTCGCCTTCGTCAATCCTGCGCTGCGCGTCGAGGCGGTCGAGTTTGCGACGTGGGAGGGTCGCTGGCTCGGCGTGCTGGTGACGCCGTGGTCGATGAACCTGATGCTGCTGCCGCAGGATCCGGCTCGCTGGCAGCGGCTGCCGCGCGGCGAGAAGCGCGTTTACGCCTTCCCGGCCGGCGACTACGAGTTCATCGGCGCGGACGACCCGGCGGCCGGCGAGTTCCAGATGTGCTCGCTGTTCTCGCCCGTGCTGCAATTCACCGATCATGACACTGCACGCATGACGGCACAGGTTGCGCGCCGTGCGCTGCTGGATGCGCGCACAGCCGACTACGTGGACAGCGCGCCCGCGACGCAGGCTGCGGCGGGTCGATGAACACCGATCCGACCCTCACGCTGCGGCTCACGCTGCGCAACGGCCACGTCGCGGCGCTGGACGTCGCATCGACGCGTTTCGAGCTGCCAGCGGCGCTGACCGTCGGCCGCACGCCCGCCGACGTCGCCGCGACGATTCCGCGGCTGTTCTCGATCTGCGCACATGCGCAGGGCGCCGCGGCTGCGGCCGCGCTGGATGCCGCGCGCGGAATCGGTTCCGACGACGAGGCCCGGCGCCGGCGCGAAGCCGACGTGCGCCGGGAGGCCATCGTCGAGGGGATGTCGCGGCTGCTGCTCGACTGGCCGAAGGCCCTCGGCGCAGAGCCCGACGTGCCGAGCGTTGCCCAACTGCGCGGCGCGCCCGGCCACTGGAGCCGCGACATCGCCCAGCGCATCGTCTTCGGAATGACGCCGCAGGAGTGGCTGTCCCTGGGACTGCCGCAGCTCACGCAGTGGCGCTCGGGCGCGGCCACCCTGCCCGCGCTCGTGCTCGACCGCCTCGAACGCGACGGCGCGCCGATGGCGGATGGTGTTGCGCGCCGGCTGCCGGTTACCGACGCGGCGATGCTGCGCGAGATCGGTGCGCGCATGCGCGAGCCCGGGTACCTGCGGCAGCCGGATTGGCGCGGCGCACCCGCCGAGACGGGCGCCATC
>JBGAIO010000112.1:0-6866 GCA_044225415.1 Burkholderiaceae bacterium | reverse complement strand
GTGCGCGGCCGACGTCCTGCTCGCGGAGCCAGAGCAGCGCCGCAATGGACGGTTCATCGGCGAAATGCAAGTCGTCCACCACCAGTGCGTTCAGCCCCGCGCGCGTCATTCCGTCCAGCGCCACAACCATCGCCTGGCGCAGCTTCAGCGGCTCCGCCTTTGCGGACGAGGCCACCCCCAGCTCAGGCAGCAGGCGTGCCAGTTCCGTCGTCGCCCATGGCACCGTCGGCGCGCCCCACCGCTCCACGAGAGCGCGCAGCAGGCGCGCCAGCAGCGCGTAAGGCACGCGCTCGTCTCCGGGCCGTGCGCCGCTCAGCGATGCGCCGTTCCATGCAGCGACCCAGGCCGCGGCGAGGCGCGACTTGCCGATGCCGGGTTCACCCTGCAGCACCACGGTCCGATGCTGCTCCCACGCCTGCGCCAGCTGCTGCCATTCACGCGCACGCCCGACCAGACGCGGCGGGCGCAGCAGCGTCATGCTGCGCACCGGCTGAACATGGGTCGGCGCGACGCTCTCGCCGATGACGCGTGCCAGTTCCAGCGTCTCGGCGCCGGGTTCGGCACCCAGTTCCTGCTGCAGCATCAGCCGGCAGCGCTCGAAAGCGCCCAACGCCGCCCCGCGGTCGCCTCGCAGATAGTGCAGTCGCATCAGCCGCCGGTGCGCGTGCTCCATCAGCGGCGCATCCAGCACCAGGCGCTCGGCATAGCGAAGTGCTGCCGCCAGTCTTCCGGCGCTTTCGAGTTCAGCCGTGATGTCGGCCAGTGCATTGCGGCGTGCCACGGCCCATTGTTCACGCGCGATCTCGACCCACTCGGCCAGCGGCCCGGGTTCGTCGTAGTGCAGACCGCCCAGCAGTTCGCCGATGGCCGCGTCCGCATCGGCGCGCAGACGCACAGCCACGTCGCCGAGGTCATGCGAGACGTTGGCGGTCAGCGCCAGCACGTCGTCGGACTGCACGACGTCGCACTGCGCGGTCCGCCGCAGCCGGAACAGGCGCTGGCGCAGGTTGTTGCGCGCGCTCTTCTCTTCGGCATCAGGCCACAGCAGGCGCGCGGCGCGCGCCCTCGGCATCGGACCGTCGACGGCAAGGAGCGCCAGCAGCGCAGCCACGCGCTGCTCCAGCGGCAGTGCCGCGCCATCGCCGACCTGCAGGCGCGGGGCGCCCAGCAGATAGAGACGAACGCGCGCCGGCCGTGTCGCCGCCTGGAGGTCTTCCGACGCCATCGCCATCGACAGATCCACGAAACGAAGGGCGAGGCGCAACCGAGCATCCGCACGATGCGGCACATCATCGTCACGCCATCGCAACGCTGGCAAACGCCTATCGCGCCTGACTGCGTACCGCATGCAGGTTCTCGCGGATCCCAATGCGGCAGCAGAACGCGCTGTCGTTATTTCAGCGTTATCAGGAGCGTAGCGCCACGCGCCGCGTCGGAATACTTGACATGGGCCGCCGCGGGCGGCGCGCCTCGTCGACCGCCTGTCCAGACGGCATGCGATGCGTTCGATCGAGGCTCCAGACTCCGGCTGCTTCGCCATCGAGTTAACGCTCGCTGACCGACCGTCCATCTGCCGCATGGCGCAACCGGCGCGCTGATTGCTGTTCCTCTCGTTCACGGGAGGAACAGCATGAGAACGAGCAGTGCAACCAAGCGTCGCCGCCGCAAGGAACGACGGTTCCGCGACCTGTTTGATGTCCTGTCGTCGCGCATGGCGACGGTCGCGGCGATCGCCGCGGTTGGGTTCGTGATGCTGCAGGTGGGTCGGATCTATCTCCAGACGCCGGTCGCCACTGCGCCCGTCGAGCGCGTCAGTGCCGCATGGGCCGATGGGCGGACGGAGATCGCCCGGTAGCGACGATCAGTTCTTCAGCCGGCCGCCTCGCGCAGCGCCCGCCACACGCGTTCCGGCGTCGCCGGCATCGCGACATCCGTCACTCCCCGCGCGCGCAACGCATCGACCACCGCATTGATCACCGTCGGCGTCGCACCGACGGTGCCCAGTTCACCGACCCCCTTCGCGCCCAGCGGATTGATCCTGCAGGGCTGCGATTCGTCGGTTTGCGTGGCGTATGCGGGCAGGTCGGCCGCGCGCGGCACCGCATAGTCCATGAACGAGCCGGTCAGCAGCTGACCGTCCGCGTCGTACACCACCTGCTCCATCAATGCCTGCCCGACCGCCTGCGCGATGCCGCCGTGCACCTGCCCGGCCACGATCAGCGGATTGATCACGCGGCCGACGTCGTCCACCGTCGCGTAGCGCACGATCTCGACATGGCCCGTGTCCGGATCGATCTCCACCTCGCACACATGGCAGCCGTTGGGCCAGGACGGCCCGTCGACCTTCTGCACGGTGGTGACCGCGATGCGCTGCCCGGGCTGGCGCTGCGCGAGCGCGGCGAGATCGATGCCGACATCGGTGCCGACCACTTCGAAGCGGCCTTCGCGGTACTGAAAGTCGGCGGCCGGCGCTTCCAGCGCCGCGGACGCCAGTTCGCGACCCGCATCGATCGCCTGCGTCGACGCACTCGCCATCGCCGAGCCGCCGATGTACAGCGACCGGCTGCCCATGCTGCCGATGCCCTGCGCGACATCGCTGTCGCCCTGCACGATGTCGATGCGGTCGGCATCGATCTGCAGCGTCTCCGCGAGGATCTGCACGTAGCTGGTCTCGATGCCCTGGCCCATCGCCTGCATCGCGGTGAATGCGCGCACGCGACCGTCGCCCTGCACATGCAGCCGCACCGTCTCCTCGTGCACCACGCCGGTCCATTCGAGGAAGGTGGACACCGCGCGACCCCGCAAACGTCCGCGCGCGGCGGACTCGCGCAGCCGCGTCGGATAGCCGTCCCAGTCTGCGGCGCGCAGCGCCCTGTCGAGGATCGACGGAAAGTCGCCGCTGTCGAAGGTCTCGCCCATCGCGTTGCGATAAGGCATCTGCTGCGGACGGATCAGGTTGCGGCGGCGCAGTTCGGCGGGATCGATGCGCAGCTCGGCGGCAGCGCGATCCATCAGCCGCTCGATCAGGTAGATCGCCTCGGGCCGGCCGGCACCGCGATAGGCGCCGACGAAATTCGCGTGCGTCAGGACGACCTTCGATTCGAGGTCGAGCAGCGGGATGTCATAGACGCCGGTCGTGATCTTCGGTCCGACCGCGAGATTGATCACCGCGCCGCCGCCATGTGCGAATGCGCCGATGCCGCCCGCGAGCCGCACACGCAGCGCGACGATGCGCGCATTCCTGTCGAAGGCGACTTCTGCGCCCGCGTGCTGGTCGCGCCCATGACTCGCCGCCTGGAACTCCTCGAGCCGCGTCGCGCGCCAGCGCACCACGCGCCCGAACCGGCGCGCGGCCCACGCGCACACCAGCTCTTCCGGATGCACCAGCGTCTTCATGCCGAAGCCGCCGCCCACGTCGCCGACGAGCACGCGCACCTGCTCGGGCGGCAGTCCGAGCAGCGCGGCGATCGTCTTCTGGCAGCCCGCGGGGTTCTGCGAACTGGCGTGCACCGTCAGCCGGCCGGTCGCCGCGTCGACCTCGGCCACGACGCCGCGCGGCTCGAGCGTCACCGGCGCGACACGCTGGTTGGCGATCTCGATGCGCGAGACGTGGGCCGCCTGCGCGAAGGCACGCTCCACCGCCGCCGCATCGCCGTAGCGCGCGACGCCGGCGACGTTGCCGGGCGCATGCGGCCACACCTGCGGCGCAGAGGGTGCGAGCGCGGCGTCGATGCCGCTCACCGCCGGCAGCGGGTCGTAGTCGACGATGACCGTCGCGGCGGCCCGATCGGCCAACGGGCGCGTTGTCGCCAGCACCACCGCGACACATTGACCCACGCAGCGCACGACGTCCGGTGCGAGCGCGTGCAATGGCGGCGCCGGCGGCGGTGCGCCTTTCGCCACCTTGAGTGCGGGGTTCGGCGGAAACGGCGCCACGCCATCTGCAGCCAGGTCGGCCGCCGTGCACACCGCCACCACGCCGTCGAACGCACGCGCCTCGGCCGCATCGATGCCGACGATGCGCGCATGCGCATGCGGCGAGCGCACGAACGCCGCATGCAGCGCATCGGGTCGAACGATGTCGTCGACATAGCAGGCGCGCCCGGTCAGCAGCCGTTCGTCCTCGCGGCGTGTGACGGCCTGGCCGATGCCGAACTTGAGGACCCTGGCGGTCGTCATCGCGGCTACAGCACGCGATTGAACCACAGCAGCGACAGCAGTCCCGCCAGCGCGGCGAACAGCGCACCCATCCCGGCGAACACCGCGGTGACCTCGGTGGGCCGCTGCTTCTCGAACGCGAGCTTGGCGCCCAGCGTGCGGTAGATCTTCGACAGTTCGCCCGCATTCGGTGCGCGGAAGTACTCGCCGCGCGTAGTCGATGCGATCTTCTGCAGCGATTCCTCGTCGAGGCGCGTGCGCATCGACCAGCCGTCGACCTTGACCACCACGCCGTCGGGCGTGCCCATGCCGACGGTATAGATGCGCACGCCGTGCTTCGCGGCGAGCTCGGCGGCCTTCTGCGGATCGGGGCCGACGTTGCTCTGTCCGTCGGACAGCAGCACGATCGCCGCCGTGGTGTTCTCGCCCGGCGCCATCGACGTCGGCTCCTCGGCCGGCTTGTCCGCGGACTTGTCGGCCGGCAGTGCCGGCGCCGGCGTGCGGTCGCGGCGCGGATTGATGAAGCCGTCGACGTCGATGTGCGCGGCCGGCAACGCGGTGTCGAGCGCGATCACGAGGCCGCTGCCGAGCGCGGTACCGCGCTGCGGCTCCAGGCGCTCGATGGACTTCAGCAGGTCTTCGCGATTGGTGGTGGGCGACTGCACGACCGCCGCCGCCGCCGCCACGCCAACCACGCCGATGCGCACGTTGCGCGGCTGGTTCTCGACGAAAGCCTTGGCCGCATCGCGCGCCGCGGCCATCCGCGACGGGGCGATGTCGGTCGCCTTCATGCTGCCCGACATGTCGAGCGCGAGGATCACCGTTTCCACGCGCGACGGCAGCGTGATCGTCGCCTGTGGGCGCGCCACCGCCAGCAGCATCAGCGTCACGCCCGCGAGCCACAGCAGCGCCACTGCCCAGCGCTGCGGTCGGTCGGTTCCGGCCGCAGCCACCGGATCCAGCTGCGCAACGGGACGCGCCACGCGACGCCGCCACACGATGAGGCCGCAGACCAGCACGGCGAATGGCACGACAAGCAGCACCCACAGCAGGCGCGGCCACAGGAAACTGATCGCGGTCGATTCGAACATGGCGCGGTCTGGCCTGGGCCTTCAGCGTCCCGCGTGCGTGGCGACGATCGCCGGCACGCCGCCGGCGGAGAGCTGGCTGCGCCGCTTGCGCAGCTGCGTGAAGCGCAGCAGCGCCGCGTCGAGCGGCTCGTCGGTGGCCAGTTCCAGGCAGTCGACGCCGGCTTCAGCAAGCGACTCGCGCAGTTCCGTTTCGCGGCGCGCGGCGGCGTCGGCAAAGCGGCGGCGGAAGGCGCGGTCGTGCGTATCCACGGTGAGCTGCTCGCCCGTTTCCGCGTCCTGCATCACGACCATGCCGATGTCGGGCAGTTCGAGCTCCATCGGATCGGTCAGGCGCACCGCGATCACTTCGTGCCGCCGGGCGAGCTGCGCAAGCCGCCGCGCCCAGCCCGGCGTGCTGATGAAATCCGACACGACGAAGATCACCGAGCGGCGCTTGATCGCCGGTTGCGCCCGCGCCAGCAGCTCGGCCAGGTCGGTGATGCGGCCGACCCCCGGCTTGCGCGCTGCCTCGCGCTGCTCGTGCGCACCCATCGCCGCCATCCGCTGCAGCAGGTGCAGCACATGGCGCCGGCCGTTGCGCGCCGGGATGACTTCGCTGTCGCCGTCCGCATGCAGCACGGCGCCGACCCGGTTGCCATAGCGCGTGAACAGCCGCGCCAGCACCGCGATCAGCTCCGCCGACAGCGCGCGCTTGCGCACGCCGCGCGAGCCGAAGTCGATCGACGCGGACAGGTCCAGCAGGAACCACGCCGCGACTTCGCGATCCTCCTGGAACTCGCGCACGTGCGGCGTGACCACGCGCGCGGTGACGTTCCAGTCGATGTAGCGCACGTCGTCGTGCAGCTGGTATTCGCGCAGGTCCGCCAGATCGAGGCCGAAGCCGCGGAACAGTGTCCGGTAGTCGCCCTGCAGCAGTCCGTCGAGCCGGCGCAGCACCGTCCATTCCAGGCGGCGCAGCAGTCGCTCGGGATCGGCGCTGGCGAGCCGCGGCACTTCGCCTCCGACGGCCGCGCCCGGCTGCGGGCGATCCGGCGGCAGCGTCGCGTCGGCGCGCGTCGGCCCGCGCTTCATCGAGCGCGCAGCGGCCCGCGCCGCGGCCACCGACTCGTTGGCGGCCGGTGTCGCGTCGACCGCGGCGCCCGCGGTGGCGGGCTGCCTAGGCGCCCGCCGCCACCCGAACATGGCCTTCCAGCGGCGCTTCCGGTTTGCGGATCATCTGCAGCACGCGCAGGATCAGCGCGTCGGCGTTCTGTCCGTCGGACAGCGCCTCGTAGCTCAGCACCAGCCGATGACGCAGCACGTCGGGCACGATGTCGACGATGTCGTCGGGCAGCACGTAGCTGCGTCCGCGCAGGAAGGCGAGCGCGCGCGCGCCTTCGATCAGGTTGATCGTCGCACGCGGACTGGCACCGAAGGTGAGATAGCGCTCGATGTCCTTCAGTCCGTACTGCACCGGCCGGCGCGTCGCGGCGACCAGCTTCACCGCGTACTGCATCAGGTTCGGGTCGACGTAGATCTGCCGGCACTGCTGCTGCAGCTGCATCAGCTGCTCCGTGCTGCACACCGCCGACACGGCCGTCGCGGGGCCAGTGACGCGCTCGACGATGACGAATTCCT
>JBGAIO010000111.1:0-7792 GCA_044225415.1 Burkholderiaceae bacterium | reverse complement strand
CACCGATGTGCGGCCCCTGTGCCGCGGGTGCCAGCAGCTTCAGCGCCCTGCCGGACGGGTCGTAGCGCGTGCCCCGGCCCGCGGCGAGCAGCAGCGCGACGAGGTTCATGGAGCCTTCGCGCTGCGCGCTGCGGCGCGAGCTTGCTCGATACGGCTCGTCGCTGCGCTCACCGCTCGGCGGACCTTACGACCGTCGACCGGCGAGCACGCGCATCAGGACCCACGCCACCGCCCCCACGCCCATCACCGCGGCCGCCACGTGCACCGCGCCCTGCGACTGCGCGTAGGTGATGCTGGACCACAGCAGGTATGCGCAGGTCAGCACGAACACCATCGGCAGGATCGGATACAGCGGCACCTTGAAAGGCCGTGCGACATGCGGTGCGCGGAAGCGCAGCACGAACAGCGCCACGCCCGTCAGCAGGAAGAAGAACCAGAACACCGGCGCGGTGAATTCGACCATCGCCGCGAAGCCGTCCTTCTGCACGGCGCCGAACGCGATCAGCGCCAGCGCAATCACGGCCTGCACCAGGAAGGCGACGACCGGCACGTTCCGGTCGCCGTGCCAGCGGCTCATGAATGCCAGCACCGGCCAGTCGCGGCCGAGTGCGTAGTTGGTGCGCGCGCCGACGATCATCGTCGCGTTGATCGAGGTCAGCGTCGCGACCCCGACGATCGCGCCGATCAGCTGCGCGCCGCCCGCGCCGAACGCAGCCTGCATCACGTCGGCGCCGACCGCATTGCTCTTCGCCATGCCGGCGAAGCCCAGTCCCTTCAACACGCACAGCACGAACAGGACGTAGACAACCGTGATCACCAGCAGCGACAGCACCAGCGCGCGCACGATGGCGCGCGGACCACCCTTCACTTCGGCGGAGATGTACGCGGCCTCGTTCCAGCCGCCGTAGGTGAGCAGCACGAACACCATCGCCAGGCCGAACATCGCGGGCATGCCGGCGGAGGTCGCTGCTGGCGCGGCCGCAGCCGCCGGCGCGGGCGCCAGCAGCCCCGCCACCGCCACCAGCAGCAGCCCGCCGACTTCGATCAGCGTCAGCACGTTCTGCGCGCGCGCCGATTCGCGCAGTCCGATGATGTTGATGACCGACAGCAGCACGACGGTCAGCGCGGCGTAGATGGCCGACGACTGCGCGCCGAGCGAATACACGCGGGTCATGTAGTCGCCGAAGACGAAGGCGAGCAGCGCGATCGAGCCGGTGGTGATGACCGCCACGCGTGCCCAGGCGAAGAAGAAGCTCGCGTCGCGGCCGTAAGCGCGCGTGATGAAGTGATAGTCGCCGCCGGCGTTCGGAAAGGTGCTGGCGAGTTCCGCGTAGCACAGCGCACCGACCAGCGACAGCACGCCGCCCAGTACCCACGCGATCAGCATCCAGTCGACCGAGCCGGTCACGCCGGCCACCATCGACGGCGTCTTGAAGATGCCGGCGCCGATCACGATGCCGACGGTGATCATCACCGCGTCGAACACCGACAGCGCGGGCTTCGGTGCCGCAGTGCCGATATCGCCCTCGGTTGCGTTGGGGGTCTGCGCGCTCATGGAGCGTTCCTTCGCGGTGGACTACACAGATACACAAAGCCCCGCCGCGGCGGGGCTTCGGGTGCCGAATGCCGGCGGCCGGTCAGCCGCCGTAGAAGCGCTTGCACTGCGGCAGCATCTCGGCCCACGACGCGCCGCGCAGCGCGCCCTGCACGGTGCCGGTGGCTTTCGCATCGGTCGTGCCGGTGCGGAAGCTGCCGGTCATTTCCTTGCCGTTCACCGTGCCGTTGAACGTGCGCGTCACGCCCTTGTCGTCGTTGAACGCGAACTTGACCTGGTCGCCGCGCAGCGTGGCGCCGACCAGCGGCTGTCGCTTCGCACCGGCAGTGACTTCGCCGGTCAGCTTCTGGAAGGTCTGCTTCAGTTCCACCGTCGTGCTCGCGCCGCTGGCGTCCTTCAGCACCCAGGCGCCGTCGACGCGCGCCGGCACGATCCACAGGTAGGCGGTGCGGTACTCGAATTCCGAGGTCTCGTCGGGGTCCCAGTCGCCCATCGTGAACTGGTGCGACGTGACGCGCGTGCCGGGATTCATGGCCAGCAGGCGGTGGCGCACGCACAGGTTGAGCTCGGGCAGCAGGTACATCGTGATGACGGTGGCCTTGCTGAAGTCTTCCTTGAAGATGTCGCCCTGGATGATCTTCGTCTTCGCCGATACGCCTTCTGCACCGACCATGCAGTTGGCGAGCTTGGCCATGTCGGGGTTGTACTCGATACCGAACGATGTCGCGCCGAGCTTGCCCGCCGCGATGGCGATCTTGCCGTCGCCCGCGCCGAGGTCGAACAAGATGTCCTGCGGCGTGACCTTCGCCATCTTCAGCATGCGCTGCACGAGTTCATCAGGCGTGGGCACCCACACCACGTCCTTGCCCGACTGGCCGACCTGCGGCTTGTAGTCGCGTTCGCAGTCCGCGCGGGTCAGCGCAGACGCGTTGCCCGCAAAGGCGATGGCCAGCGCGCCGACGGCTGCCAGCGCGGCTGGCCGTACGAAGGTGCTCAACGTCATGTGGTCTCCTGCGGTCAGGGTGGGGTGGGGGCATTCTGCCCAAAGTACGGCAGCCCGTGGGATATGCACGCTGACGGATTCACGCGCATGGGCCCGGCTAGGCCTGTTCGAGCCTGAACGGCAGCCGGCGCAGCCGCTTGCCCGTCAGGACGGCGACGGCGTTGGCCACCGCCGGCGCGATCGGCGGCGTGCCCGGCTCACCCACGCCCGTGGGATCGGCGGTCCCCGGTGCGATGTGGACCACGATTTCCGGCATCTCGTTGAGACGCAGCACCGGATAGTCGGAGAAGTTGGACTGCTGCACCACGCCGTCCTTCAGCGTGATCTCGCCATGCAGCGCGGCCGACAGCCCGAAGGCGATCGCCGACTGCACCTGCGCTTCGACCGACAGCGGGTTGACTGCCATCCCGCAATCGATGGCCGCCGTGACCTTGTGTACACGGATGCCGTCCTTGCCGACCGACACCTCGGCCACCTGCGCCACCACGCTGCGGAACGACTCGTGCACCGCGACGCCGCGCGCACGGCCCTTGGGCGGCGGCGAGGCCCAGCCGGACTTGTCGCGCACGAGCTGCAGCACGTTCCGCACGCGCGCATGCTTCGCATCCAGCAGGGCCAGCCGATACGCGATCGGGTCCTGCTTCGCGGCGCGCGCCAGTTCGTCGATCATCGTCTCCATCACGAATGCGGTGTGCGAGTGGCCTACCGAGCGCCACCACAGCACCGGCACGTTCGGGTCCGGGTGATGCACGCCGACGTTGAAGTTCGGGAGGCGGTACGGTGTGTCGGCCACGCCTTCGGTGACCGTCGCGTCGATGCCGTTCTTGACCAGGAATTTCTCGAACGGCGTGCCCTTCAGGATCGACTGGCTGACGATCGTGTGGTTCCAGCCGGCAATCGCGCCGGCCGCATCGGTGCCGGCGACGACGCGATGCACGGTCAGCGGACGGTAGTAGCCGCCGCGGATGTCGTCCTCGCGCGACCACACGACCTTCACCGGCGCGTCGATGCCGGCCTGCCGCATCGCCTTCGCGATCTCGACGGCTTCCACCAGGTAGTCCGAGGTCGGATTGGCGCGGCGCCCGAAGCCGCCGCCCGCCATCATCGTGTTCAGCGTCACCTGCTCGGCCTTCAGCCCCGCGGTACGCGCGATGTTCAGCCGGTCGATGGTCTGGAACTGCGATCCGCACCAGACGGTGCAGGCATCCGGTTTCAGGTCGATGACCGCGTTCAGCGGCTCCATCGGCGCGTGCGCCAGGTACGGGAACTCATAGACGGCCTCGATGCGATTTGCGGCCTTCCCGGCCGCGCCGGCATCACCGTCGGCGCGCGCCGGCAGGCCGGGCGTTGCCGCCAGCTCGCGGTACTGCTTCACGAGGTCGTCGCTGCTCGGTCCGGTGGCAGCCTCCCATTTGACGTCGAGCACGTCGCGCGCCGTGCGCGCCGGCCAGTAGCCCTTCGCGATGATCGCCACACCGGTGCCGCCTCGGTCTACCGGCACCTGCAGCACCGCGTCGACGCCCTTGATCGCGCGCGCCTTCGCCGGATCGAAGGTCGCCACCTTGCCGCCGAACACCGGCGGATACACCAGCACGGCGGTGCGCAGGTTCGGCAGCGACTTGTCGATGCCGAAGACCATCGTGCCGTTGACCTTGTCCCGCGAATCGAGACGCCGTCGGCTGGCCGATCACGGAGTAGTCGCGGGCATCGGCCTTCAGTGCGATCTTCGTGGGCACCGGCAGCTTCGAGGCCTCTTCGGCCAGCGAGCCAGAGCTGGCACGGCGCTTCTGTCCACCCTGCTCGAGCACATGGCCGCTGCGCGTGTCGATCTTTGCCGCCGATGCCCCAGCGCCAGCGGCGGCCGCAATCAGCATCGAGCGCGCCGTGGCGCCGATGACTCGATATCGGCGCCAGCTCGCCGCCACCGAATTGGATCCTCCGGTCATCTGGATGCCGAAGTTCGTCTGTACACGTCGGTACGGTGCGAGCTCCGAGCGGACCATCTTCCAGTCGCAGTCGAGTTCCTCGGCGAGCAGCATCGGCAGCGAGGTCGCCACGCCCTGGCCGAACTCCAGCCGGTTGACCATGACCGTCGTCGCGCCATCGGGCGCGATAAGTACGAAGGCCGACGGCGAGTAGACCATGCGCGGCGGCGCCGGCGCCGGCGCGGCCCGGTGCGATTCCTGCGCAGGCGCCGGCCGTGCACAGCCGAGCATCAGGCCGCCACCCGCGGCGCCGGTCGCCTTCAGGAAGTCGCGGCGCGTCAGTTTCACCGGTACGGCCGCGGCGTCGTTGCGCATGTCGATGGCGGCGCGGGCCACTTCCTCGAGATATCGCATCGTCGTCTCCCGCCTCAGCGCAGCGCCTTCGCCGCGTCCTTGACGGCGGCGCGGATGCGGACGTAGGTGCCGCAACGGCACAGGTTCCCGGACAGCGCGTTGTCGATGTCGGCGTCCGTGGGGTTCTTCTTCGTCTTCAGCAGCGCGGTGGCCGCCATGACCTGACCCGACTGGCAGTAGCCGCATTGCACGACGTCGAGCTTGACCCACGCGTCCTGCACGGCCTTGCCGACGCGGTCGGTCGCGGCCGACTCGATGGTCAGCACCGGGCCGCTGACGCTCGACAGCGGCGTCACGCAGGAACGCACCGGCTGTCCGTTGACGAGCACGGTGCAGGCGCCGCAGGCGGCGATGCCGCAGCCGAACTTGGTGCCGGTCAGTCCAAGGTGGTCGCGCAGCGCCCACAGCAACGGGGTGGCGGGGTCGGCGTCGACATCGACGGGGCGACCGTTGACGGTGAGACGGGTCATGGGATCTCCACAGGCGGACGCGAACCTTCACACGGGTTGCACCGGAGGCGCGATCGTACGCCGACCAGACGCACGCCCGCAGTGGCGCGGGAGCGGTGCCGCACGTGGCTGGCAGTGGACCATTGCGGGGGAACAACATGCTTCAATCCGGCACGTGGAATGCTCGCACCTTCACGGCAGGCCGCGCAGCGCGGGAGTCTTCATTGCAGGTCGATGTCATCGTCGTCGGTGGTGGGTTGTCGGGACTGGTCGCGGGCTACCGGCTGTCGCGCGCCGGCTTCGCCGTGCAGTTGCTGGAGGCTGGATCGCGCACCGGCGGCGTCATCGGCAGCGAACGGCGCAACGGTGTGCTGTTCGAACTCGGCCCGAACAATGCGCTGGACAATGGCGCCGCGATCCACGACCTGGTGGCCGAACTCGGCATCGCCGACGCCGCGTCGACGCCAGTCCGGCCGCGTCGCGCCGCTACATCGTTCACGACGGCGTCGCCGCGCTGCCGACCTCGGTATAGGCTTCATCACGACACCGTTGTTCTCGCCGGGTGCGAAGGCGGCTCTTCGCCGGCCTCTTCATCACCTTCGACGCAGCGCCGTCACCGAGGAGTCGATGGCCGATTCGTGCGCCGCCGGTCAGTTCCAGCGCCAGAGGCTGGCCGGTTTTGCTGTGGGCATCATGGCTGGCGATCCCGAGCACATCTCGGTGGCCGCGCAGTCCCGACGCCTGCATGCGCCGAGCAACGCTACGGCAGCGTGCTGTGCGCGCGGCTGGCGACCAGGGCAGCGCCGGCGCGCTGCGGTGGGCGGCGCGCGGTGAGTTTCTCGTTCCGCGATGGCATGCAGACCCTGAGCGACGCGTTGACGGCTGCACAGCCGGGCGTCGAGTGCGGCCGGCACGTCACGGGCATCACCGCGGCCCCGGCGGGCGGCTACTCGGTCGAACTTGCCGACGGCGAACGGCGCGCGGCGCGCGCGGTGGTCGTTGCGACACCCTCCGATGCCGCGGCGCGCCTGGTCGATGCGCTGTCGCCCATGGCGGCGGCAGCGTTGCGGGCGATTCCGTACGCGCCGATCGCCGTCGTCGTGATGGCGTTTCCCCGCGCAAGCGTGCGCCATCCGCTCGATGGCTTCGGTTTCCTTGCGCCGGCGACCGAACGCCGGCCGTTGCTCGGCACGCTGTTCTGCACGACCCTCTTCGAAGGCCGTGCCGACGCATCGGCCGTGGTGCTGACGACCTTCGTCGGCGGCAGCCGCGATCCGGAGGTCGTGGCGGAAAGCGACGCTGTGTTGCACGCGCTCGTGCGGTCCGAACTGTCGGCACTGCTCGGCGCATCGGGTGAACCTGCCGACGTGCAGATCACGCGCTGGCGCAATGGCCTGCCGCAGTACACCTTCGGACACCTACAGCGCATCGCCGTGCTCGAACAGGCCGAGCGCGCGCTGCCGGGGCTGCACTTCTGCGCGAACTACCGCGGCGGCGCGTCGATCGGCGATTGCATCGCGAATGCGACGGAGACGGCCCGGCGCATCGAGGCGGATCTGCGCGCAGCGTCACAGGCCGGCTCGGCGTGACTCGGTTTCCGCGGTCTCCCCACTGCTTTTCGCCGGTTTGCCGGCGCAGAAAGGGCGTCCACTCGGCGTGGTGCATGGCAGAATGGCCGCGGCCTGACGGCGCTGCGTGTGCCTGGGCCACCTTTCGATCGAGGTTCCGCTGAGCTCGACCGTCATTCCGCTGCGGCAATCCGCCGTCGAACGCTCGCTGAAGCAGGCGACGTTCGATACCGCTGGCGTGCCGCTGATGGCCGTCAGCGCGAGTGGCCAGATCCTCGCCATCAATTCCGAAGCGACGCAGCTGCTGGGCGGCGACACGGCCGTGGGCCGCAGCGTGGCCGAGGTGCTGTTCTTCCAGGGTCATCGTGCGTTCGCGCGGCGCTGGCAGAGGCTGTGGAACCGCGTGATCCGCGACGGCAGCTTCGAAGGCGAAGCGAAGCTGCCCCTGCGCAACGGCAGCCGGATCAGCGTGCGCATCACCGCGCGGCAGTTCCGCTTCGACCAGGACGACTATGCGTCGCTCGCCATCGTCGAGACGACGACCGAGCGCTCCGCGCTGCGCCGCCTGCGCAGCGCCGACGCGCGTGCCCGCGCGCTGGCGCTGCACCAGAGCGAGCTCACGATCGTGCTCAACGCCGACCGGCGCGTCATCTTCGCCAGCGCGTCGCTGCAGCCGATCACCGGCGAGCACGAGGCCGACGTCATCGGCTCGCCCTTCGAATTCATCCTCGACCAGCCGTCGCGCATCGAATTCCGGCGCGCAGTGGACCGGCTGCTGCGCGAACCCGCCGGCGACCGCCAGCCGACGTCGCTGCTGCTGCGGACGCGCGCTGCGCTCGCGGGCAACGGCCGCAGCCTGTCGTGCGTGCTGTCCAACC
>JBGAIO010000002.1:0-64622 GCA_044225415.1 Burkholderiaceae bacterium | reverse complement strand
GCATCACCGATCCCCGCGGCAGCGTGATCGCGACGGCGCGGCCATCGGGCAGCAGCGTCGCCAACCGGCTCTTCACGCGGTCGTGATACGCGAGCGCGAGCCGCGGCGCAGCGGGCGGCGCAGGCTCATTGGCGATCGCGGTCACTTTCAGCATGGGGCGGACGAGCTCAGAACAGGAAGTAGCGTTGCGCCATCGGCAGTTCCGCCGCGGGCTCGCAGTCCAGCAGCACGCCGTCGGCATGCACCTGATAGGTCTCGGGATCGACGGTGATGCGCGGCGCGAGCCCGTTGTGCACCATCGCGGCCTTGCGCAGCGTGCGCGTGTTGCCGACCGTGGCAATGGTCTTCTGCAGCCCATAGCGCTCGCTGACGCGGGCGCGTGCGGCGGCCTGCGAGACGAAGGTCAGCGACGACTTCGCCAGCGATCCGCCGAAGGCGCCGAACTGCGGCCGGTAGTGCACGGGCTGCGGCGTCGGGATCGACGCGTTGGGATCGCCCATCGCGGCCGCGGCGATGGTGCCGCCCTTCAGCACGAGGAAGGGCTTCACGCCGAAGAACGCCGGCTTCCATACGACGAGGTCCGCCCACTTGCCGACCTCGACCGAGCCGACCTCGTGCGCGATGCCCTGCGCGATCGCCGGGTTGATCGTGTACTTCGCCACGTAGCGCTTGATGCGCGCGTTGTCGTGGGCCTCCGGATCGGAGAAGCCCTTGTCGGCCAGCGAACCTCGCTGCTGCTTCATCTTGTGCGCGGTCTGCCAGGTGCGCAGGATCACCTCGCCGACGCGGCCCATCGCCTGGCTGTCCGACGACATGATCGAGAACGCGCCCATGTCGTGCAGGATGTCCTCCGCGGCGATGGTCTCCTTGCGGATGCGGCTCTCGGCGAAGGCCAGGTCCTCGGCGATGGCCGCGTCGAGGTGGTGGCACACCATCAGCATGTCCAGGTGCTCGTCGAGCGTGTTGACGGTGTAGGGCATCGTCGGATTGGTCGACGAGGGCAGCACGTTGGCTTCGCCGGCCAGCCGGATGATGTCGGGCGCGTGTCCGCCGCCTGCACCTTCCGTGTGGAAAGTGGCGATGGTGCGACCCTTGAAGGCCGCGATCGTGTGCTCGACGAAGCCGGCTTCGTTGATCGTGTCAGTGTGGATCGTCACCTGCACGTCGAGCTTGTCCGCCACGCTCAGGCACGCGTCGATCGCCGCGGGCGTCGTGCCCCAGTCCTCGTGCAGCTTCAGTCCGACGGCGCCGGCCTTCACCTGCTCGGCGAGCGGCGCCTCGGTGCTGCTGTTGCCCTTGCCCATGAAGCCGAGGTTCATCGGGAACGCGTCGGCGGCCTGCAGCATGCGCTCGATGTGCCACGGCCCCGGCGTGCAGGTGGTGGCGAAGGTTCCGGTGGCCGGCCCGGTGCCGCCGCCGAACATCGTGGTCACGCCGGAGTACAGCGCGTCGTCGATCTGCTGCGGGCAGATGAAGTGGATGTGCGTGTCGATGCCGCCGGCGGTGACGATCATGCCTTCGCCGGCGATGACCTCGGTGCCGGGACCGATGACGATGGTCACGCCGGGCTGGATGTCCGGATTGCCTGCCTTGCCGATGCCGCTGATGCGGCCGGCCTTGATCGCGATGTCGGCCTTGACGATGCCCCAGTGGTCGATGATCAGCGCGTTGGTGATCACCGTGTCGGCGCAGTCCTTCGACAGCCGCTGCGACTGGCCCATGCCATCGCGGATCACCTTGCCGCCGCCGAACTTCACTTCCTCGCCGTAGACGGTGTAGTCCTTCTCCACCTGCGCGATCAGCGCGGTGTCGGCGAGCCGGATGCGGTCGCCGGTGGTGGGGCCGTACATTTCCGCATAGGCCTGGCGCGAGATCTTCATCGGCGGCTCGCTTTCTTCGCAGCGCTCTTCGCAGGTTTCTTCGCGGACTTCTTTGCAGATTTCTTTGCAGCGGCCGGCGGCGCCTTCGCTGCGCGCTTCGCATCCAGCGCACCCATGACCTGGGCATTGAAGCCGATGACGATGCGGTCGCCGGCCAGCGCCACGAGCTCGACCGCGCGCTCCTGCCCCGGCTCGAAGCGCACGGCCGTGCCGGCGGCAATGTTCAGCCGGTGTCCGCGCGCCGCCGCGCGATCGAAGCGCAGCGCCGGGTTGGTCTCGGCAAAGTGGAAATGCGAGCCCACCTGGATCGGCCGGTCGCCGGTGTTGGCGACGGTGATGCGCAGCGCTGGGCGGCGCGCGTTCAATTCGATGTCGCCCGGCGCGACCAGCAGTTCACCGGGATTCAGAGCTGCGCTCATGGAATGGGATGGTGCACGGTGACGAGCTTGGTGCCGTCGGGAAAGGTGGCCTCGACCTGGATGTCCGGAATCATCTCCGGCACGCCGTCCATCACGTCGGCGCGCGTCAGCAGCGTGGTGCCGAAGTGCATCAGCTCGGCCACGGTGCGGCCGTCGCGGGCGCCTTCGAGGATCGCGGCGCTGATGAAGGCCACGGCCTCGGGGTAGTTGAGCTTCAGTCCGCGGGCCTTGCGACGCTCGGCCAGCAGGCCGGCGGTGAAGATCAGCAGCTTGTCTTTCTCGCGGGGCGACAGTTCCATTGGTATCCCGATTCCCGATCGTTCAGGTGGCCCACAGCCGCGGCGGCTGCGCGGCGACGCCGAACAGCCGCGGGCGCAGTGCGGACCACAGCGGCAGCAACGCGTCGCGCGCAGCCGCTGTGCCCGTGGCGACGACGCGCGCGACCAGCAGCGCCGGTGCTAGGCGGGTCGGTGCGGCAGCGCACGCCGGCAGAGGGGAGCGCAGCTCTTCCACGTCGATCTCCGCCACGCCCGCGCCCGCTGCCCACAGGCAGCCGAACACATGCCGGCTGCCCAGTCCCACCGGCGAGTC
Source organism: Burkholderiaceae bacterium (assembly GCA_044225415.1). GTDB lineage: Bacteria > Pseudomonadota > Gammaproteobacteria > Burkholderiales > Burkholderiaceae_F > JALORV01. The sequence goes on along the minus strand of JBGAIO010000002.1, from coordinate 61,732 downwards.
GCACACCGCATCGCCACCCGTCACGCGCGTGCGCTCATGCCACAGCAGCCGGCCGCCGACGCTGACGCGGATGCGCTGCGCGTACAGCCCCGTGGCGAAGCGCTCGCCCGCGGCATGGCGGCCGAGCGCGATCATGTCCCAGCCGATCATCGCTGCGCCGTCGTCGAGTTCGATGTCGATCGCGGCGCGCGCATCGGCGGCATCGAAAACGATCGCTTCCTGCGGCAGCCACTCCAGCCTTCCGGACACGGCCAGCCGTACCTGCTGCGACGCCTGCCGGCCGTTGGCCTTGTACCACTTGGTGGCGCCGGGCGTGGTGAGCAGCGCATGTGCATCGCGCTCGACGTCGACGTCGAGCGCCAGAGCGTCGCCGCCCGCGATGCCGCCGGGCGGATGGATCAGCACCGCATGGCAGATCGCGTCGCCTTCCGGGTACAGCGGCTTCTGCAGTCTCAGCGGACCGGCATGACGTGCCTGGCACACGGTGCGCACCGTGTCGCGCCGGAAGCGCAGCGCAAGGTCCGCCCGCCACGGACGTGCCACGGCGGCGGCAGCGATCTCGCCTGGGCTGACCATGGCGTCGAACATGATGGGCGCATTCGCACGGCGCGGCGTCAGATCGCCAGCAGTGCGGACACGTCGGCCTCCTTCATCTGGTCGCCGCGGCCGCGGTGCGTGATCTGGCCCCGCGCCATCACCGCATAGGAATCCGCCAGCGACTCGGCGAAATCGTAGTATTGCTCGACCAGCAGTATGGCCATTTTCTTCTCGGTGACCAGCTTGCGGATCACCGCGCCGATCTCCTTGATGATCGACGGCTGGATGCCTTCGGTAGGCTCGTCCAGGATCAGCAGCTTCGGATCGGCGGCCAGCGCGCGGCCGATGGCGAGCTGCTGCTGCTGTCCGCCCGACAGGTCGCCGCCGCGCCGGCGCAGCATCTGCTTCAGCACCGGGAACAGTTCGAAGATGTGCTCCGGCACGCGCCGCGCCGCGGCGCCGGACAACGGGGCGAGGCCCATCATCAGGTTCTCTTCCACCGTCAGCCGGTTGAAGATCTCGCGGCCCTGCGGCACGTAGCCGATGCCGGCGCGCACGCGCTGGTAGGGCGCGAGCTTCGTCAGTTCGAGTCCGTCCAGCGCGATGCTGCCGCTGCGCGCGGCCACCAGTCCCATGATCGTCTTCAGCAGCGTGGACTTGCCCACGCCGTTGCGCCCGAGCAGCACCGTGCAGGCGGCGGCGGGCACGTCGAGCGACACGTCGCGCAGGATGTGGCTGCCACTGTAGTACTGGTTCAGTTTCTCGATATTCAGCATGTCGCGATCGTCCGTCAGCGACCGAGGTAGACCTCGATCACGCGCTCGTCGGCCTGCACCGTCGCCATCGAGCCTTCCGCGAGCACGCTGCCTTCGTGCAGCACCGTCACCGTGCGCGCGATGCGGCCGACGAAATCCATGTCGTGCTCGACCACCATGATGGAGTGGCTGCCTTCGAGCTCGAGGATCAGCTCGGCGGTGCGGTCAGTCTCGGCATCGGTCATACCGGCGACGGGCTCGTCGAGCAGGATCAGCTCGGGTTCCTGCACCAGCAGCATGCCGATCTCCAGCCACTGCTTCTGGCCGTGCGACAGCAGGCCAGCCGCCCGATTCTCCGAGCCTTCCAGCCGGATGGTCTTCAGCGTGCGTGCGATCAGGTCGCGCTGCGCGGGCGAGAGCTTCGCGAACAGCGTCGGCTTCACGCGCTTGTCGGACTTCATCGCCAGTTCGAGGTTTTCCGCCACCGTGTGGCTCTCGAACACGGTCGGCTTCTGGAACTTGCGGCCGATGCCGAGGCGCGCGATCTCGGTCTCCGGCAGGCGCGCGAGGTCGAAGGTCTGGCCGAAGAACGCGGTGCCGGCATCGGGCCGCGTCTTGCCGGTGATGACGTCCATCATCGTGGTCTTGCCGGCGCCGTTCGGGCCGATCACGCAGCGCAGCTCGCCGCGCTCGATGGTCAGCGTCAATGCATTGAGCGCCTTGAAGCCGTCGAAGCTGACCGTGATGTCTTCGAGATAGAGGATCGGGCCGTGCGTCGTGTCGAGCTGGCCGGGCTCGACGGCGCGGCCGCGGCCGATCTCGCCCGTCGAGGACATGGCGTGGATCTCGCTCATGTCCGGGCTCTCGTGAGCTCCGGTGCGGGCGTCGAAGCGTCGGCGCCACGCCACTTCCGCAGGGACGCCGCCAGGCCCACCAGTCCGCGCGGCAGCAGCAGCGTCACCACGACGAAGAGCGCGCCGAGGAAGAACGGCCAGAGCTGCGGATACGCGACCGTGAACCAGCTCTTCGCGCCGTTGACCGCGAAGGCGCCGAGGATGGGCCCGATCAGCGTGCCGCGCCCGCCCACCGCGGTCCAGATCGCGATCTCGATGGAGTTCGCCGGGCTCATCTCGCTGGGATTGATGATGCCGACCTGCGGCACGTAGAGCGCGCCGGCGATGCCGCTCATCACCGCGGCCAGCGTCCAGATGGCGAGCTTGAAGGACACCGTGCGGTAGCCCAGGAACATCAGCCGCGATTCCTGGTCGCGGATCGCGGTCAGCACGCGCCCGAAGCGTCCGGTGACCAGCCAGCGCGCCAGCAGCAGCGCGCCCAGCAGGTACAGCCCCGACAGCACGTACAGCGTGGTGCGCACTTCAGGCGAGGTGATCGCGAAGCCGGCGACGCGCTTGAAGTCGGTGAAGCCGTTGTTGCCGCCGAAGCCCATGTCGTTGCGGAAGAACGCCAGCATCGCCGCGAAGGTCAGCGCCTGCGTGATGATCGAGAAGTACACGCCCTTGATGCGCGAACGGAACGCGAAGAAGCCGAACACGAACGCGATCAGACCCGGCACCGCCACCACCAGGAACAGCGACCACAGGAGCGAGTCGCTGCCCACCCAGTACCACGGCAGCTCCTTCCAGTCGAGGAACACCATGAAGTCGGGCAGGTCCGCCTGGTAGACGCCGTCGCGACCGATCTGCCGCATCAGGTACATGCCGAAGGCATAGCCGCCCAGTGCGAAGAAAAGGCCCTGGCCCAGCGACAGGATGCCGGTGTAGCCCCAGATCAGGTCCATCGCCAGCGCGACCACCGCGTAGCACATGAACTTGCCGAGCAGCGTGACCCAGAAGCTCGACAGGTGCAGCGGATGGTCGGGCGGCACGACGAGGTGCAGCACAGGCACGACGACGACCAGCAGTGCGGTCACCGCAAGAATCGCGATCCACGCGCGCAGGGGGAACAGCCGTGTCATGAAGGAGCCTTCGCGCTCATGCCTCCGCGCTCCTTCCCTTCAGCGCGAACAGCCCCTGCGGCCGCTTCTGGATGAACAGGATGATGAAGATCAGCACGAAGATCTTCGCCAGCACCGCGCCGGACCACGGTTCGAGGAACTTGGCGATCGAGCCGAGTCCGAAGGCCGCGATCACGGTGCCGGCGAGCTGGCCCACGCCGCCGAGCACGACCACCATGAAGCTGTCGACGATGTAGCCCTGTCCAAGATCTGGGCCGACATTGCCGATCTGCGACAGCGCCACGCCGCCGAGCCCCGCGACGCCCGAACCCAGCCCGAACGTCAGCATGTCGACGCGATTGGTCGGCACGCCCGTGCAGCTCGCCATCGCGCGGTTCTGCGTCACGCCGCGCACGTACAGCCCCATGCGCGTTCGATTGATCACCAGCCACACGGCCGCCAGCACCGCCAGCGCAAAGAAGATGATGACGATGCGATTGAACGGCAGCACATAGCCGCCGCCGAGCGCGAAGCCGCCCGACAGCCAGCTCGGGTTCTCCACCTCGACGTTCTGCGCGCCGAAGATCGTGCGGCTCGCCTGGATCAGCAGCAGGCTCACGCCCCAGGTCGTCAGCAGTGTCTCCAGCGGCCGGCCGTACAGCCAGCGCAGCACGCCGCGCTCGAGCGCCATGCCGATCAGCGCGGTCACCGCGAAGGCCACCGGCAGCGCCGCCACGACGTACCAGTCGAAGTAGCCGGGCAGATGCGTGCGGAACAGCCCCTGCACGACCCAGGTCGAGTAGGCGCCCAGCATCAGGAACTCGCCGTGCGCCATGTTGATGATGCCCATCAGCCCGTAGGTGATCGCCAGGCCCAGCGCGGCGAGCAGCAGGATCGATCCCAGGCTCAGCCCCGAGAACAGCGCCATGCCGATCTCGGTGGTGCGCAGGCGCGCGTTGATCTCGGCGAGCGAGGCCTGCGCCGCCGAGCGCACGGCTTCGTCGGGCTCGCCGTAGCTGCCGTCGGGCTGGCGCGTCAGCATGGTCGACAGCAGCTGCCGCACCTGCGGATCGCTGCTGGCCGACAGTGCGCGCGCCGCCTTCGCGCGCTGGGCGGGGTCGCTGCTCTTCAGCGCCAGCGATGCGCCGGCCAGCGCGAGCGTGCCCTTCACTTCCGCATCGGTCTCGCGCTCGATGGCGCGTTCAATGATCGGCAGCGCATCTTCGTTGTCGGTGCCCTGCAATTCCTTCGCGGCAGAAAGCCGCTCTGCGCGATCGGCACTGCCCAGGCGCAATGCAGCGAGTGCCGCGCCGAGTTCGCCGCGCAGCCGGTTGTTGATGACGACTGTGTCGATGTTCGCGGGTGCCGGGCCGATCGCAGCGCCGGTCGCGGCATCCGTCATCTGCCCATCGGCGACGATCACCGCGCGCCGGCCGTTGTCGATGACCGCCAGCGATTCGGCCTCCATCGCGCGCAGCACGACGACCGCGCGCGGATCGTCGGAAGCGGTGAGCTTGCGGATCGCCTCGACCTTCGCGTCCGAATCCTCTGCACCAAGCTGCGCCGCCACCGCCGGATCGATGGCCGCGCGCGCCGGCAGGGCCGCGACCAGCAGGGCGGCGAGCAGGGCGAGCGCAGCGGCGCGCAGAGACCCGCGCAACAGCGCGTGCAAAGGGTTCATGTTCATGGCGAGGGGAGCGAAGCGCCGCGTCGCTGCGCGCGGACGGCTGCCGTTCCAGGGATCAGCCGCCCGCGCGTCGCACGAACGCAGCGGAATGCGCGATGGGGTTCGCGCACCCTCGCGGTCAGACCGGGTGGTTCGGCCGCTTCTCGTTGCCGGCGATGAACGGGCTCCAGGGTTGCGCCTGGATCGGGCCCTTGGTCTTCCACACCACGTTGAACTGGCCGTCGGCGCGGATCTCGCCGATGAACACCGGCTTCCACAGGTGGTGGTTGGTCTCGTCCATCTTGATGGTGAAGCCGCTGGGTGCCGCGAACTGCTGGCCCGCCACCGCCGGGATCACCTTGTCCACTTCGATGGACTTGGCCTTCTCGACGGCCTGCTTCCACATGTGGATGCCGATGTAGGTCGCCTCCATCGGATCGTTGGTCACGGCCGTGGCGGCGTTGGGCAGCTTCTGCTTCACGGCCCAGGCCTTGTACGCCTTGATGAACTCCTCGTTCTTCGGGTTCTTCAGCGACATGAAGTAGTTCCACGCTGCCAGGTGACCGACCAGCGGCTTGGTGTCGACGCCGCGCAGTTCTTCCTCGCCGACGGAGAAGGCCACCACCGGCACGTCCTTGGCTTTCAGGCCGGCGTTGCCCAGTTCCTTGTAGAACGGCACGTTCGAGTCGCCGTTGATGGTGGAGATCACGCAGGTCTTGCCGCCAGCCGCGAACTTCTTGATGTTGGCGACGATGGTCTGGTAGTCACTGTGACCGAAGGGCGTGTAGACCTCCTCGATGTCCTTCTCCGCGACGCCCTTGCTCTTCAGGAACGCGCGCAGGATCTTGTTGGTCGTGCGCGGATAGACGTAGTCGGTGCCCAGCAGGAAGAAGCGCTTGGCCGCGCCGCCTTCCTTGCTCATCAGGTACTCGGTGGCCGGGATCGCCTGCTGGTTGGGCGCCGCGCCCGTGTAGAACACGTTGCGCTCGAGCTCCTCGCCTTCGTACTGCACCGGGTAGAACAGCAGGCCGTTGAGTTCCTTGAACACCGGCAGCACGCTCTTGCGCGACACCGACGTCCAGCAGCCGAACACGACCGCGACCTTGTCCTGCGCCAGCAGCTGGCGCGCCTTCTCGGCGAACAGCGGCCAATTCGACGCCGGGTCCACCACGACAGGTTCGATCGGTCGGCCCATCACGCCGCCCTTGGCATTGATCTCGGCGATGGTCATCAGCGCGGTTTCCTTCAGCGCCGTCTCGGAAATCGCCATCGTCCCCGACAGGGAATGCAGAATGCCTACCTTGATCGGTGTCTTGTCCTGTCCGAAAGCGGATAACGATGAGCCGGCGAGCGCTGCCGCACCCCCGGCCTGCATGAACTGTCTGCGGTCCATTGACTCTCCCCGGATCCATTGATGTGCGTCGAATTAACGCAGAGATTCCCAATACAAGTTCCATGCCACGGTGCTCGGTGGCGTGAACTCCCGCCCGGCGTCGCGCTTCGCACCAACCGCGGGTGTCGTGCACGGTGCCGGACGCGCACGCGCCCTGCGCTGGTGCGCATGGGAGGTGCGCGATGAGCACGCGCAAGACGCCGGCGGCTTCGCGGGTGCCGCACAGCCGGCTCGGGCGCCTTGCGCGACTGGGCCTTGCCGCGGGCGAACTGGCGGTGGGCGGCGCGGTGCAGGGTCTGCGTCGGTTGGCGCAGGGCGACAAGGACGCGCCGATGTTCACCACCGCCACCGCGACGCGACTGGCCGCCCGCCTGGGGCAGCTGCGCGGGGCGGCGATGAAGCTCGGTCAGCTGATCTCGCTGGAGACCGAAGGCCTGCTGCCACCCGAACTCACCGCCGCGCTGGAGACGCTGCGTTCGCAGGCCGCGCCCATGCCGCTCGAACAGCTGCATCGCGTGCTGGGTCGCGCATGGGGCGCAGGCTGGGAGAAGCGCTTCGAGCACTTCGACGAAACGCCGATCGCGTCGGCGTCGATCGGCCAGGTGCATCGCGCGCGCACGCGCGATGGCCGCGACCTCGCCCTGATGGTGCAGTACCCGGGCGTGGCGCGCTCGATCGCCAGCGACGTCGACAACGTCGCGGCACTGCTGCGGCTGGCGCAGCTGCTGCCGCTGGGACTCGACGTGACGGCGGTCGCGCGCGAGGCCAAGCGGCAGCTGTCGCAGGAGTCCGACTACCTGGCCGAAGCGCGCTTCCTCGAACACTATGCATCGCTCGTGACCGACGAACCGCTGATCGTCGTGCCGCGCGTGCACTGGGACTTCACCACCGCGCGCGTGATGGCGATGGACTACATCGACGGCGTGCCGCTCGATTCACTGCTCGACATGGCGTCGCAGAAGACGCGCGACGCGATCGGCACGCTGCTGCAGCGGCTGCTGTTCCGGGAACTCTTCGAATTCCGCGTGATGCAGACCGATCCGAACTTCGGCAACTATCTCGTGCAGCCCGATCCGGAGGGCGCGCGCCTCGTGCTGCTCGACTTCGGCGCCACGCAGACCTTCACGCCGGCATATGCCGGTCGCTTCCGGCGCATCACGCAGTCCGTGGCGGATGGCGATCGCGCCGGCATCGAGCGCGAGGCCCGCGCCATCGGCTATATCGCCTCCGATGCGACGCCGGCGACGGCCGAAGCCGCGATCGACGTCATCGAACTCGTGTGCGAGCCGCTGCGCACGCGCGGCGCGTATGACTACGGCGCGTCGGACCTGCCGCGCCGTGCGCGCGAACTGGGCATCGATCTCGCGTTCCGGCGCGGGCTGCTGCGCATGCCGCCGGCCGACACGCTGTTCCTGCATCGCAAGCTGGTGGGCGTGTACCTTCTGCTGGCACGGCTGGGCGCGCGCGTGTCGACCCAACGCATCGTCCAGCCGTTCCTGAAGGGCGACTGATCAGGCGGCCGCGGCGTTCGCCAGGTCGAGCACGGGATCGGCCAGCGCCAGCACGCGCGGATGCAGGTGGCGGCGATGGCTGGCGGTGAAGCACACCGGCCCGTCGAAGTGCGCCAGGCGAGCGAGCAGCGCCTCCGTGCACGCTTCGTAGGCGGCCTCGTCGAGCCCCATCGGCCGGCCGGGCGTGCTGAACAGCGCATCGGACTCGTCGAACAGCAGCAGCACGCCGGCATGTTCGGCGGCGTGGAACAGGCGCTCGACCGCGAGTTCGGTCTCGTGGATGTACGGCGACAGCAGGCGCCCCCAGTCGACGCGCTGCACGGGCGCGCCGAGGTGGCGCGAAATCACCGCGATGGCGGCGGCGCGTTGCGGTTCGTACGGACTTAACAGGACGGCCACCAGCGGCGGCTTGCGTTTCGAGTGCGGCTTGCGCTGCTCGGTGAGCCGCGTCTTGGCCGCGATGGCGAGCACCGTCACGCCGATGCGCACCGGCGCAGGCAGGCTCTCCGCGATCTTCAACTGATTCGACGTCATGGGCCGAAGATACGGAAAGGCGCGCGCTGGCCACCGCGCCGCCTGTCGGAATCGCCTAGGTGCGTGATCGCGCGCCAGGCTAGGCCGTTCGGACGGTCGCTCGGCAGATGCCGGACGGGGTCACGCGCGCCGCGCGGTGATCAGCACGACGCCGGCGATCGCGAACGACAGCGCCACCGCGTGCATCGCCGTGAAGGATTCCCCCAGCACGTACACGCCGACGGCCGTGGCGGCCAGCGGCAGCGCCACCGTGAACACGCCCGCCTGGTTCGCCGGCACCTGCTTCAGGCCCGATACCCACATCCACACCGCGAACAGGCTCGCTGCCAGCGAGTAGAACACCAGCAGCAGCCACAGCGGCGCGCTCAGCGAGCGCAGGTCGAAGGACGCGAGCTGCCACAGGCCGAGGGGCGCGATCAGCGCGAGTCCCCACAGGTTGGCCAGCGCCGAAACGCGCAGCGGCGAGCGCGTGGCCGACAGCCGCTTGGCGATGATCACGTAGATCGCCTCGCACAGCACGGCGCCCATCATCAGCGCGTTGCCCAGCAGGCTCGCGCCGCGCGACACGCCGTCGGCGCGGGCGAACTGCAGCAGCGCCACGCCGCCGACGGCGAGCGCGATGGCGAGCAGCACGCGACCACCGAGCTGCTCGCGCAGCAGCAGCCACGACAGCAGTGCGACCACCGCAGGCAGCGTGGCCATGATCACGCCGGCCGCGGTCGCCGTCGTCATCGACACGCCGTAGAGCATGCAGATCGAGAACAGGAAATTGCCGAAGAACGACAGCGTGAAGAAGAGCCGCTGCTCGGTGCGCGTCAGCGGCGGCTCGTTGGCCGCGCGCCGGGTCCACGGCAGCATCGCCACCGCCGCGATGGCGAAGCGCAGCAGCGCCAGCACGAACACCGGGATCGCGGCCGTGAGTGGCCGCGACAGTGCCACGTAGCTGCCGACCAGTGCCATCGAGCCCGTCAGCAGCGCATAGGCGCGCCACGGGGGGCGGTGCGCGGGGTGGGCAGGCGCGAAGGGGGGAGCAGGCATCGCGCGCGACGATACGCGAGGCGGTAGCATCGCCACCATGAACCGATGGTCGGTGCTCCACGGCGCAGTCACCGCGCTGCTGCTGGCGATATCCGTTGCGCCCGCCCTGGCGCAGGCGCCCGCCCGCGCGGTGCCGCCGAAGATCGAATCGTCGAAGCTGCCCGAGGAGATGCGTTCGCGGCTCGGCCTGTACATGCTGCCGCGCGACGCGTACCGCTTCGTGCAGGCCAATGCCGGCAAAGTGCTGTTCGTCGACATCCGCACGCGGGCCGAAGCGCAGTTCCTCGGCATGGCCGACGGCGTGGACGCGCTGGTGCCCTACGTCGAGTTCCAGGAATTCATGACGGACTGGGACGCGGACCGTGGCTTCTACCGGCTGGAACCGTTCTCCGACTTCGCGCCCGAGATGGAGCGGCGGCTGAAGGCCAAGGGTCTGACGAAGAACGATCCGGTCGTGCTGATCTGTCGTGCCGGCGAACGCAGTGCGCGCGCCGCGGACCTGCTGGCCGACCTCGGCTACACACGCGTCTACACGGTGGTCAATGGCTTCGAGGGGCAGCTTTCCCACAAGGGACGCCGCGATCTCGATGGCTGGAAGAACGATGGGCTGCCGTGGAGCTATGACCTCGACAAGGCGAAGATGTACTTTCCGCGGTAGAGCATTCGCCGTCGTCCCGGCGAAGGCCGGGACCCAAGTTGACGTTGAGAAATTGGGCCCCGGCCTTCGCCGGGGCGACGGATACCGAGGACCGCGGTCAGCGCGCGCTGACCACCTTCGCCGGCACCGCCGGCAAGGCTGCGAGCCTTTGCTCCGTGACCTTCAAGCGGCACAGCTGCTCTGCGAGCGCCGGCGCATGCGCACTCGGTTGCTCGATGCAGCGCAGTTCTTCCGCGCTGCGCCCTTCGTTGAGCCACGCCCGTTCGCGCTGCGCGAACGCGACCTTCTGCTGCGCGCCCAGCGTGACCCACACCGCACGGTAGCGATCGACCAGCGCCTCGTGCGCCGCATCCGCCGCGGCGCGGGCCTGGGCGGTCGCGGCGTCGGCATCGGCGGCGTTCGCGGCCTGCAGCGGCAGCGCCGCCAGGAGAGCGGCCAGTGCCAGCGTGCGGAGTGAGTTCATGGTGAGGCGTCCTGCAAGATCCGAAGCGAGCGGCCATGCTAGGCAGCGGCGGAGCACTCGGCACGCTGCGTCCGTTATGTCCATATAACTGCCCGCGGCGTCACATCCGCGCGACGCAGGCGAGGCATTAGCTCCGATAAGTGAGGGCGTGAGGGCGGGCGCTCACCCCACGGACGTTGCCGCAGCCCATAATGCGCGTCGCCGACGATCTGCCATGCCGGACCAACCCGCCCCGCGTTCTCTCTTCCGCCAGGAAGCCATCGACGCCCAGCGCGAGAAGCTGCTGGGCGAGGTGTCGCTCGCGCGCCCGGTGCCGCTGTGGGTCTTCACGCTGCTGGCGGCGGCGTTTGCCGCGGCACTGGTGGCGTTCTCGATCTGGGGCGAATATGCGCGGCGCGAGCGCGTGGACGGCTTTCTCGCGCTCGACTCGGGCGCGGCCCGCATCCTCGCGCCGGAGCCCGGCATCGTGGTGGAGATCCTGGCGGGCGAGGGCGACGAAGTGGCTGCCGGCCAGCCCCTGATGCGGCTGTCGCTCGAGCGCGGCACGGCCTCGGGGGTCACATCCGGCGAACTCGTGCAGCGCGAGATCGGCGAGCGCATCGCCGTGCTGGAGCGCGAGCAGCAGCAGGTGCGCCTGCTGGGCGAGCAGCAGACCGCCGCGCTTAATCGCAAGATGCTCGATCTGCAGAGCGAACTCACGCAGTTCGCCGCCGAGCTGCGCGCGCAGGAAACGCGTGCCGCGTCGGCGCGCAGCGAGTACCAGCGCGCCGAGGAGCTCTACCGCGACAAGTTCTATTCGGAGTCCAAGCTGATCGAGTTCCGCAACAACGTGCTCGACCAGCAGGTCAAGGTCGAGACGGTGAAGCGGCAGCGCGCCTCTGTGGAGCGCGAGCTTGCCGCGGCGAAGGCCGAACTGCCGGCCGTCGAACTCAAGACGCAGACCCAGCTCGACCAGCTGCACCGCCAGATCAGCGAACTGCAGCAGGGCCGCGTCGAGGAACTGGCCAAGCGCGAGAACGTGATCCGCGCGCCGATGGCCGGCACCGTCACCAACATCGCCACCAACCGCGGCGAGACGGTCGTGGAGAGCGCGCCGCTCGCCGTCGTCGTGCCGAAGGGCAGCGGACTGCACGCGCAGCTGCTGGTGCCGTCGCGCGCGATCGGCTTCGTGCAGCCGGGGCAGGAAGTCGTGATGCGCTTCGATGCGTTTCCCTTCCAGCGCTTCGGCCAGTACCGCGGCAAGGTCGAGCGCGTCAGCCGGACGGTGTGGACCGCCGGCGAGAAGGTCGGCCCGCTGGTGGTGCGCGAGCCGGTGTACCGCGTCGACGTGAAGCTCGACTCGCAGTACGTGATGGCAAGCGGCGAGAAACAGCCGCTGCGCTCGGGGATGATGGTCAACGCCGACATCCTGCAGGAAAAGCGCAGGGTCTGGGAATGGGTGTTCGAGCCGGTGCTGATGCTGCGGGAGCGGCTGCGCCCATGACGCCGATCAGACGGGGAAGGACCGCCGATGCTCGGTAGGCGTGTACCGATGATCCTGCAGGCCGAGGCGCCGGAGTGCGGCATCGCGGTCGTGGCGATGATCGCGAGCTACCACGGCTTCCGCACGGACCTCGCCGCAATGCGCATGCGGCTCGCGCCGTCGATGAAGGGCGTGACGCTGAAGCACATCCACGCCATCGCCGAGACGATGAACCTGGCGGCGCGCGGCGTGAAGGTGCCGCTCAACGGCCTGGCGCAGCTCAAGCTGCCGGCGATCCTGCACTGGGACATGAACCACTTCGTCGTGCTGACGAAGGTGTCCGGCGACCGCATCACCATCAACGACCCGGCGCGCGGCCGGCGCGTGCTGAAGCTCGCGGAGGCGTCCGACCACTATACGGGCGTCGCGATGGAGCTGACGCCGGCCACCGGCTTCGCGCCGCGCGACGAGCGCGAGAAGATCAGCGCGTGGCAGCTGGTGCGCACGGCCACGGGCCTGCGCGGCGCGATCGTGCAGGTGCTGCTGCTGTCGCTGGTGCTGGAAGTGCTGGCGATCGCCTCGCCGTTCTTCCTGCAGATCGTCGTCGACCGCGTGGTGGTGGGGCGCGACCGTGACCTGCTGGCGGTGCTGGGCATCGGCTTCGCGCTGCTGGCGGCGATGATCGCCGCCATCACGGCGTTGCGCGCGTGGCTGGGCGTCTACATCAGCACGCGGCTCAACCTGCAGCTGCTCGACACGCTGTTCGCGCGGCTGCTGCGGTTGCCGCTGGCGTGGTTCGAGAAGCGGCACATCGGCGACATCGTGTCGCGCTTCCGCTCGGTGGACACGATCCAGCGCACGCTGTCGCTGACCTTCCTGGAGACGCTGATGGACGGCGTGATGGTCGCCGTCACGCTGGCCGTGATGCTCTGGTACAGCGCCGCGCTGACGCTGGTCGTGGTCATCGCCGCGCTGCTCTACGGCGCGCTGCGCTGGGCGATGTACGGCCCGCAGCGCCGCGCCACCGACGAGCGCATCGTGCACGAGGCCAAGGCCGCCACGCACTTCATCGAGACGCTGCGCGGCATGATGGCCATCAAGCTGAACCTGCGCGAAGCCGAGCGCCGCGCCGCGTACCTGAACCACGTCGTCGACCAGACCAACGCCGACGTGCGCGTGCAGAACCTCGCGCTGCTGCAGCGTGCAGCCAATGTGCTGATCTTCGGCCTGGAGAACGTGCTGGTGATCTGGCTGGGCGCCAACGCCGTGCTCGAGGGCAGCCTGTCGGTCGGCATGCTGTTCGCGTTCCTGCTGTTCAAGCTGCTGTTCATTACGCGCGTCAACAACCTGGTCGACAAGACCATCGAGTTCCGCATGCTGGACCTGCACGCCGACCGGGTTGCCGACATCGCGCTGGCCGCCACCGAGAGCGGCGGCGAGATGCCGGCGGTGGCGCGTGCGGATGCGCCGGCGGGCGCGTTCGTGCTGGACGCGGAGAACCTGGGCTTCGCCTACGGCATCGAAGGCTTCGTGTTCCGCGGCATGGACTTCCACGCGCGACCGGGCGAAACGGTGGCGATCGTCGGGCCGTCCGGCAGCGGCAAGACGACGCTGGTGAAAGTCCTCGCCGGGTTGCTCGACCGCACGGAAGGCACGCTCACCGCGGCCGGCCGGGACATCCGCGACTGGGACAAGGCCGCGTATCGCAGCCGCATCGGCGTCGTGATGCAGGACGACCACCTGTTCGTCGGCACGATCGAGGACAACATCAGCTTCTTCGATCCGCAGCACGACGCCGCGCGCGCCCGCGAATGCGCGAAGCTGGCCATGATCGACGAGGACATCGCGGCCATGCCGATGGGCTACAACACCATCGTCGGCAGCCTGGGAGTGGCGCTGTCCGGCGGCCAGCGCAGCCGCGTGCTGCTGGCCCGCGCGCTCTACCGCAGGCCGCTGATCCTGTTCCTGGACGAGACCTTCGACCAGCTCGATCTGTCCCGCGAGCGCGAGATCACCGACGGGCTGCGGACCACGGGGATCGGACTGGTGATCGTCAGCCACCGACCGGAGACGGTCGGGCGCGTCGACCGGATCGTCCGGCTCGACGTCTGACCAGAACGTCAAGGTGGATCCCCGCTTCCGCGGGGATGACAGCCGTATGCGGTGCCGTCCCCGCGAAAGCGGGGACCCATTTTGATTTGTGCCGCGCCGCTACTTCGCGGCCTGCACGCCCTCGACTCCCGGCTGCGTGCGCAGCGACGCCAGGCACGCGTCGACCGTCGGCACGCGGGCGGTCGGCGCGACGTTGAACTGCCACACGTTCTGGCCCGGGCCGGTGCCGACGAAGTCGACGCGGCAGCCCGTGACGGTGCCGAGCATCAGCCCGCCCTGCGCGCTCGGCGGCACGCGCGCCGGCTGCAGTGTCAGGTTGACCAGCTGCGCCGGGCCGGTGGCGCGGTCGGTGTTGTCGGAGGCGCACGCACCGAGCAGCAGTACGCACGACACGATGGCGGAGGCGGGGATGAGTTTCATGGCGCCTAGCATGGCACAAGGACGGGCGGAAGTGCTATCCCTCGGCCGGACGGTCAGTCGCGGATCAGGCGGCGCTGCTGCAGCTGCGGTTCCTGCACGTTGCGCTGCTCGTTGGGCTCCTTCAACGCCCGGCTCACGCTGCGATCCATCGCGGCGCGAATCCGGGATGCCGCGACGCGCAGCGATGCCGTGCCCGCGGCCGCCCCGAGGACCGGATCGAGCGGCCCATGTTCATGGGACAGCTTCAGCACGACCGGACTCAGCGCGTCGACCACCTCGGGATCGAACTGCCGCCCCTTGCACCATTCGAGTTCCGTGAGCGCGTCGGTCACTGAACGCGCCTGCCGGTAGGGCTTGTCGTGCGTCATCGCATCGAAGGCATCGCAGACGGCGACGATGCGCGCGGGCAACGGGATCGCACTGCCGGCCAGGCCTTCGGGATAGCCGCTGCCATCGAAGTGCTCGTGGTGGAAGCGCGCGATCTCGGCAGCGACCTCGCGCAGCGGATGCGCGCTGCGGGCGATGAGTTCCGCGCCCATGTTGGAGTGCCGTTGCAGGATCTCGCGCTCGAGCGGCGTCGGCGCCTCCTGCTTCAGCAGCAGTTCGCTGGGCAGCGTCGCCTTGCCGATGTCGTGCAGCCGCGCCGCCTCCTCGATCTGCGCGGGCGTGTGGCTGCCGTCGCCCACGTTCGCCCACAGTAGCGCGGCCAGCCGCGCCACCCGATAGGCGTGTTCGCCGGAAGGATCGTCGCGCAGCTCTGCCGACAGCGCGATTTCCTCCAGCAGATGAGGTCTGGGCTGCATCGCCATCGGCGACGCATCATCAGCAAAGGGCACGGTCGGCGACGTGAAGAACCGTGTGTAGCGGTAGATGGCGTCGTACTGCGAGCTGCGCATCAGCACGGTCAGTCGCTTCTGCAGCGCGAGCGCGTCGGTCGAGCGGCCGATGCGCTCCAGCGCCGGGATCACGGCGCGGATTGCCTCGCGCTGCGTGCGGGCGTTGTTGCCCGGCTGCTGGATCGCGGTCACGCAGGTGGCGACGCCGCCGTCGTGGTCGTCGCCGGCGATCCGCGCCAGGCCGGTGGCGATCGCGGCCATCGTGCGGGCGTGCTGCGAGCACGTGGCCTGCGAGTAGGCGACGGCCATCCGTGCGCGCTGCGCGGCGTCGCCCGGCCGCCCGGCCGCGACCAGCAGGCGGGTGTGCATCACTTCGAGCAGCGTCCGTACGTAGGCTTCCTCGTCGCTGCCAGGGCGGTCCAGGATAGCCGCGCCGGCGATTGCCGACTGGATGCCGTCGGTCCAGCGCTGCAGGTGCAAAGAGCTCGTCGCCGAGGCCAGCAGCGCCTTTGCCTGCACCAGCGTGCCGGGCAGCGCCTCGGCGCTCAGGTCCCGGGCGAAGCGCACGCATTCGGCCGCGTCGGCATACAGCGACGCGTCGATGAACGCGGCGCCGATCGACGTCCAGGCCGCCGCCTCGGCCGCGAGATCGCCGTGGCGCTGGGCGAGGTCGAGGCCGTTGGCCATCAGGGCAAGGCCGTCGCCGACCGTGCCGGCCTCGAAGAGCACGCGCCCCTGCAGTACCTGCGCGAGGGCCGTCAGCTGGGCGTCGCCCTGTGCGAACAGAACCGCCTGCGCGCTGGGCTCGACCGCGGACGTGGCGTCGCCGTGCAGGTGTAGAAAGCGCCAGGCTGCGGTCTGCAGCAGTCGCGAACGCTCCGCCTTGCGATCAAGGCCGGGATAGCGCTGGAGTTGCCACAGCGCTTCGCGCAGCTGTGCCTGACCGTCCCTGGGCTCGACCGACCGCTGGGCGAGCAGTTCGCCCGTCAGTGTCAGCGGATCGGAAGCCGTGTCGAAGGGCGCGGTCATCGGCGTCTGCGCTCCTGCAGCGGTTACAACGCCGCGCTAGACCGCCTTGGCGATCGCGCGACGCACGCGCTCTCGGCTGACATCGTTGTACAGCGGGCCGAGTTCGCTGAGCGATCCGGTGTCGCTGGCGCCGAGCAGCTTCATGAACTTGGGACTCTGCAGGCTCAGCAGATGGACCTTCGAATCGCTCTTCTCTTCCGCCACCAGCTTGCGCAGCTGGCCGCGGTAGTAGTCGGCGCGCTTGTCGTCCTTCTTCTGCTGGACGAGCTGGATGGTGCTGGCGAGCATGTCGCGCTGGTGCACCCCCAGGCCGCGTGACTTCTCCAGCGCACGCACCAGCCGGCTCAGTCCGACGTCCCCCTGGCCGCCATAGGCCTCGCACATGGCTTCGCTGGCCTCGGAATAGAACATCGCGCGGTGTGTGCGCGCCTTGGCCGCGAACGCCTTGGCAAGCGTCGCATGCAGCCTCGCCTCTTCCGTATCGCCGAGCCAGAGCAGCAGCCGCGTGTAACACCATTCGCTCAGGACGCGCAGGTCGTAGTCGCCCACGGCCCTGGGCTCGCCCTGCATCTGGATCGCGCTGACGATGGCATCGACGCCGGCCATGTACTCGCCCCGGTTCAGGTAGATCAGGGCAATGTTGACCATGGACGAACGGGTGATCTGCTGACCCTGCGGGGAATCCGGCGCCATCGCCAGGGCGAACCGGAACAGGCCGAGGGCATCGTCGAACAGGTGGGCGTCGTCCTCGTAGTCCGCGAGTTCGAGCAGCGTGGCGCCGATGTTGTTGGCCGCGGCCGCCTGACCCAGGCGCTCGCCGAGTTCGACGGCCAGTTCCAGCGCTTCGACGGTGTGCTCGATGGCTCCCCGAAAGTTCTTGAAGCTCTGGGAAAGCACCCCGAGGAAGCTGGTCGCCTTGCGCAACAGCGCCTTGTCACCCTTCAGGCGGGCCAGACGGGCCGCCAGCATCGCAGCCTCGAGGCCGTGGGCAGCGTTGTCCGCGTGGTTGTAAAAATAAACCGCGACTTCGAGAAGAATGGTTGCCTGGACCGCCGCGTGCGTGTCACGATACTTCGCAAGGCGTCCGACCACGCTCGTCAGGAACGCGGTCGCCTCGGCGCCGCCCCGCACCGCATGTTCGCGAACAACGGCCTCCAGGGCGACCAGGTCGTCCGGCACCTCTTCCGGGCTGCCGGACGGTGTAGTCGCCGGAACTTCCGGTGTGTTTGACTCAGTCGACATGGGGTATCTGGCGGGTACTCGCGCAAAAACGTAGTTGCATGATGCCAACGGGGTCAATAGTCTACCGAACAGCCAAGTGCTGATAGTCACTCAACCAACAACAGTCATATAGCGGAGGAAACCATGGACGCAGTCATCACACTGGACGCCGGCAGCGAAGTCAAGGCAACGGCCGACGCGGAACTCATCGAGATCACGGTTCAGGAACTCGGGCAGGTTGGCGGCGGCGCCGCCTTCGTGCTGGTCTAGTCATTCAATCGAAGAACATCAATCAAATCTGCGGAGAAAGCGTCATGCAAATCGAACTGATCGAAACTGTTGAAACCACCGAACTGACCGCTGCGGAAATCATCGAGATCACCGCGGAAGAGCTTGGCCACGTCGGCGGCGGCGCTGCCTTCGTGCTGGTCTAGTCGGTACCTCATACCAACAACTACATCGAACTGCGGACGGATGCCATGCAAATCGAACTGATCGAAACCGTTGAAACCACTGAACTGACCGCTGCGGAAATCATCGAGATCACTGCGGAAGAGCTCGGCCACGTCGGCGGCGGCGCTGCCTTCGTTCTGGTCTAGTCGATACCTCATACCAACAACTACATCGAACTGCGGACGGATGCCATGCAAATCGAACTGATCGACAGCGTTGAGACCACCGAACTGACGGTTGCGGAAATCATCGAGATCACCGCGGAAGAGCTCGGCCAGGTTGGCGGCGGCGCCGCCTTCGTGCTCGTCTGAAGCACACCCCGGCCTCTCGGCCGGTATTGCGAGCCGTCGATCGCGACGTGCTCGTCATGGGCAGGGCGTAACAGGCAGCCCGCCCGAGCGGCGGACGGACTTCTCCCCTCCAGGGAGGGCAGGATCAGCGGCCCGGCGCGGCCTGCGCCGAGTGCCAGCCGTTCCAACCCCCGGCCCGCAACTCGCACGCCGGGCAGGTGCCGCACCCGACGCCCCAGTCGTGCACCGTGTCCCGGTCACCGAGGTAGCACGTATGGGTCCGTGCCCGGATCAGTTCCACCAGCGCCTCGCCGCCCAGTTCCTGCGCCATCTGCCACGTCTGCGCCTTGCTGAGCCACATCAGGGGCGTTTCGACCGTGAATCGCTGATCCATTCCCAGGCTGAGCGCGATCTGCATCGCCTTCAGCGTGTCGTCGCGGCAATCCGGATAGCCTGAGTAATCGGTCTCGCACATGCCGCCCACCAGCACCGGAATGTCGCGGCGGTACGCGATCGCGGCGGCGTAGGTGAAGAACAGCAGGTTGCGGCCCGGCACGAAGGTGTTCGGCAGGCCCTTCGCGCCCATGCGGATCTCCGCCGACGCGGTGAGCGACGTGTCGGACAGCTGCGCGAGCTCCTTCATCGTCACGAGGTGATCCTCGCCCAGTCGCTCGCCCCACGCGGGAAAGCGCTGGCGCAATTCGGCCAGCACGCCCGGCCGCACCGCAAGTTCCACCGCATGCCGCTGCCCGTAGTCGAATCCCACCGTCTCGACGTGCGCGTAGCGCGCAAGCGCCCACGCGAGGCAGGTGGTGGAGTCCTGCCCGCCGGAAAACAGTACCAGTGCGCGATCGTGCATCGGCGCAGTGTAGAGGCGCGCGGCGCGAAGCCACGGACAGGCCTCAAGGCGCCGCGCGCCGATTTCGGCATACTCGCGCCATGCGCTCGCGATCCATACCCGCCGTATTCATGCGCGGCGGAACCAGCAAGGGACTGCTGTTCAAGGCCGATGACCTGCCCGGCGACCCGGCCCGCTGGGACGCCATCTTCTGTGCCGCGATGGGATCGCCCGATCCCAACGGCCGGCAGCTCAATGGACTGGGCGGCGGCCTGTCGTCGCTGTCGAAGGTCTGCGTCGTCGGCCGGCCGTCGCGCGCCGATGCCGACATCGACTACACCTTCGCGCAGGTCTCCGTGCGCGAAGCGCGCGTCGACATGAACGGCAACTGCGGCAACATGAGTTCGGCCATCGGCCCGTTCGCGGTCGATGAAGGCCTGATCAAGGCCGCCGACGGGCGCGTGACGGTGCGCATCCACAACACCAACACGCGCAAGATCATCCACTCGACCTTCGAGGTGCGCGACGGACGCGCGCTGCAGAACGGCGACTTCGCCATTCCCGGCGTCGGCGGCACCGGCGCACCGATCAAGCTCGAGTTCCTCGAACCCGGCGGCGCGATCACGGGCAAGCTGCTGCCGACCGGCGACGTGATCGAGGAACTCGACGTGCCGGGCGTCGGGCGCATCGACGTGTCGATGGTCGACGCGGGCAACGCCTGTGCTTTCGTGCGCGCCGAGAGCCTCGGGCTCACCGGCATCGAATCGCCCGAGCAGCTCGAGCGCGATGCCCGCATCATGGAGGCGCTGCTGGCGATCCGCGCGCAGGCCTCGGTCGCGATGCGCATTGCGCCGGACGCGGCCACCGCGCGCGCCAAGGCCGGCACCCCGTCGATCGGCATCGTGTCGACGCCCGCCGCATGGACCACGCTGGCCGGCGAATCGCTCGAGGCCGATGCGGCCGACATGCAGGTGCGCATGATCTCCAGCAACCAGCCGCATCGTGCGCTGCCGCTGACCGCGTCGCTGTGCATCGCCGTGGCCGCCAGCCTGCCCGATTCGCTGGTCAATCGCGTGCAGCGGCAGACCCGGCCGGGGCCGTTGCGGCTGGGCATGCCGTCGGGCGTGCTGGCCGTCAACGCCGACGTGCGCAAGGACCGCGACGGCTGGTATGCGCAGGCGGGCAGCTTCTTCCGCACTGCGCGGCGGCTGTTCGAAGGACGGGTCTGCCTGCCGGAGTAGCCGGCGGTCGCCCGCCTCAGCCGAGCCTGCCCGACTCCGCCAGCGCGCGGATGCGCACCACCGTGTCGAGGTCCGCGCCTTCATAAGCCTGCTGGCGCAGCGCGACCGTCATCTCGTCGAGCCCGTCCTGGCCGACGATCTCGGACTCCGCCTCGTAGACGAAGCGCAGGAACAGCGCGTCCGCTTCGGGCTCCTCGATGCCGATGGTCATGCGGCTGGCCGGCCAGGTCGCGCCCGCGGCCGTGCGGATCTCGCTGCGCGCGAGCGGCACGAGGCGCACGTGGTCATGAACGCGAAAGCTGCCGAAATCGAGCACGCGGTCGAGCTCGGTGGCCTCGCCGTCCTGGCGGCGCGCGACGATGGTCGCGCTCACCAGTCCGCCGACGAACTGGCCCGGGTCTTCCGCGCGCAGCACGAGCCCGCGCCACAGCTGTGAGCGCGTCACCTCCGTCAGCAACGGCATCAACGGGTCGTTGACCTGGACGAGGTGTTCGAAACGCATCGGGCCTTCAGTCGCGCGGCAGGAAGCCCTGCTGCACGAGCAGCGCGCGGATCTCCTCGGACTTCGGCCCGAAGTAGTCGGGGTCGTACTTGATGCGGCTGGTATAGAACTGCGCGAGCGACGTGATGCCCTCGGCCTCGATCTTCGCCCTCAGCTCGGGCATCGACATGTAGCGCTGCCAGCCGCGCACTTCGCGCTGCTCGTAGATCGCGTCGATGCGGTCCGGCGACGGATCGTCGTAGACCTCGTCGTGGATGAACGCGCCGATCGGCAGCCGGTCGCGCTTGCCCGGGTTCTCGGCCGGCCAGCCCGCGACGATCGACGTGACCGGAACCACGGTCCCGGGCAACCGCAGGAACTCGACGAGCTGCGGCAGCGCATACAGCGTGGTACCCATGTAGCAGATGCCGATGCCGCGCGCCTCGAAGCCGAGGCACACGTTCTGCGCGACGATCATCGCGTCGTAGGCCGCGACGTGATAGCCGAGGAAGTTGGCGAAGTTGTCGCGCGCACCGCGCTGGCTCAGCCACTGGCGGGTGCGGTGCCAGTCGGCGCAGAAGGTCATCACCAGCGGCGCCTGCAGCACCATGTCCTGCCGGCCGTGCAGTTCCCACAAGCGGTGACGCCGCTCGGCGTCGCGTGTCAGCACGATCGACACGCTGTTCAGGTTGCCGGACGACGAACCGCCGGCCACCGCGTCGTCGCAGACCTCGGTGATCACGGCGGGGTCGATCGGCGTCGGCAGGAAGGCGCGGATCGAGCGGTGACTGCGCAGCAGCCGCGTCAGGTGGGCGGCCGGGGCATCCAGGGCCGGGGTCGAGGTGTCGTTCATCGGGTACGGCAGAAAGTGGGGGTCGCGTTGACCCCATTGTCCACGAAGCCGCGTTTCAAGCGCATCGCCCACCCGTACCGATGGAGGTCCATGATGACTGCTCCCGCCAGGTTCTCGCGTTGTGTTCGCGCCGCCGCCGCGGCAGCCCTGATTGCCGGCCTGTTCGGTGCTGCGGCACCGGTGCAGGCTGTCGGCGCACTGTTCGACGTGCAGGTGCTCGACCGCGACAGCGGCGAGACGTTGCCGGTCTACTGGCACCAGGGCCGCTGGTACGTGCCCGGCAAGCCCGGCGCGCGCTACGCGGTGTCGCTCACCAATCGTGCCGGCGGCCGTGCGCTCGCGGTGCTGTCGGTCGACGGCGTCAACGTCGTCAGCGGCGAGACGGCCGCCACCGACCAGGCGGGCTACGTCCTCACGAACGGGCAGTACGCGCGCATCACCGGCTGGCGCAAGGACCTGCAGCGCGTGGCGGCTTTCGAATTCACGACGCTGCCCGATTCGTATGCCGCGCGCACCGGCCGGCCGGACAACGTCGGCGTGATCGGCGTGGCGGTGTTCCGCGAACGCTACGTGCCGCCTCCGCCGCCGGTCGCACCGCCGGTGGTGAGCGAGCGCGACCGCGCGATGAAGAACGAAGCGCAGGGCGCCGCCGCGCCGTCGGCGCAGGCCGCCGACGGTTACGAAAGGGCCGATCGCGTCGCCCGCGAGGAGAGCCGGGCATCCGGCGCCCTGGCGCAGGCGCCCATGCCCACGGAGAAGCTCGGCACCGGTCACGGTCGCACGGAGCGCTCGGTGACCAGCTACACGAGCTTCGAGCGCGCGCAGTCCACGCCGAACGAGGTCATCGCGATCCACTACGACAGCCGCGACAACCTGGTGGCGATGGGCGTGATCCCCGTGCCGCGTCAGCAGCCGCAGCCCTTCCCCGGAGTGGTTGGCTTCGTGCAGGATCCGCCGCGCCGTTGACCGGCGCGCAGGCGGTGTCGGGTGCAGGCAGAATCGCAGCGCCGGTGCGGTCGCAGAGTTCGCGCCGGCGCGTCTTCGACCGGGACTTGCCGTTGCCTGCACCATCGATTGCCGCGCTGAGCGACGAGGATCTGCTGGCTGCCTATGCGGCCGGCGATGCGCGCGCCTTCGGCGAACTGTATGAGCGGCACGAGCGGCCGGTGTATCGCTACTTCCTGCGGCAGGGCGCCGCGCCAGCCACCGCCGACGACCTGCTGCAGGAGACCTGGATGGCCGTCATCCGCCACGCCGCGCAGTTCGAACCGCGCGCGCGATTCACGACGTGGCTGTACACGGTGGCGCGCAGCAAGCTCGTCGATCACTGGCGCGGCCGCGATGGCGCGATGCTGCTGGCGGACGCGGCCAACGACGACGCGGACGAGGAGGGTCCGGACTGGCTCGCGCAGGTGCCGGGTGCCGAGTCGGATCGGCCGGACGTGCAGGCGCTGTCGCGGGCCCGGGCACGCGCCTTCGTCGATGCGGTCGAAACACTGCCACCGCTGCAGCGCGAAGCCTTCCTGCTGCAGGCCGAGGGCGGCCTGACGCTGGAGGAGATCGCTGCGGTGACGCAGGCGGGGCACGAGACGGTGAAGAGCCGTCTGCGCTACGCGATGGGCAAGCTGCGCATGGCGATGGAGGCCTGGCAATGAACGGCCACGATGATCGGGACGGGCGCGAAGACGATGTGCGCAGCGCTGGCGAACGACGCGTTTCGCAGCGCGTGACGGACGGTTATCGCGCAGTGAACGATGCGCTCGATGAGCGGCCGTCGGCGCAGGCGCGCGCCGCCATCCTGGCGGCGGCGGCGCGCGAAGTCGGCGCGCGGCCCCGCGATGCCGGTGCCGCACTGCCGTCCGCGCGGCCCGCACCGGTGCGCAGCCCGCTGCGTTGGCCGATGGCGGCCGCAGCCACCGTGCTGCTGTCGTCGGTGGCGGTGATGATGGCGTCACGTGTCGACGAGGCGCAGAAGATGGCCGAATCATCGGCGCCGCCGGTGGCCGAGCCGGCGCCGGCGCCGACGCCGGTGACGCCACCGATCGCAGCACCGGAGACGTCGTCCGCGGCTGCGCCCGTCGCACCACCAGCAGTGCAGGCTCCCACGACACCGACCGCTGCGGCGCGCAGCGCGCGCGAGAACGCCGCGCCGATTGCGCCTGCATCGCCACGCCGCGCCGAACCGGAAAGGCAGGTCGCCGCACCGTCGATCGCAGCACCGGCCGCCGACCCGGCGGCCGCACCCGTGGCGCCGCCGTCAACACCGCCAGCGCCTTTTGCCGACAGACCCGCAGAGCGCAGCCTGAAGCAGGCCGCTCCACCTCCGCCGGCACCCGCGCCCGCCGCATCGTCAAACGCGGCCGGCGCCACGGGCGGCTTTTCGCGCGACCTCTCCACGCTGAACAAGGCTTTGGGCAGAACTGAAGAGCAGACGCAGGAGCGCGCGCGCCTCGACGCACGCAGCGCGCCTGCAACCGCGCCGCGCACCGAGGCTGCGCTGCCCGACACCGAAGAGTCGAGCCTCAGCGCCGACGACTGGCTCGCGCGCATCGTCCGCCTGCGACAGTCCGGTCGCCATGCGGAAGCCGATGTACAGCTGCAGCGCTTTCGCGAGCGCTATCCGCAGGTCAAGGTGCCGGAGGCGGCGCTGGCGCCGGCGGGGACGCGGTAGACAGCCTTCAAACTGGGCCCCGGCCTTCGGCCGGGCGACGAAATACTGCCGACGTCGTCCCGGCGAAGGCCGGGACCCAAGTTGACATCGATGTCATCCCCGCGGAAGCGGGGATCCATTTTCTCCTTGCGCTTCCAGCACCACGCACTCCACCGCAAACTTCCCTTCCAGCGCCTGCAGGGCCAGCCGCGCAGCGTCGGCTTCGAAAACACGGGGCGCTTCTCTCGCCAGGGCATGCGCCGCGTCGAGCGTCGCAACACTACCGAGCCAGCACCAGCGATCGAACACGTGCCAGGCCTCGCGAAAGCGCGCGGCATTGCGCTCGACCAGAGCCACCGCGCCCGCGTGCGGCCACGCGGGAATGCGCCATGGCGCCAGCAGCTCGCGCACGCGCGCCGTGTGCTGCCCGACGGTCTCCACGCCGACGCACGCCCCCTGGCAGCGCATCAGCTGACGGCTGAAGCATGGCGCTCCGTCTGCGGTGCGGCTGCGGCCTTCCACGTGCAGCCGCTGCATGCACAGCCCATGCTCGCGCGCCAGCGCGATCAGCGTTGCGCGCGCCGCCGCGCGCGAGCCGAAGGGGCCATAGACGGGCGCGGCGTCGGCGTGCGCGAACGCTTCGGACGACGTGGCCGACGCCGGCGCATAACGCGGCGTGCCGTCGTCGTCGACGCGCACCATCACCTGATTCAGCTTGCGGCGCAACGCGACGTTATGCGCCGGCAGGCGCGATTTCACCAGTTCGCCCTCGCGCAGCAGCGCGCCGAACTCACCCGCGGTCTCTTCCCATTCCAGCCGATGCACTTCCTGCGACAGCCGCAGCTCGCGGCTCGCGCGGTGCTCCGCATTGAAGTGGCCGGCCACGCGCGCCCGGATGTCGACGCTCTTGCCGATGTAGATCGGATGCGCGTTCAGCCCGTAGAACAGGTACACGCCGGGCGCATGCGGCAGGGCGTCGAGCGCGTCGGGCGGCAGATGCGGCGGCAGGCTGGGCCGGCGCAGCAGCGCCGCGCAGGCGAGTTCCAGCTCGGCCGGCGAGTGTCGTGCTGCCAGCGTCTGCAGCAGGCGCCACAGCACGCGTGCATCGCCCAGCGCACGGTGACGCTGCTCGCCGTCGAGTCCGAAGCGCTGCACGATCGCGTCGAGCGTGTGCGGACTGCGGTCGGGATACAGGTGGCGCGACAGCCGCACGGTGCACAGCGTCTTCGCATGGAAGTTCAGGCCCGCGCGCGAGAACTCGGCGCGCAGGAAGCCATAGTCGAAGCGCGCGTTGTGCGCGACGAACACCGCGCCGTCGAGGCGGTCATAGAGGTCCTGCGCCAGTTCCGCGAACGACGGCGCGCCGCGCACCATGTCGTTGGTGATGCCGGTGAGCCACTGGATCTCCGGCGGGATCGGCATGCCGGGGTTGACCAGCGAGGACCATTCGGTGACGCGATGCGCATCGCCGTCGAAATCGACCGCCACCACGCCGACCTCCGTCACGCGCTCGCGTTCCGGGCTGGCGCCGGTCGTTTCGACGTCGACGAAGGCCAGGCGCGGCGCGATGACGGGAAAGACCGGCAGCATCGCGCCATTATCGGCGGGCGGGCATACTCGGGGATTCACGCTGGCGCCGCACGAGGGCGCGGGCACCGCACACTGCTCACGAGGCAGGCGGCTACAACGGAGAGACACGATGGCGGCCGACGACAGCGCTGCAGACAGCCTGGATTCCGCAAAGGCACGACGACTTGCCGAGGTCGCGGCATTGATCGCCGCACGCCAGACCGGCGACGAAGGCGGCCGGCTCGCGCGCTTCAGCGACATCTATTACGGCCAGCTCGATCCCGAGGACATCGCCGCGCGCAGCGCGGACGACCTGTACGGCATGGCGCTGTCCCAGTACCGTTTTGCGAAGGATCGTCCTCCCGGCGCGCCGAAGCTGCGCGTGTTCAACGCCACGCCCGCGGAGGCGGGCTTCGGCGCGCGCCACACGGTCGTCGAAGTCGTCAACGACGACATGCCGTTCCTCGTCGATTCGACGACGATGGAGATCAACCGGCAGGGCCTGACGCTGCACCTGATCATCCATCCGATCTTCGCCGTGCAGCGCGACGCCGCCGGCCGGCTGCTCGACGTGCAGACCCGCCAGCAGCAGCCCGACTGGCCGCGCGAGTCGCTGATGCACGTCGAAGTGGACCGGCTGGCCGATCCGGCTGCGCGCAGCGCGCTCGGCGCCGGTATCGAGCGCGTGCTGGGCGACGTGCGTGCGGCGGTCACCGACTGGAAGCCGATGGTCGCGAAGCTGCGCACCGTGATCGCGGAGCTCGACCGCACGCCGCCGCCGGTGCCGCGCGAGGAACTCGCCGAATCGCGCGCGTTCCTGCAATGGCTGACCGAAGACCACATGCTGCTGCTCGGCTATCGCTGCCAGGACCTCGTCGATCACGGCGGCGAGCTGGAACTGATGCGCGAAGAGGGCAGCGGGCTCGGCATCCTGCGCGATGCGCCGCAGCGCTTGCCGGCCGCGGCAGGCGCCGCATCGACCAGTTTCGCCACCGTGCCGCGCGAGGCGCGCGCGCTGGCGAGCGCGCCGTCGCCGCTGCTGCTGGTCACCAAGGCCACGTCGCGCTCGACGGTGCATCGCCCCGGCTACGTCGACTACGTCGGTGTGAAGCGCTACGGCGCCGACGGCCGCGTCATCGGCGAGCACCGCTTCGTCGGCCTGTTCACGTCGGTCGCGTACCGCACGCCGGTGGCCGACGTGCCGCTGGTGCGCGGCAAGGTGCGGCAGGTGATCGAGCGTGCAGGGCTCGCCCCGGCGAGCCACCTCGGCAAGGCGCTGACCCACATCCTGGAAAGCTACCCGCGCGACGAACTGTTCCAGATGTCGGCCGACGAACTCGCCGACATCGCCAACGGCATCCTGCAGCTCGGCGAGCGGCAGCGCTTCCGCCTGTTCGTTCGGCGCGATGCGTTCGGACGCTTCGTGTCGTGCCTGATCTTCGTGCCGCGCGAGAACTACACGACCGAGCTGCGCCGGAAGTTCCAGCAGATCCTGATCGATGCCTTCGCGGGCTCCGCGGCCGAGTTCGACGTGCTGCTGACCGACGCGGCGCTGGCGCGCATCCACATCACCGTGCGCACCACGCCCGGGCGCATTCCCGTGGTCGACCGGCGCGCGCTGGAAGCGCAGCTCGCGGCCGCGGCGCGGCGCTGGCAGGACGCGCTGCGCGATGAACTGAACGCGGGGCTCGACGAGTCGAGCGCGGCCTCGCTGGCGCGTCGTTACGTCAACGCCTTTCCCGCCTCCTACCGCGAGGCCACGGATGCGCGCACGGCGGTCGAGGACCTGCAGCGGCTCGATGCGCTGACGCCCGGCGGCGTGGCGTTCCGCCTGTATCGCCCTGCCGGCGGCGAGCAGCGGCGGCTCGGGTTCAAGGTCTATCACGACGGTTCGGAGATCCCGCTGTCGGACTCTCTGCCGATGCTCGAGAAGATGGGCGTGCGCGTGCTGGCCGAACATCCGTACGAGCTGACGCCCGAGGGACGTGGCCCGTTGTGGATCCACGACTTCGAGCTCGAAACGCCCGACGAGCACGACGACATCGGCGCGCTGGCGCCGCTGTTCGAGGACACCTACGGCCGCGTGTTCGGGGGCAGCGTCGAAAGCGACGACTTCAACCGGCTGGTGTTGCGCGCTCAGCTCGCCGGCGACGACATCGTCGTGCTGCGCGCCTATGCGCGCTACCTGCGGCAGATCAACTTCACGTTGTCGCAGGAGTACATCGAGCGACGCTGGCCAGCGCATCCCGCGCATCGCCTATCTGCTGCTGCGCCTGTTCAGGCTGCGCTTCAGTCCCGCGGAGCGCGACGACGCGGCGGCCGCCACGCAGGTGCGCGCCATCGGGCAGGCACTGGAGAAGGTGCCCAATGCCAGCGAGGACCGCGTGCTGCGCCAGTACCTCGCGCTGATCCAGGCGACGCTGCGCACCAACTTCTGGCGCACGGGCGGCGGCGCCACCGGCGAGGCGGGTCCGCGCCGCGCCTTCCTGTCGTTCAAGTTCGATCCCGCGCGCATTCCGGAACTGCCCGAGCCGCGGCCGCTGTACGAGATCTTCGTGTACTCGCCGCGCTTCGAAGGCGTGCATCTGCGCGGCGGCAAGGTGGCGCGCGGCGGCCTGCGCTGGTCGGACCGTCCCGAGGACTTCCGCACCGAGGTGCTGGGCCTGGTGAAGGCGCAGATGGTGAAGAACACCGTCATCGTGCCCGTGGGCTCGAAGGGTGGCTTCGTGCTGAAGAAGGCGCCGCCGGCCACCGATCGCGATGCGTTCCTCAGGGAAGGCATCGCCTGCTACCAGGACTACCTGCGCGGCCTGCTCGACCTGACCGACAACCGCGTCGGCAGCGCCATCGTGCCGCCCACGATGGTCGAGCGGCACGACGGCGACGATCCCTACCTGGTCGTCGCGGCCGACAAGGGCACGGCGAGCTTCTCCGACTACGCCAACGCGGTGTCGGCGGAGTACGGCCACTGGCTCGGCGACGCGTTCGCCTCCGGCGGCAGCGTCGGCTACGACCACAAGAAGATGGGCATCACTGCACGCGGCGCGTGGGAGAGCGTCAAGCGCCACTTCCGCGAGTTCGGCGTCGACGTGCAGGCCACGTCCTTCACCTGCGTGGGCGTGGGCGACATGTCGGGCGACGTGTTCGGCAACGGCCTGCTGCGCTCGCGGCACACGCGGCTGCTGGCAGCCTTCGATCATCGTCACGTGTTTCTCGATCCGGATCCCGACGCGGCCGTGAGCTATGCGGAGCGCGAACGGCTTTATGCGCTGCCGCGCTCGTCGTGGGCGGACTACGACGCGAAGCTCATCTCCGCCGGCGGTGGCGTGTGGTCGCGGCAGGAGAAGTCGATCGCGATCTCGCCGCAGGTGCAGCGGGTACTCGGCATCGAAGCGACGCACCTGACGCCGGTCGAGCTGATCGGCGCAATCCTGAGAGCACCCGTCGACCTGCTCTACAACGGCGGCATCGGCACCTACGTCAAGGCGCACGAGGAAAGCCACGCCGACGTCGGCGACCGCGCCAACGACGCGGTGCGCGTCAACGGTCGCGACCTGCGCTGCAAGGTGGTGGGCGAAGGCGGCAACCTGGGTTTCACGCAGCGCGGCCGCATCGAGGCGGCGCAGGCCGGCGTGCGGCTGTACACCGATGCCATCGACAACTCGGCGGGCGTGGACACGTCGGACCACGAAGTCAACCTGAAGATCCTGCTGGGCGCGGCGACCGCCGCCGGCCGGCTGACCTTCGACGATCGCAACACGCTGCTCGCCGACATGACCGACGAGGTCGCGCACCTGGTGCTGGAGGACAACTACTACCAGACGCAGGCGCTGTCGCTGGGCGGACACACGGCGCGGCGGCTGCTCGAACAGCAGCAGCGCTTCATCCGCTACCTCGAGAAAGAGGGCCGGCTGAATCGCGCGATCGAGTTCCTGCCCGACGACGAGACCATCGCCGAGCGCCGCGCCGCCGGCGGCGCCCTCACCGCGCCCGAGCGCGCGGTGCTGCTGGCGTATTCGAAGATGTGGCTGTACGACGCGCTTCTTGCCTCCGACCTGCCCGAGGATCCGTGGGCGCGGCGTGCGCTCGCGCACTACTTCCCGAAGCGATTGCGCGAGCCGTATGCGCAGGACATCGAACGTCATCCGCTGCGCCGCGAGATCATCGCGACGCGGCTGACCAATACCGCGATCAACCGCGTCGGCTCGACCTTCGTGCACCAGGCGATGTCGGCCACCGGCGCGTCGCCGGCGCAGATCGTGCGCGCGTTCCTGCTGGTGCGCGAAGTCTTCGATCTGAACGACACCTGGATCGCGATCGAGGCGCTCGACAACCGGGTGCCCGACGACGTGCAGGCGCGCATGCTGATCGAGCTCGGTCGCCGTACGTCGCGTGCGACCGCGTGGTTCCTGCGCTCGCGGCGGCTGGGCGAGCCGATGGGCCAGGTCATCGAGCGTTTCCGCCCGGCAGTGCTCGCGCTGCGTGGTTTCGTCGCGGGCGCTCCTGCGGAGGCCGCGTGGCGCAAGGCGATCGAGCCGCAGCGGCAGGAACTGCTCGCGCAGCAGGTGCCCGACGCCGTGGCGATGGAAGTCGCGTCGGCCGGCACGCTGCTCGCGGCCCTCGATCTCGCCGAGGTGGCGGACGCCGCGCGACAGCCGTTGCCGACGGTGGCGGCGAGCTACTTCGCGCTCGGCGAGACGCTGGGGCTCGCGCGCCTGCGCACGCAGGTCGCTGCACTGCCCGCCGAAGGCTACTGGCAGATGCTGGCGAAGACGGCCGTCAGCGAGGACCTGGCCGGCCTGCAGCGCGAACTGACGGCCGACGTGCTGGGTGCGGGCGGGCTGCCGGCTTGGCAGCAGGCGCAGGCGCAGCCGCTGGAGCGCGCGCGACGCATGCTGGCGGAGTTCGCCGAGCACAAGCAGCCGGACCTGGCGATGCTGTCGGTGGCGCTGCGCGAGTTGCGCCAGCTCGCCTGATGAACAGCCGCACCGAACCGTCGATCGTCGCGTCGCTGACCCGCGCGACCGGCCATCACACGGTGCTGGCCGTGTGCGCGCTGGTGGCGGCGCTCGCGCCGTGGCTCACCGCGTGGCTGGCGCCGCACTTCGCGCAGCCGCAGGCGTATCACGACTTCGCCGACCAGCGCACGCTGCTCGGTGTTCCGCATGCGCTGAACGTGCTGTCTAACCTCGCGTTCATCGCCGCCGGAGCCATTGGCCTCGCGCGCTTTGCGACGCTGCACTTCATCGACGGCAGCATGGCCGCGCGTGCGTCCTGGTGGGTGCTGTTCGCGGGCGTGCTCCTGACCGGTTTCGGTTCCGGCTGGTACCACCTCGACCCCAACGACGCGACGCTGGTCTGGGACCGGCTGCCGATGGCCTTCGCGTTCTCGGGGCTGATCGCGGGGACGCTCGCCGAGCGGGCGCCGAAACTGGCGTGGCCGCTCCTGGTCGTGCTGGCGGCGGTCGGTGCGGGCAGCGTGCTCTACTGGCGCGCCACCGGCAACCTGCTGCCGTACCTGGTGATGCAGGCGGGCTTCATCATCATCGCCGTCGCAGCGACCGCGCTGATGCGCGCGCCGGCGACGCTGGCGAACCGGCTCTACGGCGCGGCGGCGCTGTATGCCGCGGCCATGATCAGCGAGAAGCTCGATCGGCCGATCGAGGCGCTGACCGGCGGGCTCGTCAGCGGTCACACGCTGAAGCACCTGTTCGCGGCGGCAGCCGCGTACTGGGTCTTCCGCATGCTGAGCAAGCGATCGATCCTCGGAGTTCCGACATGATGATGCGCAGGCGGTTCGCACCGGCAGCACTGCTGGCTGCAATGTCGTTCGCGGCCTTTGCGCAGACCCCCGTGCTGAAGGAAGTGCCGAAGGACGGTGAAGTCCCCTATCGTGCTGTCGTGCTGGTCGACGACGGCACATGTCCGAAGGACCAGATCAAGGAGATCACCGGCGGCAACCGCGAGAAGAACGTGCCGCGCAAGGTGCGCTGCGTGAAGCGGCCAGCCAACCTGAAGTAACGGCAGCGGCGCCGCCGCTCAGAACGATCCGAACACGCTCGCCAGCGCGATCACCGCGGCCAGCGCGACGATGGGGCCGACGATCACCGCCATCATCACGTGGAAGTAGCTGTCCTTGTGCGTGCTGCCGCACACGGCCAGCAGCGTGACGATCGCGCCGTTGTGCGGCAGGCTGTCGAGCGTGCCGGCCGCGATGGCGGCCACGCGATGCAGCACGTCCGGCGCCATGCCCTGCGCCTGCGCCAGCGCGAGATAGGTATCGCCCAGCGCATCGAGCGCGATGGTCATGCCGCCGGAGGCCGAGCCGGTCAGCGCGGCCAGGATGTTGGTCGACACCGCCAGCGACACCAGCAGGCCGCCTTCGATGCCGAGCACCCAGTCGCGCACCAGCTCGAAGGCCGGCATCGCCGCGACGACGGCGCCGAAGCCGACCAGGCTCGCGACACTGAGCACCGGCAGCACGGACGCGTTGGCGCCGGCATCCATCGATTCGCGCACCGCGGGCAGGCGGCTGCGGTTGAGCAGCAGCAGCGTGGCGATCGCCGCGATCAGCGCGACGATGACCGACCACACGCCGCTGACGCCGGCGAGCTGCAGGCCGCCCCAGTGCGGCTGCGCGAGGAAGCTCGTGTCCAGCCGCGGCAGCACGACGAAGGACATCAGCAGGTTGACGGCGACCACGACCACCAGCGGCGCCATCGCGACGCCGATGCCCGGCTCCGCGGTGGAGGGGCGTCCGCGCGCGGCCTCCGGCGGATCGAAGGTGCTGGCCGTGGTCGCGCGCTCGCGCAGCAGCGGGTCGTCGGCGACCGAGCGGGTGGGCGCCTCGCTTGCATCGAAGCCTTCGCCACGCCGGCGCGCACCGGCCTCGGCGTACTTCAGCCACGCCATGCCGAAGGCCAGCATGATCACCGACGCGATGATGCCCAGGCCCGGCGCGGCGAACGGCGTCGAGCCGAAGAACGGCATCGGGATCGCGTTCTGGATCGCCGGCGTGCCGGGCATCGCCGTCATGGTGAAGGTGGTCGTGCCGAGCGCGATCGTCGCGGGCATCAGCCGGCGTGGGATCTGCGCTGCCCGGAACAGCGCGATCGCCATCGGTCCGATGACGAAGAAGGCGACGAACAGGCTCACGCCGCCGTAGGTGACGAGCGCGCCGGCCAGCACCACGGCGAGGATCGCGCGCTGCGTGCCGAGCTTCGCCGTCATGAAGCTGGCAATGGCCGCCACCGAGCCGCTGTCTTCCATCAGCTTGCCGAACAGCGCGCCCAGCAGGAACAGCGGAAAGAACGACGCGACGAAGCCGGCAGCCGAACCCATGAAGGTGTGCGTCCAGTGCGCAAGCAGCGGCTCGGACGAGAACGCAGCCACCAGCAGCGCGGCGGCCGGTGCGAGCAGCAGCACGCTCCAGCCGCGGAACGACAGCCACATCAGGACAGCGAGTGCGAGGAGGATGCCGAGCAGGCCCATGGCGTCGAAGTCGTCGAAGGTCGGGGTCAGGTCTTGCCGTTGCCCCAACACGGGCAGTCGGCTACCAGTCTGGCTGCGGGGGCAAAAGGCAACACCTGACCCCACGCGTCGTATGGTAGCGTGGACTATTGCCGTCGTTCATTGCCGCCGTCAGCCGACAGGACTTCGGTCAAATTCCGCGCCCCCGCCGATGGCCGCTGGCCCGCTGCAGATCCGCCGTTACACCGCACACGACTGGCCGGCCGTGCTCGCCATGCTGCGCGTGACCTTCAGCACCGGCGACACTTACGCGTACGTACCCGACAGCAGCGACGCCGACATCCATCGCGCGTGGATCGAGGCGCCGCAGGCCACCTACGTCGCGACCACGCACGGCGGACAGGTCGTCGGCACCTATGTCCTCAAGGCCAACCAGCCGGGCCTGGGCTCGCACGTGTGCAATTGCGGCTACGTGGTTGCGCCGGACGCGCAGCGCGGCGGCATTGCGACGGCGATGTGCGAGCATTCGCAGGACGAAGCGCGTGCAAAGGGCTTCCGCGCCATGCAGTTCAACCTGGTCGTGTCGACCAACGAACGCGCGGTGCGCCTGTGGCAGCACCTGGGTTTCTCGATTGCCGGAAGGCTGCCCGGCGCGTTCCGTCACGCGCGGCTGGGCTATGTCGATGCGCTGGTGATGTACAAGGCGCTGGTCGACTGAGCGGAGCCGGGCGCCCGCGGCGCGCGGAGCATGCTTCGCGCGCCTCCGGAACCTGCGATCAACGCGGCTGGAAGTAGTTGCCCGTGACCCAGCGGGCCACGCTGTCGCCCAGCGCGCCACCCTGCACGTTTGAATTGCGGAAGTGCATGCCGCCCGTGATACGCGCCAGCACGATCTCCGCAATCATGGCGTCGGGCGTCGCATACGCGTGCGTCGACGCGGTGACGGTGCTGCCGAACGTGAAGCTGATCTGGTTCGTCCCATAGAACGACTTCAGTACGTTGACCGCGGCGACGTTCTGGCACATGTGCGCGGACGGGTACTCCTGATGGTT
Source organism: Burkholderiaceae bacterium (assembly GCA_044225415.1). Classification (GTDB taxonomy): domain Bacteria; phylum Pseudomonadota; class Gammaproteobacteria; order Burkholderiales; family Burkholderiaceae_F; genus JALORV01. The sequence goes on along the minus strand of JBGAIO010000002.1, from coordinate 27,246 downwards.
GGGCGTCGGCAGCGACGGCGCCCACGACGTGTCCGGAGTGGTGGCCGCGTTGCCGTCCGTGTCCGCCTCGGCGATCGCCGTCGTCGGCCGCCAGTACATGTAGTGGTACTTCGAGTCGAAGCACGCAATGTTGGCATCGGCGTGGGCGACCCAGAGCATGGCCATCAGGCGGGCGTTGTCGGCGATGGACCTGCCGTCGACGGCGAACTGCCGGAAATTGCGGGTCAGCAGCGTAGGCGGTGGTTCGGTGTGGAAGCGCGCGGCCTCGAACTGCTCGGCAGTGCGCAGCGTGCTGGTCGCTCCGCCGAGCGACCTGGTTTCGTTGAAGTCCGTCGCGTACAGCGTGCTGTCGAGAGGCGGCGGTGGCGGGACGCGAAACTGCGACGCGCTGGTCAGCGTGAAGGGTCTGATGTACGGGGCGAACGGGGTGACCGGATTCACGCCGCGGAACTTGCCGGGCCCGGTGCCCGGTGCATAGTTGACCGGCGTGAAGCGGCCGTCGTCGGCGCGCAGCGCCACGATGCGCATGGCGACTTCGCTGCCGACGGCCAGACCGCGCGTCGTGGCATCGTCCGCCGGCAGGCCGGCAACGACACCGTCATACGCCGCCTGGTACTGCGCGGTGCGGCTGGGGAACAGGGCCCTGAGCACGCCATAGGTCGCCGCAGCGACCGCGGCCTCCTGGGAGGCACCGGCCGGATTGGTCACCGGCGTGGCGGAGAACGGTTTATGCGTCCCGGTGATGGCAATGACCGCGTCGTAAACCGCGACCTGCACGGTTGCCAGATCGATCAACGTGACCGGCCGTCGCTCTTCAGGCGTGCCGGCCGCAGCGGCGGGCACGTTGATGGTGTCCGTGGCGATGCGATTCCAGTAGGCGACCGGGTTGGCCGGCGTCGCCGCGCCGTTCGTGTAGGGAATGCTGATGGGCGCGGGTACGGCCGTTACGGCCGGCGGTGCCGCCGCATCGTCGCTGCTGCCGCAACCTGCCAGCATCACGAACAGCAGCGGTGCCAAGGGTGCGTACCTTTCAGACTGCAGGATCGTGTCACGCATTGTCATTCCGGGACCTCGTCTGTGAAAAGGGGCCGTGGAAACCGCGGCCGTCGACGCGTGGTCGGCCTGGCAAAGATAGGATCGTCCGGGCAGCGTCGGCGGCGCGCAGCGACCGGCGCGGCCAATCGTGGTGCCAACCTTGCTCTCGGGTTGGTTGCCTGCGACGGCCCGTCCTGTCGGCGTGGATGCGGGGCACCTCAGCCACACCTCGATTTCGCTTTCCCGTCGGCCAAATGCACTGGCTGGCCCTTGCGGGTGCAGAATCCGCACGTCGCGGCGTGTCCCGGGCGACGGGGGCGTATGGTCGGCCGTTCCAATGTTGAAGTGCAGGCGGCGGGGCGTCCGGGCCCGCGCCCGCATTACCTGCGCCGCGTTATCGCAGCGTTGGACCGCCGGCGGCTGAGCATCGTCACGGTGATCACGCTGGCCATCTCCCTGCGCCTGCTGATACAGGCCGACCTGTTCGATTTCTTCACGCCGCTCGAAATCTGCATTGCGTGGCTGCAGCACTTCGCCGAGCTGCTGCTGATCGCGGCCGTCATGATGCTGGCGTTCACGCTGGTCGACGAAGCTGTCGAACCGGAAGCGTGGTGGCGACTGCCGCTGCTGTTTGCGGTGCTGTGTGTCGCTGCGTTCGCAATGACATGGGGCATCGCGGCGTGGCTCATCGGAGGTCCGCCGCCCCTGCTGAACATCGCCAGCGGAGCGCTGCGGCTGTCGGTTCCGGCGATCCTGCTCGTGGTCATTGCCGAGCTGTACGGAAGGGCCCAGCAGGCCGGACTCGCGCTGCGCGACGCCGAGTCCGCCCGGTCGCGCATGCAGCGCGCCGAAGCCGAACAGAAGCTGCGCATGCTGCAGGCGCAGCTCGAACCGCACTTCCTGTTCAACACGCTGGCGAACGTGCGCCGCCTGTATCAGACCGACCCACCCAGCGGCGGGCGCGCCATCCGCAGCCTGATGCGGTACCTGCGCGCGTCGCTGCCCAGGCTCAGGCGCGAAACGGCGCGCCTCGACGATGAACTGGAACTGGTGCGCGCCTATCTGGAGCTCTTCCAGATGCGCATGGGCCGCCGGCTGAGCTTCTCCATTGAAGTCGGGCCGTCGTTGCGGGCGGCCGAGTTTCCGCCGATGCTGCTGATCACGCTGGCCGAGAATGCCATCAAGCACGGCATCGACCTGACGCGCGACGGCGGGCACATCGTCGTGGCCGCGCGCCGACACGGCGATGTGCTCGAGGTCCGCGTCGAAGACAACGGCATCGGCTTTGCTGCGGCTCCCAGCAGCGGCACCGGCACGGGCCTCGTGAATCTGCAGCGCCAGCTGCATGCGCTCTACGGAGACGCCGGGCGTCTGTGGCTCGATGCGCGGACGCCGAGCGGCGTGGCAGCGACCATCGCACTGCCGTGGAAGATCGTTGCCGGGCCCGCAGCCGCGCCGGCGGTGCATGCCGTGTCGTAGGTTGACGATGGCCATCGCGCTCGAACGTCCCACCGCGACCGCATGGCCGGCCGTGCACAGCCTGCCGCGTGTGCTCCACAGGCTGTTGGCCGACCGGCGCGACGTGTACGCGGCGCTGGCCATCCTGCTCGGCATCTGGGTATCGAACACGCTGGGCATGCTCGCACTGGCCGACGAGCTCGATCCGGGCTTCGCGCGACTGTATGCATGGCACAACCTGGTCGATACATTCAGGTGGATGCTGGTGACGTACCTGGCCGCGCGCTGGTCGGCCGGCTGGAAGGTCACCGGCTGGCGGCGGCATGCCGCCGTGGCGGCGCTGATGGGCGTCGCACTGTTGTTGTTCGCCATCGCGAGAATCGCCTTCGGCGAGCCGGACACGACCGCGATGAAGCTCGGCGTGAACCTCTCGACGCCGGCGATTTCGCTGTCCATCGCCGCGCTGTGGTTTCCGCTGGGACTGCTGCTCGCCACGCAGTTTCACCGCAGCCACCAGGAGCGCGCAGCCACCGGACGCCTGAGGCAGGCCTTGCGCGAGCAGCAGGCCGCGCAACGACGCTTCGCGCTCGCCCAGCTGCAGGCCCTGCAGTCGCGCATCGATCCACGCTTCCTGTTCGACATGCTGCAGCACGTCCGCGACGCCTACGAGACCGACCCGCCGCGCGCCGAGGCGCTGCTCGAGGAACTGATCGTCTTCCTGCGAACGGTGCTGCCGAAGGTGCACAGCAACGCATCGACCCTCGGCCGCGAAGCAGCCATTGCCTTCCAGTATTCGCGGCTCGTGGCCGCCGCGCGGCCGTCGGCCGGAGAACTGCAGGTCGCCCTTCCCGCGCAACTGGCGGAGCTGCCCTTTCCACCGGGCGTGCTGCTGCCGCTGATATCGGACCTGCTTCAGCAGGGCGCGGCAGCGGGCGGTCCGATTCAGCTGGCGGTTGTGCTGGCGGCGGACGGCTGCGAACTGACGGTGGAGTCCGCCCGTACGCCGCAGGAGTCTGCCCTGGCACTGGTGCGCGCAGCCCTGCAGCAGACCTATGGTGACGCGGATGCCGTGCAGGTGCGCACCCGGCTGGATCGCGTCCAGGTGACACTGAGACTGAACGATGAGCTCGCCTGACAACGCGCGCGGGGCTGCCCCGACGGCCATCCTCGCGGAAGACGAGCCGCTGCTGGCCGACGAGTTCGCCGACCTGATGGCGCGGCTGTGGCCGCAGCTGGCGATCGTCGCGAAGGTGACCGACGGGGTGGCGGCGCTGCACGCGATCGAGGCGCACAGCCCGGACCTGGCGTTCCTCGACATCCACATGCCCCTGATGTCGGGCCTGGACGTGGCCCGCCAGGTGGCGGGCCGCTGCCACGTGGCGCTGATCACGGCCTTCGACGAACACGCGGTCGAAGCCTTCGAGGCCGGCGCGGTCGACTATGTGCTGAAGCCGTTCAATGCCGCGCGCCTGATCGTCACGGTGCAGCGGCTGAAGTCGCGCCTGAAGCAGACACCGGTCGACGTGGGTCGCGTCGCGCGCTCCGCGAGCGAGGAGCGTCCGGCGCCGGTGCGCCGCTACCTGCAGTGGATCAATGCCAGCCGCGGTGCCGCCGTGCGCATCATCACGACCGAAGACGTCCTGTACTTCAAGGCGGACAACAAGTACACGCTGGTCGTCACCGCGGACAGCGAGGCGCTGATCAAGAAACCTGTTCGGGAACTGGTGGACGAACTGGATCCATCCGTGTTCTGGCAGATCCATCGGTCGACCGTGGTCAACGTCAACGCCATCGACAGCGTGCTGCGCGACGACCGCGGCAATCTCAACCTGCGGCTGAAGGGCCGGCAGGAATCACTGGCGGTAAGCGATGCCTACACCCATCGCTTCCGTCAGATGTAGTCAACGGGGAGGACGAATTGAAAGAGACGACGAACCGGATGAGCCGCCGCCAGCTGCTTGCACTGCTCGCCGCGGTGGGCGCCACGGACCGCGCGTGGCCGCAAAGCCCCGTGGCGAGCGATCCGCGCTCCTACAAGGTCGCGCTGGAGAACGACCGCGTGCGGGTGCTGGACTTCGTGAGCCGGCCGGGCATGGGAGTGTGCGGCAAGGGCATGCACTATCACCCCGCGCACGTGACGGTCACGCTGACGCCGGGCAAGGTCCGGATCACCGAAGCCGACGGCAGGACCGCCATCAAGGAGGTGCCCGCCGGCATGGTGCTGTATGCCGGACCCGAGACCCACTCCGTCGAGAACATCGGCGGGTCGGGCACGCGCGCCTACATCATCGAGCTGAAGGACAAGGACTGGAAGCCCAGCACGGGCTGACGCGGCGCCACGCGCCGTTCAGCGCGGTTCGAAGCGCTTGAGCAGCAGCGCGTTGCTCACCACCGTGACGCTGGACAGCGCCATCGCTGCGCCCGCGAACACGGGACTCAGCAGCCCGAACGCTGCCAGCGGAATGCCGATGACGTTGTAGAAGAACGCCCAGAACAGGTTCTGGCGGATCTTGCGCACGGTGGCGCGCGAGATCTCGATGGCGGTCGCGACCAGCCGCGGATCGGGTCGCAGCAGCGTCACGCCCGCCGCGTTCATCGCGACGTCGGTGCCCGAACCCATTGCGATGCCCACGTCGGCCGCGGCCAGCGCCGGCGCATCGTTGATGCCGTCGCCGACCATCGCCACCACGTGCTTCCCGCCGCGCAGCGCCGCGACGCGCTGCGCCTTGTCGCGCGGCAGGACGTTGGCCTCGTAGTGCGCCAGTCCGAGCTCGTGAGCGACATGCCGCGCCGCGCCTTCGTTGTCGCCCGAGATCATCGTCGTGTCGATGCCGAGCAGCGCGAGCTGCTCGATCGCAGCGCGCGCATGGGCGCGCGGCTCGTCGCCGAAGGCGAGCAGGCCGATCAGTTCGCCGCCCGACGGTGTGCGCTGCGCGAGCCAGGACACGGTGCGGCCCTCGGCTTCGAGCGCGCTGGCGCGCGCGGCCAGTGGCGCGGTGTCGACCTGCCAGTCCTTCATCAGCCGCGCATTGCCGAAGGCGAGCTCGACCTGCGCATCGGCCGACGCCAGGTGCGGGTCGCCGTCGCCGAGCCGCGCGACCACGCCGCGGCCGCCAAGCACGCGGTGCGCGACCGCCTTGCGGCGGTTCATTTCCGGATGGCGTTCCATTTCGACCGCCATCGCGCTGCGGACGGCCGCCGCCAGCGGGTGATTGCTGCCCGCGTTGACGGCTTCAGCCAGCGCGAGCACGTCCTTCGGATCGAAGAGCGGCTGCGCCTGCAGCGCCACCACGCGCGGTTTGCCGACCGTCAGCGTACCGGTCTTGTCGAAAGCGACGACGTCGATGCGGCGCGCGAGTTCCAGCGCCTGCGCGTCCTTGATCAGGATGCCGTGGCGCGCGGCGACCCCGGTGCCGGCGATGATCGCCGCGGGCGTGGCCAGACCCAGCGCGCACGGACACGCAATCACCAGCACCGACACGGCGTTGATCAGCGCGGTTTCCAGCGGCGCACCGGCCAGCAGCCAGCCTGCGACGGTGAGCGCCGCGATGACCAGCACCACCGGCACGAAGACCGCAGCCACCTTGTCGACCAGCCGCTGGATCGGGGCTTTCGCAGCCTGCGCGTCCTCGACGAGGCGGATGATGCGCGCGAGCATCGTCTCGGCGCCGACCGCGCGGGTTTCCACTTCCAGGCGGCCGGCGCCATTGATCGAGCCTGCCGCGACACGATCGCCCGGGTTCTTGTCGACCGGCAGGCTTTCGCCGGTGAGCATCGACTCGTCGATGCTGGATGCGCCGTCGACCACGAGTCCGTCGACCGGTACACGGTCGCCACTGCGCACGACGACGATGTCGCCGAGCTTCAGGTCCTCCACCGGCACCTCCACGGCATGACCGCCCTGCAGGCGGAATGCGACGGTGGGCCGCAGCGCCGCCAGCAGGCGGATCGCCTCCGATGTCTGGTGCTTGGCGCGCGCCTCGAGCCATTTGCCGAGCAGCACCAGCGCGATCACGACTGCAGAGGCTTCGAAGTACAGATGCGGACTGCCCGCGCCGTGCGCTGAATGCTCCGCGCCGACCACGAGCCACAGATACAGCGACAGCCCGAACGCCGCCAGCGTGCCGAGCGAAACCAGCAGATCCATGTTGCCGGTGCCGGCGCGCACCGCGCGGAAGGCTGCGACGTAGAAACGCCGTGCGCACCAGATCTGCACCGGCGCGGCGAGCGCGAACTGCAGCCACGCCGGCATCGGCCAGTCGATGCCCAGCAGCGCGGCATGCGTGCCGATGAGCAGTGGCAGGGCCAGGGCCAGGGCAATGAGCGCGTCGCGCTTCAGCGAGGCGGTGCGATCGACGACGGGTGACGCAGCGCCGGCCGCATCGGTGGCGGCCGTGGCCTCGTAGCCCGCGGCACGCACGGCTGCGATCAGGTCGCGCGCCGTGGCCGTGCCCGCGATCAGTTCCACGCGCGCCGATTCGCTGGCGAGATTGACGCTGGCGCGCAGCACGCCCGGCACGGCCGTCAGCGCGCTCTCCAGCCGCGTCACGCAGCTCGCACAGGTCATGCCGGCGATGTCGAGCTGCAACGACTGCGACGGGACGGCGTAGCCGGCGGCGTCCACCGCCTTCACCAGTGCCGACGGATCGAGCGCGCTGCCTTCGACCGCGGCCGATTCGGTCGCGAGGTTGACGGCGACGCTCCGCACGCCGGCGACCTTGGCCAGCGCCTTCTCGACGTGCGCCACGCAACTCGCGCAGGTCATGCCCGTCACGGGCAGCACGAGCCGCGCGCCATTGACGCGCTCGACAGGCATCGTTGCGACGTGGGTGTCCATGGGTTGACTGTACGCCGCGCCTGCAGGGGCGGCATTCGAGAAGGGTCAGGTGAGGGCGGAATCGCCCGCTGCAACTGACCTGCGTCAGGGCGTGCCGACGGCCGAGCTGCCGGCCGTCGCGCCGGCGGCGCCGGCCGCCGTCCCCTGCGCCGCCGCGCGCACGAAGGCCTGCACGGCGGCGCGATACTCCGCGGCGTTGCTGCGCCAGCCGGAATGCGTTCCGCCGTCGAGCTTGACGAGCTGCTTGGTGCGGCTGCCGGCGCGCTCGTACAGCTCGTCGGCCATCGTGTGCGGCACGATGCTGTCGGCCGTGCCGTGCAGGATCAGCAGCGGCACGTGCACGCTGGCGATGCGCGCACCGGAATCGAAGGTCTGCGTCACCACCAGGCCGATGCCCGGCACCCAGCCATAGCGCATCCCGCGCAGCAGGTCGGGAATCGACGTGAATGTCGCCTCGATGATCAGGCCGGCGAGCTGGTCGGGTGGTACCTGGCTCGCCACGTCGATCGCGAGCGCGCCGCCGAGGCTGTGGCCGTAGATGAAGCGGCGGGCGGGATCGGGCTGGCGGCGCTTCAGTTCGGCGAACGCGATGAGCGCGTCGGCCGCGGCCGATTCCTCGGAGGGCAGGATCTCGGTGCTCCTGCCGAAGCCGCGGTAGTCGACGGCCAGCACGTTGAAGCCGAGCTCGTGCCAGCGCTCGATGCGGAACACGGAGCCGTTGAGGTTCCAGCGCGCGCCGTGCAGGTAGAGGACGGTCGGCGCGGTGTTGTCGAGCCTCCGGGCTTCGCCCTGCGGCGCGGCTTGCTCGGGGCGGCCCGTCGCCGCGCCGTTGTCGAGCCTCCGGGCTTCGCCCTGCGGCACGTACCAGAAGTGCAGCGTCTCGCCGTTGGCGAGCGGCACGTCGTAGGCCTCGGTGCCGGCCATCGGCTCGCTGAACCAGCGCGGGTTGTCGCGCGCCGGATTGAAGATCGCCTGGCGCTGCCACTCATCGATCGACGTGCAGCCCGCGACCGCGCCGAGCGTGAGCAGCGCGGCCGACGCGGCGGCGAGCCAGCGGCGCAATGAGAGGGGACGAAGCGGCTTCACCGGGCTTTCGACCGCATGACGTCGCCCGAGTTCGTCCACCTTTCTCCGCAGCGGTACCTACAGCGGACCGATGAAGTCCTTCTTCCCCAGTTCGACGCCGTTGTGCCGCAGGATGTCGTAGGTGGTGGCCGCGTGGAAGTAGAAGTTGGGCATCACGAAGTGCGCTAGATAGGCGAGGCCCGTGAAGTTCAGCGTGCGGTCGCGGCCCTTGATCTCGATCGCGCGCGACTCGCTGCCGGCGAAGGCGCTTTCCGGTACGCCCTGCACGTAGTCGATGGTGCGCGCGATGCGCGCCTTCAGCTCGTCGAAGGACGCTTCGTTGTCCTCCCAGGCCGGCACTTCCTGCCCCGCCAGCCGGGCCGCCGCGCCCTTGGCGAAGTCGCACGCGATCTGCACCTGCCGCGTCAGCGGGAACATGTCCGGATAGAGCCGTGCGCCGAGCAGCACCTCGGGCTTGAACTTGCGTGCCTCGGCATGCGCAGCCGCCTTGTCCAGCACGCCCGAGAGCGCGGTCAGCGTCTTCACGAACACCGGGGTCGACATCGCATACATCAGGTTCATCGCGCTTCCTTCCTCGCTGACTTCCTTGCTGTCTTCCGCGTGCCCTTGCCGGCGACCTTCTTCTTCGCCGCCTTCTTGGCGGGCTTCTTCGCGGACTTCTTCGCGGCCTTCGTCGCAGATTTCTTCGCCGCCTTCTTCCTGCGCGGCTTCAGTGCCAGCATCGTGCCGCGGCACTTCGGCGAGCCGCAGCGGCACTCGTGTTCCTTCTTCAGCTTCGGCGTCAGGCGCTCGTCGACGATCAGGCCGTAGTCGTAGTTCAGCTCCTCGCCGGTGCGGATGTCGCGCAGGGCCTCGATGTAGACGCGCCCGTCATCGCTCTCCTCCGACTCGCAGTTCGGATCGCACGCGTGGTTGATGAAACGCGCCGAGTTGCCGCGCACCGACGCGTCGATCACCGTCTTGCCGTCGGACAGCGAGAAGAAGAAGGTGTGGTTCGGGTCCTTCGGGTCCGACGGCGGCCGGCGGTCCGCTTCGCGCCAGCTGATGCGCTCGCCGCGGTATTCGACGATGCGCTCGCCTTTCTTGAGCGGACGCGCTGCGTACACGCCGCGGCCGTGGATCTTCGAGTTGCGTACGACGATGCGCGAGTTGCGCGTGGTGGCCATGCGGGTTCCTGCGAAGTCGGGGCGTTGGAAAGCGCGAAAGTATCTCAGATTGTCCGGTGAAGCTGCGCTGCGCGGTGCGGCGCGGCTGCGTCAGCCCGGAAACAGCGACTTCAGTGCATCGATCGGGTGGCTCTTCAGTACGTCGAGCAGGTTGTTGAACTGGTCGGTCCACAGCGAATACGCCGGCACGGGCTCGATCGGCTCGGCGACCTCGAGCCCTTCCGCCTCGAACGCGGCGGGCGTGGCGGCGATCAGCACCCAGTCGGTCATCGACGCGGGCTCGGGCGGGTAGTCGGTGACATTGCGGACCACCAGCCCTTCGGCCTGCGCGATGTTCGCGAGCACGGGCTTCAGGTCGAGGAAGCGGTTCGACACGTGCACGGCCAGGATGCCGCCGGGCGCCAGGTGCTGCATGTACACGCGGATCGCCTCGCGGGTGATCAGGTGCACGGGGATCGAGTCGCTGGAAAACGCGTCGATCGCCAGTACGTCGAAACGCTGCGGCGTGCCGGCGGCCCCTTCGCGTTCCAGCGACAGCCGCGCATCGCCGAGCGCGAACTCGAGCGCCGCCGGTGTCGACTTCAGGTAGTCGAAATGCGTGCGGGCCAGCGCCAGCACGTCGGGATCGAGTTCGTAGAAGCGCACGACGTCGCCGGCGCGGCCATAGGCGGCGAGCGTTCCGACGCCGAGACCGACGACGCCGAGGCGGATCGGACCTTGCGCCTGCCTGGCGCCGATCGCGCGGCCGACACCGGAAGTGCGCGTGTAGTACGTGCCCGGCTCGAGACGTTCGGGATGGATGGTGTACTGCTCGCCGTGCAGGATCACGCCATGCAGCAGCCGGCGCACCTGCAGGTCGCCGCTGCCCTGCTCGCGGACGCGCAGCGTGCCGTAGAAGTTTCGCTGCATGACGACCACGTCGTCGCGCAGGAACGTCACATACTCGCCGCTGTACCACAGCGTGGCCAGCGATGCGACGATGGCCGGCCCGACCAGCACCTTGTTGCGCCAGGTGACGACGATGGCGAGCGCGGCCAGCAGCACGAGGGCCAGCGGCAGTTCGAGATGGGTCGGGAAGATGCGCGGCGCGACCAGTCCGACGAACAGTCCACCGAGCGCGCCGCCCAGCGAGATCGTCAGGTAGAAGTGCGTGAGCCAGCGCGGCGCCGGCTTGCGGTGCGCGAGTTCGCCGTTGGCGAACAGAGCCGTCATGAACAACCCCGCCATGTACAGCGGCACGGCCACGCCCACGTCCAGCACGCCGCGCGACGCGGCCAGGCCCCAGGCCATCGCGACGATCAGTCCCAGCGTGACGATGAGGCACCACTTCTGCTCGTACCAGCCACGGCCGCCGCGCCCTTCGAAGGCGACGACGAAGGTGAGCAGGTACAGCGACAGCGGCAGCACCCACAGGAACGGCACCGACGCGATGTTCTGCGTCACGTGGCTGGTGGTGGCCATCAGCATCACCGACCCCAGCATCGAGAAGGCGAGCCACAGCAGCACGTCGCGCGCACGGGGCGCGCGCTCGGCGTGCGCGCCGGCGGCATCGGCTGCCGGCAGCGCAAGTTCGTGCGGCGCCTGGTCCGGCAACGACGGCTGGTGGCGGCCGTAGGACCATGCCGTAGCCGCGCAGGCGACGACGAAGGCGGCATAGGCGCCGCTCCACAGCCACGACTGCATCAGCGACGGGACGAAGGGCTCGATCGCAAACGGAAAGGCCAGCAGCCCGATCAGCGAACCCAGGTTGGACAGCGCGAACAGCCGGTACACGGTGCGCTCGGGAAAGCGCGGGGCGACCCATTTCTGCAGCAGCGGGCCGGTGGACGACAGCAGGAAGTACGGCAGCCCGATGGTGGCGAGCAGCAGCACGATGATGCGCAGCGCGGCATCGGTGCCGGCCACGGGCTTGAACGCCGCGCTCGGCACGATCGGCAGGAATACGAGGCTCGCAGCGAGCAGCGCGATGTGCAGCAGCACCTGGCGGCGCGGCGCGAGCCGTCGCGTCAGCAGGTGCGCGTAGGTGTAGCCCGCCAGCAGCAGCACCTGGAAGAACAGCAGGCACATGATCCACACCGCCGACGTGCCGCCGAACCACGGCAGGATCTGCTTGGCGATGATCGGCTGCACCAGGAACAGCAGGAACGCCGACAGCAGGATCGTGAGAGCGAACAGCGGCATCGCGGCAGGCAGGAAAAATGGCGCGCGATTGTCGCATGCACGGTGGCGATGCAGCAGACATTGGATCCCGGCGTGCGCCGGGATGACGATCAGTGCGCGGTCGCCGGCACTGCGCTGCGTCGCCCCGGCGCGGGCCGGGGCCCAATTTCCCCGCCGCGCGCTGTCAGTTCGGCGCGTGAATCCCCGCGCCGGTCAGGCAGGAGTCGATGTCACCGCCGAAGGTGACGGCATCCGGCACAGTGGCGGTGCTGTTGCTGCCCAGGCTGAGATACTGCTTCACGCCACCGGTGAACGTGGTCGTGCGGCCGTTGGCACCGTACGGGTTCGTGTACCAGGTGGCGACGCCGCTCTGGTTGGCGACACGGTTGTTCGCGATCGTCACGCTGCGCCGGCAGCCGTTGAAGGGGCTGGAGGTGCTGTCGTAGGCGATGCGCGAGGCGAGCGGCGTGGCCGGACCCAGCGGCGCGATGGTCGAACATTCGGGGCCGCGCGCGCGCCGGATCATTTCAGCCACGCGTGCCGGATCGTTGATCACCGCGAGCCCGGCGGTGATGCCGATGTAGCAGAGGTTGATCGTGCGCGCGGTCGCGTCGGTATCAAGGAGATTGAAATAGCGCGACGGCGATGCGACCGCGAACACCGGGTCGACGAACGCCAGCTGCGTGCCGCTGCTGTTGGTCAGCGACAGGCCGGCGTACCAGCGTTCGGTCAGCCCATTGGCGAAGTCCGACGTCTCGCCCACCGGCACCAGGATGTAGTCCCATACGCGATCGGCGTGCGGAATCACGCGGCCGCGCTCGCTGCCGCCGGCCACCGAATTGACCGGCTGCGGCGTGCCGTAGCGCACCGTCGTGTAGGTGTCGTCGCCGGTGCGCTCCGTGAACTCGCCGGGATTGCCGAAGGTCGCCATCGCGCTGATGATGAGCTTCGAACCGTGCGTTTCCGCGTCCGCACCGGTCGTGCAGTCGACCGCATGGATCAGCTCGTGCTCGTTGCTGGCGAACGAATCGGCCGAGTGGCTTTCCTGGTGCACCATGGTGAGGACGTTGCACGACAGGTCGAAGCTCTGCGCGACGCCGTTGACGGTTCGCGTGCGGCGGAGGCCATTCTCCCACGCGATCTTGTAGCTGACGTGGTCCTCTTCGCGGTTGCCGTTGCTGATGCCGTTCGCCGAGTTCCACAGGCGCTGCTGTTCGGCCGCGTAACCGAACGGAATGCCGCTGGTGGCGAGTTCCGCGTCGCTGATCGTGCCGTCGCTGTTGCTGTCCCACGCGTAGTGCCGCCGCAGGTCGTTCCACATCGCCGAACCCGAGGGATCGCGGCCGTGCTCGTGGCCGAAGCTGCAATTGCGGCCGGTGTCCGGATCGACCGCGGTGGGCGGATGCCACGTCGGATAGCGCCGGCCGTCGGGGCCGATCACCGAGTAGGTGTCGTGGAACGCCTTCGTGCAGGTATCGACGCCGGTAACCGGCGTCCAGCGGCCCATCGCTGCGCTGTCGGGTCGGGTCGAGCCACTGCCGCCGCCGGAGTTGCTGCTCGGGTCTTCACCGCTGCACGAGATCACGTTGTTGCCGGTCAGCAGGAACATCGCGGCGATCGGCGCGGCGGCGCGCAGCGCCACCAGTACGCGGCGCGGTCGGGAAGGACGAGGCGATTGCATCGGGCCAGCATAGCCCAGCCATGTTTCGCGACCGGGCCCTGGATCAAACAGACTCAGCGGCGCGCGCTGCTCTTCTTCGCCGATTTCGCCGCGGTCGTGGTGGTCGACTTCTGGGCCGACTTCGTTGCGGACTTCACCGAGGCCTTTGCCGCCGATTTCGCCGGCGCCTTCGCCGCGGCCTTGCCCACCGCGCGGGTCGAAGACTTGACGGCCTTCGCGGTCGGTGTCCTGGTCACGGCCGGTGGTGGTGGCTCCTCGGCGGTCACGGCCTTCCGTGCCGATTTCGCTGCCTTCGCGGGCACCGGCGCGTCGCCGGTGGCGGCCGCTCCCTTGGCAGCCGTCTTGCGCGCGCCGGCCGGCCGCGGTTCGAACTCGAAGCCCACCGTGCCGTCCGGCTTGCGCACCAGGAAAGCCGAGAACTTGCGGCGCGTGCGGTTGGACACGAAGCCGCGCAGCACGTCGGTGCGCCCGTCGGCGAGCAGCTTCTCCATCTGCGCGCGCTCGATCGGCTGCTGCAGGATCACCTTGCCGGAACGGAAGTCGCAGGTCTTCGACGGGCCGGTGGCGTTCTCGCAGATGTAGTTCATCGGCTGCTCGAACACACGTCCGCCGCACTTCGGGCACTTGCCGAGCGGCACCTGTCCGCTGAAGTCCACCGCCTCGTCGCCTGCGCCGTCGTCGCTGCCTTGTCCGAAGTCGAACTCGAGCTTGTGCTCGGGCGTGAGCTTCAGCACCGCGGCAAAGGGCCGGCCCATCTTGCTGATGAAGCCCTGCAGCGGGCCGATGGTGCCGTTGGCCAGCAGGTCTTCGACCTCCTCGATCTCGAAGGAGCGGCTGCCTGGATGCTTCGGGATCGAGAAATCGCACGCGGTGCAGGCGAAGCGCCGATAGTTTTCCACCACCGGCTTGCCGCACTTGGGGCACGGCGACTTCAGCCGCGCCGGATTGTCGATCGGCACGGTGTCGGAGGCGTAGCTCTTGGCTTGCGCGACGATCTTCTGCGTCATCGCGGCGATGTCGCGCATGAAGCGATCGCGCTTGAGCTTGCCGCGCTCCATCTGCGCGAGCTGGTATTCCCAGTCGCCGGTGAGTTCCGGCGCGGTGAGTTCGGGCACGTTCAGCCCGCGCAGCAGCGTCATCAGGTCGAAGGCCTTGTGCGTCGGCCGCAGGTCCTTGCCGTCGCGCACCATGTAGCGCTGGTCGATCAGGTTCTCGATGATCTGCGCGCGGGTCGCCGGCGTGCCCAGGCCCTTGCCGGCCATTGCCTCGCGCAGTTCGTCGTCCTCGATCAGCTTGCCGGCGCCTTCCATCGCGGTCAGCAGCGTCGCCTCCGTGTAGCGCGGCGGCGGTCGCGTGGCCAGCGCCACGGCCTCGATCGCGCTGGTCTTCACGCGTTCGCCGGACTCGACCTTCACCAGCGAGCCCTGCTCCTCGACCGCCTCGCGGCCGTAGATGGCGAGCCACCCGGGTTCGACCAGCACCTTGCCTTCGGTCTTGAACGCATGGCTTTCGACACGCGTGATGCGCGTCGTCACCAGGTATTCGGCGGCGGGGAAGAACACCGCGAGGAAGCGCTTGACCACCAGGTCGTAGAGCTTCGCTTCGACTTCCGACAGATGCCCCGGCGTCTGCAGTGTGGGGATGATGGCGAAGTGGTCGGAGATCTTCGAGTTGTCGAAGATGCGCTTGTTGGGCTTGACCCAGCCACCCTTGGCGATCTGTTTCGCGAAGGGCTTGTAGGCCGACTGGCCGGCCAGTTCGTCGACCGTCTTCTTCACCACGCCGACGTAGTCCTCGGGCAGTGCGCGCGCATCGGTCCGCGGATAGGTCAGCACCTTGTGGCGTTCGTACAGCGCCTGCGCGATGGACAACGTGGTCTTGGCGGAGAAACCGAAGCGGCCATTGGCCTCGCGCTGCAGCGACGTCAGGTCGAACAGCTGCGGCGACATCTGCGTGCTGGGCTTGGATTCCTCGCTGACATCGCCCGGCTTGCCGGTGCAGGCCGCAACGATTGCCGTGGCCTTGCTTTCCTCCCACAGCCGCTCGGCGCGCGCGTCGGGGTCGTCGCCCTTCCTGAAGGCCTCGTCGAACCAGCGGCCTTCGTAGCTGCCGGCCTTCGCGTCGAAGGTCGCGCGCACTTCCCAGTAGTTGCGCGGCACGAACGAGCGGATCCTGTCCTCCCGCTCGGCCACGATGGCGAGCGTCGGCGTCTGCACGCGGCCCACCGTGGTCAGGTAGAAGCCGCCTTCCTTGCTGTTGAAGGCGGTCATCGCGCGCGTGCCGTTGATGCCCACCAGCCAGTCGGCCTCGGAGCGGCTGCGCGCGGCGTCGGCGAGCGGCAGCATCTCGTCGTCGCTGCGCAGCGCATCGAAGGCCTCGCGGATCGCGTTCTGCGTCATCGATTGCAGCCACAGCCGGCGCACCGGCTGGCGCGCCTTCGCGGCCTGCACGATGTAGCGGAAGATCAGTTCGCCCTCGCGCCCGGCATCGCAGGCGTTGATCAGTTCGGTGACGTCCTTGCGCTTGATGAGCTTCAGCAGCACCTTGAGCCGCGACTCGGACTTCGCGATCGGCGCGAGGTCGAAGTGCGGCGGCAGCACCGGCAGGTGCGTGAAGGTCCACTTGCCGCGCTTGACGTCGTGCGACTCCGGCGCCTTCAGTTCGAGCAGGTGGCCGACCGCCGACGACAGCACGTGGCGGTCGCTCTCGAAGTATTCCGCGTGCTTGGTGAAGCCGCCCAGCGCCCGCGCGATATCGGCCGCCACCGAGGGCTTCTCGGCAATGATCAGTGCCTTGGACATTGGATGTGCCGGAGCGGCGATGGCCCCGGCGAACGACGTGAAAGTTGGACTGCGGTTTTCCTGACTGCCTTTTTTCAGGATAACCGAAACCGCCGGCGGGTCCGCCGGGCGGGGTTTTTCACTGCGCGATCAGTGCAGGCTGCGCTGCGAGCCGTCGTGCAGCAGTTCCTCGAGCAGCAGCACGTCGATATCCGCCTGCTGGCTCCACAGGACCATCAGCACGATGCGCTTGGTCATGTCGAGCGCGAGCGGCGCCGCCTGCAGCGCGAGGCCGCGCTCGATGACGATCTCGCGCTGCGTCGGCGTCAGTTGCCCCGCGTTTTCCAGGAAGCTCAGGTAGNNGAGTCGGTGCCCAGGCGTTCCACTTCGAGCCGCGCGTAGACGCGAAAGGCCTGTGCGCTTTCAGGTCCGACGGCCACGGACTGTTCGGTGACCTGTTCCAGGCCCTGCAGCCAGGCCAGCGCTTCGCTGATTTCCTCGTCGTCGAAGCCGGCGGCGGTCAGCTTGCGGGACAGTGAATCGGAGTCCGGGCACGCGTGCGGCGCGCCGTAGTTTTCGTAGAGATAGACGAGGACATCGAACACCGTGCACACACTCTATGCGAGCCCGGCGGCGCTGTAAAGGGCCGTCTGTACCGCTAACGCAACCTCTGGTAGCGGTTACCCGGCAGACGCTCAACATCTAGTGTCAGCTCGAGTTCCAGCAGTTCGGCCGCGAGCGAGGCCGCGTCGCGGCCGCTGCGCTGCGCGAGCTCGTCGAGCGTCACCGGGTCGTGTCCGATCAACGCCAGCAGCTGCGCGTGCGGGGCCGAAGCTTCTGCGTCTTCGCCGCGCGTTGCCGCCGGTGCCACGTGTTCCCATCCCAGGTCTTCGACGATGTCCTGCGCGGTCTCGACGAGCTTCGCGCCGTCGCGGATCAGCCGGTGGCAGCCGCGCGCCAGCGGCGAGTGGATCGAGCCGGGGACCGCGTAGACGTCGCGACCGGCTTCCGCCGCCAGCCGCGCCGTGATCAGCGAGCCCGAGCGCTGGGCTGCTTCGACGACCAGCACGCCGCGCGCGAGGCCGGCGATGATGCGGTTGCGGCGCGGGAAGTTGTGCGGGATGCCGGGCATGCCGGGCGGCAGTTCTGACACGACCAGGCCGTGGTCGCGGATGCGTTGCGTGAGTTTCTGGTTGGCCGCGGGATAGACGATGTCGATGCCGGTGCCGACGACCGCGATCGTCGCGGCGTCGCTGCCCGAGTCGAGCGCGCCGCGGTGCGCGGCGGCGTCGATGCCCAGCGCCAGTCCGCTGACGATGGTGAGCCCGCTGCGCGCCAGCGAGGCCGCGAAGCCCGCCGCGTTCGACTCACCCTGCTTCGTCGCGTTGCGGCTGCCGACGATGGCGAACGATGGCCGGTTCAGCAGCTCGATGCGGCCGATCGCGTACAGCAGCAGCGGCGGGTCGACGGTCGGCAGCAGCTGCTGCGGATAGGCCGTGTCGGACAGCGTGACCAGCGCGTGCGTCGGCGATTCGGCGAGCCAGCGCTCGGTCGCGTCGATCGCGTTCTGCACGTCTGCAGGCGGCGGCGCACCGAGCTCTCGCGCCAGGGCCTCGGGAACGACGCGCAGCAGCGCGGAGCGGCCCGCAGCGAAGACCGCGTCGGGCAGGCCGAAGTGCGTGAGGAGCTGGCGCGCCGCGACCGGGCCGATGCCCGGCGTGGCCGCAAGGCGCACCCATGCAGCACGTTCTTCCGGCTGCATGGGCGAGTGTCGCAGTGGCCGCAGTGGCTATTGGACCTTCAGCGGGCGCAGCGGCTGGCGCAGCACGCGGTCGGCTTCGGTCTCGACCGGAGCGCTGCCGTACGTGATGGCCTCGGTCGGATTGGCCGCGCGATCGCCGACGGTGACCGGCTGCGAGCCGCGCGTGATGATCGCGTATTTGACAGTGGCGCGGCTGGGACGCGCGAGGCTGGAGAGTTCATGGCGTTGCTGCCGATACTGGAGTATCCCGATCCGCGCCTGCGCACCGTCGCAAAGCCGGTGACGGTCTTCGACGATCGCCTGCGCAAGCTGGTCGCGGACATGGCCGAGACCATGTACGACGCGCCGGGCGTGGGGCTGGCCGCCACGCAGGTCGACGTCCACGAGCGGCTGCTCGTCATCGACGTGTCCGAGGACAAGAACGAACTGCAGGTGTTCATCAATCCCGAGATCGTCTGGGCGTCCGAGGAAACGGTGGAGTGCGAGGAAGGCTGCCTGTCGGTGCCCGGCGTGTACGACGCCGTCGTGCGGCCGGCGCAGGTGCGCGTGCGCGCGCACGACGCGCAGGGCCAGGTGTTCGAGCGCGACTGCGAGGGGCTGCTCGCCGTGTGTGTGCAGCACGAGATGGATCACCTGCTCGGCAAGGTGTTCGTCGAATACCTGTCGCCGCTGAAGCAGGAACGCATCCGCACCAGGATGAAGAAGCGGCGGGTCCGCGCCGCCTGAGCTGCGCGAACACCGGCGCCGTCGGAGGACCATTCGCGCCGTCGACACGTCGATTCGCGCCGCGGCGGTGGCTGCCCCTGCGGACTGCCACTAGAGTGGCGTCTTTCCCGCCTTCCGTCGCCATTGTTCGGATGATTGACCGTCAGACGCTGCGTTCGTCCTGGGAGGCTTGGTGGTCGCCCGACCCGATCGACTCCTATCGCGTCAAGCCGGCGTGGCTGCAACTCGTCTGGACCTTCCTCTTCAACACCTCAGTTGCCTTGGTGCTCACCGCCGTCGCCATGAGCTTCGGCTCGCTGGTGAAGACCCTCGAGGTACTGTGGGTCAACTTCGTCATAGCGCAGTGCATCGGCTTCAGCATCCACGGCCTGTTCTGGGCCGCGCATCGCGTGCTGGGCAGGACACGGGTGCAGTCCCTCGGCCTCATCGAGCGTATAGGGATGTACGCCGGCCTGCCGATCATCGGTGTGCTGATCGGCTACGCGATGGGCATGACGATGATCGGCGTCGATGTTCCGGCAACGATCAGCGAGCGGCCGAGGATCCTGCTGTCGACCTTCGTGATCTCGATCCTGGTGACCGTCTTCTGGTATCGCTATCTCGCCAGTCGCGCTCGCCTCGCCGAAGCGCAGGCCGAACAGGCGCGCAACGCGGCGCGGGCCAACGAGATGGAGCGGCAGGCCGTCACGGCCCGCCTGCAGGCGCTGCAGGCGCAGATCGAGCCGCACTTCCTGTTCAACACGCTCGCCAACGTCGTCAGCCTGATCGACAGCGAGCCGGCGCGCGCGCGCGGCATGCTGCTGCAGCTGATCGAGCTGCTGCGCTCGTCGCTGGCGGCGAGCCGCGAGCAGCACGGCACGCTCGGGCAGGAGGTCGCGCTGCTGACGCCTTACCTGGAGATCCTCAAGGTGCGCATGGGCCACCGCCTTGACTACAGCATCGATGTGGCGCCCGCTCTGCACGGCGCGGCGCTGCCGCCGCTGACGCTGCAGCCGCTGGTGGAAAACGCGGTGCGCCACGGGCTGGAACCGAAGGTCGCCGGCGGCCGCGTGCAGGTGCGGGCACAGGCAAGCGGCGGCGAACTCACCATCGAAGTCGCCGACGACGGCGTCGGCTTTCCGGCACAGGCGGGCAGCGGTGTCGGACTGGCCAATGTGCGCGACCGGCTGCGCTCGCAGTACGGCAATGCCGCGCGCTTCGCCGTCGAGGACGCGTCGCCCGGAACGCGCGTGCGCCTCAGCGTGCCGCTGCAGATGGCGTGAACGGGTCGATGCCATGCGGGCACTGATCGCCGACGACGAACCGCACCTGACGGCATACCTGCGCGAGCAGCTGGCCGCGCTGTGGCCGGAGCTCGACGTCGCGGCCGCGGTACACGACGGCCCCGCGGCGCTCGACGCGATCGTTCGCGATCGCCCCGACATCGCGTTCCTCGATATCCGCATGCCCGGACTCACCGGGCTGCAGGTCGCGGCGGCGCTGCGCGAGCAGGGGCTCGCGACGCGGGTGGTGTTCGTCACCGCCTACGACCAGTACGCGGTCGAGGCCTTCGAGCGCGACGCGGTGGACTACCTGCTGAAGCCCGTCACCGTCGAGCGGCTCGCGCGCACCGTCGACAAGCTGAAGCGCGGCGCGGCGCCGCGTTCCGCGATTGCCGCGATCATCACGGTGGTGTTCATGAGCGCGGGGGCGCGGTGAAGCCGGTCGATGCTTACTGGCCAACTTCGTCATCGCGCAGTGCATCGGTTTCACCATCCATGGCCTGTTCTGGGCCAGCGCATCGCATCGTCGGGACGTACACGCATCAACTCGCTTGGCCTGGTTGCCGCGGCGGGCCTGTATTCCTCCCTGCCGATCGTCGGCGTGCTGATCGGCTATGGCGGCGGCATGACGCTGATCGGCGTCGATGTTCCGGCGACCATCAACGTGTCGGGCCGAACCTGCTGGTGTCGATCGTGATGATGTCGCTGCTGGTGACCGCTTTCCTGGTACCGCTATCTCGCCAGCCGTGCGGCGACGCCGAAGCGCAGGCCGAGACGGCGGCTACGCGGCGCGGCGCCGAGATGGAGCGGCAGGCCGTCACGGCCCGCCTGCAGGCGCTGCAGGCGCAGATCGAGCCGCACTTCCTGTTCAACACCCTCGCCAACGTCGTCAGCCTGATCGACGGCGAGCCAGCGCGCGCGCGCGGCATGCTGCTGCAGCTGATCGAGCTGCTGCGCTCGTCGCACCAAGCCGCGAGCAGCACGGCAGCTCGGCAGGAACTCGCGCTGCTGACGCCTACTCGAGATCCTGAAGACGCGCATGGGAACCCGCCTCGACTATGTGATCGATGTTGCGCCCACCCTGCACGGCGCGGCGCTGCCCGCCGCTGACCTTGCAGCCGCTGGTGGAAAACACGGTGCGCCATGGGCTGGAACCGAAGGTGGCCGGCGGGCGCGTGCAGGTGCGGGCACAGGCAAGCGGCGGCGAACTCGTCATCGAAGTCGCCGACGACGGCGTCGGCTTCCCGGCACAGGCGGGCAGCGGCGTCCGACTGGCCAACGTGCGCGACCGGCTGCGCTCGCAGTACGGCAACGCCGTGCGCTTCGCCGTCGAGGACGCGTCGCCCGGCACGCGCGTACGCCTCAGCGTGCCGCTGCAGATGGCGTGAAACGGTCGTAATGATGAAGGCACTGATCGCCGACGACGAACCGCACCTGGCGGCGTACCTGCGCGAGCAGCTGGCCGCGCTGTGGCCGGAGCTCGACGTCGTCGCCGCGGTGCAGGACGGTCCGGCGGCGCTCGACGCGATTGTTCGCGAGCACCCCGACATCGCGTTCCTGGATATCCGCATGCCCGGACTCAGCGGACTGCAGGTCGCGGCGGCGCTGCGCGAGCACGGCGTCGACGCGGGTGGTGTTCGTCACCGCCTACGACCGGTACGCGGTCGAGGCCTTCGAGCGCGACGCGGTGGACTACCTGCTGAAGCCCGTCACCGGCGAGCGGCTCGCGCGCACCGTCGACAAGCTGAAGCGCGGCGCGGCGCGCGCGATGCGGAACTGCCGGCACTGCTCGCCGGACCTGCGCGCCGCCTGCCGGCAGGCGCGCCGTCGCACCTGCGCTGGATCCGCGCCAGCCGGCGCTCGGCCGACGGCGAGATCACGCACCAAATCGCGGTCGACGACGTCGTCTACATCCAGGCCGACGACAAGTACACCTGCGTGTACGCGCGCGACGGCGAGTCGATGGCGGAGTGGCTGATCCGCGTGCCTCTGTCGGGCTCGCCGCGCAGCTCGATCCCGCCGACTTCGCGCAGATCCATCGCTCGGTCATCGTCAACCTGCACGCGGTGGCGGGCACGCGCCGCGACCTCGCCGGCAAGCTGTACGTGCGGCTGCGCGACCATGCGCGCGAGCTGCCGGTGGCACGGCAGTATGCGTCGCTGTTCCAGAAGATGTGAGCGCGCGGCTCAGGCGGCCGCGGGCACTGCCGGGGCCGGAGCGGCCGCCGATTCGGTGGCGCGGATGTGAGCGACGATCGCGTCGGTCACGTCGGGCAGCAGCGCGTCCGGAAAGTCGTGTCCCATGCCCTTGACGACTTTCAGTCGCGCGCCGCGGATGTGCCGCGCGGTGTCTTCGCCGCCGGCCAGCGGCACCAGCGGGTCGTCGCGACCGTGGATGACCAGCGTCGGCGCGGTGATGCGCGCCAGCAGCGCGCGGCGATCGCCGCTCGCCAGGATCGCCAGCAGCTGGCGCGCCGAACCGGCCGGGTCGTAACCGCGTTCGGCGACCCGCAGCAGATGCGCGCGCAGCGCCACGGGTTCGGCCGGATACGAGCGACTGCCGATGATGCCGAACACCTTCACCAGGTGATCGGTGACCTGCTGCACGTCGCTGGCGCTGCGCGGCCGCGTGATGATCGCGCGCAGCGCACGCGGCTTGCCGAGCGCCACGCGCGGACTCGGATTGCCGGTCGACGACATGATCGACGTCAGCGACCGCACGCACCCGGGATGTCGCGCGGCCAGCACCTGCGCAATCATGCCGCCCATCGAGGCGCCGACCACGTGTGCGCTCGGCACGCCCAGGGCGGCGAGCAGCGCCGCCGCGTCGCTCGCCATGTCGTCGAGCGTATAGGGCGCGCGGACCGGCAGGCGCAGCAATGCACGGGCGATAGACGTCCGCGGATTGGGCAGCGCAGACGAACGCAGCTTCGTCGAGTGTCCGGCGTCGCGATTGTCGAAGGTGATGACGCGCAGGCCGGCATCGACCAGTCGCGTGATGAAGGCTTCCGGCCAGGCCGCCGCCGGCATGCCGAGGCCCATGATCAGCAGCACCGGCGGCGCTGCGCGATCGCCGCGATCCTCGACGTCGAGCGTGATGCCGTTGACGGGGACCTTCGCGGCGACCGCGAGGGCGGCCGGGTGATTTCGTCGGCCACTGAGTCTTCTTCAACCGAGGCTGTCATCGCTGTCGCGAGGATGACATCAGAAACCACGCCTTGCGTGCGGGGTCGCGATACAGCCAGCGCAGCGGGCCGCTGCGATCGAAGGCGCGCCAGTGGCCTTCGGGCTGCGCGAGACGATCCGCGATGGCGTACCAGGCGAGCGCGTTGAGCCCGATGCCGAAGTGACTCGCCTCGACTCCGATGTTTTCGGTGTGCGCGCTGTGCCGCTCCACGCTGCAGTGCCAGGCCACGACGCCGTCGGTGCGACTGTAGATCGACGTGGTGGGCACCGGCGGCGGCTGGCGCAGCGGCTCGTGGATCTCGGGCGCACCGATGCGATGGCCGGTGACGATCTCATAGAGCCGCCACGCGTTGGTGGCCTTCGGGTGCCCGGTGAAGGGCGTGCCCAGCGTGATCACCTGGCGCACGTCGCGCGGGAAGTCCTTGGCCAGCTCGCGCGCGTAGATGCCGCCCAGGCTCCAGCCGAGCAGGCTGACCTTGCGGCGATGTTTGCGGCGCAACTCGCGGACGCGATTCATGCAGTGCTCGAGCACGCCGTCGCGCGGACCGAGGTTCGATCCCTGCTCCCAGCCGTAAGCCGCGTAGCCCTTGCTTTCGAGGAAGCGGCGCAGGGGCCGGGTCGACGCGTCCGATGCCATCAGGCCGGGGAAGACCAGCACGGGATGGCCGTCGCCGACAGGCGTCTGCTGCAGCCAGGGTCCGGCGAGCAGCGTCGTGCCGTACTCCCACGGCGCGCGCCATTCGAGCGCGAGACGTACCAGTCCGGGTGCGCGCAGATTCTCGAAATCGAAACCGTGGTCGGAAGTCATCGTCATGGGGCGGTGGGCGTGGCGCGTTGCAGTTCTTCGAGCGCGGGACGCAGGCCGCGCGCCAGTGCCCTCGCATCCGGCATGCCCGCGCGTGCGGCAACGATGCCGAAGTCGAGCGAGCCCGCATAGCTCTGCAGCGTGATGTTCAGGCCGAGGCCGTGTTCGACGATCGACAGCGGCCACCAGGTCTTCAGCCGCGCCCCGGCGAGATACAGCGGCGCCTCCGGCCCCGGCACGTTGGACACGACCAGGTTGGCGAGCGGCGGCAGACGGTCGGCGAGCGAAGTGCGGCCATACAGGCCTGCGGCCGCGGTCAGCAGCCACGGCAGGCCCAGCGACGGAAAGTCGGTGGGAATCACGCCCCGCAGGGCGCGCGTCATCGCCTTGGCCGACGCGGTGGACGCACGGATCGCGTTCAGGCGTTCCAGCGGATCGTCGACAGTGGAGGCGATCGACGCCAGCGTCATCGTCGCCAGCGTCGTCGCCTCGACGTTGCCCGCTTCGCGCAGCGACACCGGCAGCGCGGCGACCAGCGACTTGCGCGGTACGCCGCCGCGCGTCTTCAGGTAGCGGCGCAACGCGCCGCTGATGATCGCCAGCACGACGTCGTTGAGGGTCGCCTCGTGCGCGGCGGCGATGCGGCGCACGTCGGCGAGCGGCAGCGACGCCGAAGCGAAGCTGCGGCCGCCGTCGATGACGCGATTGAAGGGCGTGCGCGGCCCGAACGCGAACTGCCGCGCGAAGCCCGTCGAACCGACGGCAAGCTTCGCCGCGATCCGCGTCAAGGCGGGCAGGCTGCGCACGAGGCTCACCGTCTGCGTGCTGCTGGTCTTGAGTGCAGTGCCGACGAGCGCCACCAGGCTCGGATGATCACGCGGCCGGCGGCGCGCCACCTCGACCTTGCGTGCGGCAGGCGTGACATCGAGCAGCGCGTGCGCGAGCGCCACGCCGGCAGCGCCGTCGAGCGTGGCGTGATGGATCTTGGTGTAGAAGCCGAGCCCGCCATCGGCCAGGCCGTCGATGACGTGGAAGCGCCACAGCGGGCGCGAGCGGTCGAGTGGTTGTGCGTGCAGCCGCGCGATCGTCGCCTCGAACTGCGCCTGCGTGCCCGGCCGCGGCAGCCGCACGCGCACGACGTGGTGTTCGAGATCGACCTCGTCGGCGCGCACCCAGACCGGGTTGGCGAAGCCGAGCGGCATCGTCTCGATCCGGCGCGTGAACACCGGCGACAGGTGCAGGCGCCGCGCGAGGTGACGCCGCACGCGCTGCAGGTAGTCGTCGCCGCTCTTCACGCGGCTGGGCCACTCCAGCAGATGCGCCGCGCCCACGTGCATCGGCGTGGCGGGCGTTTCCAGATGCAGGAACAGCGCATCCAGCGCGGACAGCGGCCTCATGTCTCCCTGATTGTTCTTGTATTGATGCGATGGTAACCGGACGGAACGCCGCGGCATGCCACCTAGAATGCGGCGATGCGCATCGTATTCGCCGGAACGCCCGACTTCGCCGCACGCTCGCTGGCGGCCTTGCTCGATGCGGCGCCGGCCGCCGGATGGTCGCTGCCGCTGGTGCTGACGCAGCCCGACCGGCCCGCTGGCCGCGGACTGAAGCTCACGCCGAGTCCGGTGAAAGCGCTGGCGCTGGACCACAGTATCGACGTCGCCACGCCCTCGTCGCTGCGCAAGGGGCCGGAGGCCGAGGCCGCGCTGCAACGGCTGCGCGCGGCGCAGCCCGACGTGCTGGTGGTCGCGGCCTATGGCCTGATCCTGCCGCAGGCCGTGCTCGACATTCCGCGCGGCCTGCGCGCAGACCTGTCTCCGCCACTCACCGCGATCAACGTCCATGGCTCGTTGCTGCCGCGCTGGCGCGGAGCGGCGCCGGTGGCACGCGCCATCGAAGCCGGCGACACGCAAACCGGCATCACGCTGATGCAGATGGATGCGGGGCTCGATACCGGGCCGATGCTGCTCACGCGCATAGTCGACATCGGTCGTGACGAGACCGCGGGCGAGCTGACACGGCGGCTCGCCGATGTCGGCGCGCAGCTGCTGGTCGAGGGCCTGCGCAACGTGGCTGGGCTGGTCGCGCGGCCACAACCCGACGAAGGCGCCACGTACGCCGCCAAGATCGGCAAGCAGGAGGCATGGCTCGACTGGTGCGAGCCCGCCGACGCGCTCGCGCGCAAGGTGCGCGCCTTCGATCCGTTCCCGGTCGCGGCCGCAACGTTCGCAGGCGCAGCGCTGAAGATCTGGCGCGCGGTCGCCATCGATGCGCCGGTACAGGCCGCGCCCGGCACGCTGGTCGCGGTGCACGAAGAGGGCGTCGACGTTGCCTGTGGCTGCGGCCTGCTGCGACTGACGGCCCTGCAGCGCGCGGGCGGACGGCGACTGCCGGTGCGCGAATTCCTCGCGGGCGCTGCATTGCAGGCCGGCCAGCGCTTCGAGGCGACGACACCGGACAGCATTCGTGGGTGAAGCGCGCGGGGTGCGTGAGCCGCACGATGCGGCACCACCGCTGGCCGAGGTGCTGCAGGCGGCGGCGCGCACCTACGGCGACGTGGTCGCGGGCCTATCGCTCGACCGCGCGCTCGACCGCGTCCTCGACCGTCAATCCGCCGGCGCATGGCCGCGGCTGCGCGCGGCCACGCAGGACCTCAGCTACACGGCGGTGCGCCGGCGCGCGCTCAGCGAATGGCTGATCGCCGAACTCGCTTCCCGGCCGCCCGCTGCGCCGGTGGCGGCGTTGCTTGCGGTCGCACTGCCGCAGCTCGTCGGCGACGGCACACCCCCGTCGGACACCGACCCGGCGTCGCCCAGCGCGCCTCGCCACGCCCCGCACACCGTCGTCGACCAGGCCGTCGCGGCCGCGCGCGCGCAGCCTGCGACGGCGCCTGCTGCCGGTTTCGTCAACGCCGTGCTGCGCAACTGCCTGCGCCAGCGCGATGTGCTGCTCGACCGCGCACGGCGCGAAGAAACAGTGCTGTACAACGCGCCGGCGTGGTGGATCGCCGCGCTGCGCGACGCGCAGCCGGCGCACTGGCGCGAAACCCTGCTGGCGGCGGCCGAAGCTCCGCCGCTGGTGCTGCGCGTGAACACGGCGCGCACGTCGGTGGCCGCGATGCTCGGACGGCTGGCTGCCGAGGACCTGCGCGCCACGCAGGTCGGCGCGCAGGCCATCGCGCTCGAGCGTCCGCTGCCGGTGACGCGCATCCCCGGCTTTGCCGACGGCGACGTGTCCGTGCAGGACGCCGGCGCGCAACTCGCGGCTCCCTGGCTCGCCGCACGCGCCGGACGGCGTGTGCTC